>NZ_CP156675.1 GCF_039851965.1 Pseudalkalibacillus hwajinpoensis | reverse complement strand
AGCTGTTAAATGAAGGGACTCAGCGATTTTCTTAATAATAAGAAGATTAATCCCTTCTCGTCCGCCCCCCCAGCTATTGCGCAACTCCCATAAGGTATACTCACTTTTGTAATATGAAAGAATCATAGACAAACAACAGAGGCCACATTCTGATTGTTCCATTTGCTCTACAAAAGGAACACGAAAACGAGTGGAGGTCATTCCACTGGTCCACCTAGCACTACAACAGAAGGAACTAAATCCGGATCAACAAAACGTAACAATCCAAATCCAACACCAGCTAATCCAAGCATAAAACCTGGTGTTTCTTCATTTTGAGGTATCCCACAAAACCATCCTTCACTCTGAGATTCTTCAAGAATTGAGGAAGCAATTTGAAGCGCCTTAGTTTTTAAAGACGAATCTCTTAATTGTTCTGAAGCAAGAAGAAGAACTTCTAAGTTACCAAAATCACCGTGGCACTGACAGTGACTTCCACCAAAACCTTCTCTAATGGTTGTATTTATAGCCACTTCTATTTCTTCCATCATAGAACTGTCTTCCCAATGGTTTATTGTCATTAGTCGACCTAGAGCAATTCCTGCTGCACCGTGACACCATTGAACCGGTGTAGTAATTCCAAGTCGTTTTCGTTCATCGCGATAACGTAAATCTGCCCAATTTCCTTCTTCTTCAATATAACGACTTCGTTCATATAAGATAGCTTGCTTACTGTATTCAAGGTGCTTTTCGTCTTTTGTACAAGAGTACAGTTCTGCTAGAGCCCACCCTATTCCAGCTGCACCATGAGATAAACCTACTAAAGCAGTTTCCCCATCCATAGAAGAAACCCACCCATAGCCTTGGTCTCTTTTAGTAGCATGTTGAATTAGATGATCACCACATTGCACTGCAATTGAACGAGCTTGTTCTGATCCAGTTAATTTATAAAGTCTCAAGGCAACTATTAATGTGCCAGATACTCCTCCTATCAAATCAAACATTTCATCTCTATCGATCCATTTCTCACATTTAAGCAATGCATTTATTGCCTCGTCTAAGTAGGTTTGGTCTTTCCACAGTACACCCAGATGACTAAATACGTAAGCTACGGAAGCATAGCCATGGAATGCAGATAGAGAACCAAGTCCATCATATCGATCTAAAAAATCATATGCTGATTTTACTGCTGCTCGAGCTACGTCCCGGTATTGCTCTTCTTCAGAAACTTCAGCCAGATAAGCATAGAAAAGCGCCACACCTAGAACGCCGTCATACATAGTGGCATCTAATGGAGTAAATAACCATCGGTTATTAAGAGAGGCACCTATTCCAATCCAACTAACATCTTCCTTACTGTCACCCCAGAAAGCTGATTTCATTAACTGATCGCCAATCATCTTTGCTTGTTGCAAAAAATCCTCTCGTGTAGCAAGGGGGTCTGGTACTTGTTTTGCCACATTACTACGGTATTCTTTGAAATCCCAACGCTTTAGCATCGTTGCCATTGAGGTGCGAATATATCTAATTTGTTTTTGACAATCTTCTTTACTAAACGCTTTTATGCGAGCTAACGTATGGTCTAGTGCGGAATGATCATAAAACCCTAATGTTTCTTTGCTGCGACTATCCCAAACAGAAGTAGAACTCACTTTCGAAGAAAAATATGGAATATCACCCTTTAATAAGTCTTTTGTTTCAGAAGGGATGGTTTTCCCAAGCTTTTCATTAAGGTCAATAATACGCCAAAGGTAATCGAAAAGTTGTACACGGTCTAAACCATTTTTCAAGTTATCAGGGTGAAGAGATGCCTCCAGCATAGTAGAATAAGATTGAGTGTGGCGAAGGATTGAACGGACATTATCCTCCTGGAATGCCATAATGGGACCATTCTCGGAAACCAATTCATCTTTATATTTTTCAAGTAATAGATACATATTTTCAAAGCCTTCTACTATTTCCTCAAGATAATTTTCTGGTAAGGTTTCCTCCCCATTAAAGGAAGGACGGTTATTTGCGCCTTTGTGATATCCAACAACTTTAGACATTCTCATTTTATCTGTCTTTTTATTTGCAAATTTATAAATCGGCCTTGGAAGTTTCTGACCTGCATGCCCTCCGATTCCACTTACTTCTATGGAACGGAAAGAACCTGATTTGAATAGTGAAGCTGGTAAAATTGCTGTTCTAAGAACTGATTGTGTTAGCTCTTCAGATGTTTTTTGTAGTGCAGTTAAATTCCTTGCATCAATAGGGTTAAAATTTTGAAATAGAGATTCAAGATCAATGAATTGAGGGTGCTCCCCTGAAGCAACCATATTTTCCATATGAATATCAGTAGCATGTAGCATATGAAAAATCCCTATATAACCACCAAGACGCTTGTAAAAATGCTCAAGCTGACTTTTATTTTCACATTCTTCATGACATGCATATTCTTGCCAACCATATAGGCCACGATCAATTACCTTAACAGGATGAAGCGTTGGCGTATTCCCTTTTCCATTCACCCATTTCAATAATTGATTAAAATGAACATCGATGGACATTGTTCGAGGCTTATATACTAGACGTTTACCTGAATCAAATATCATAATCAGGACACTTCGACCATCTCTGTGTAAATCTCCACTACCAGTTTGAATATGATTTAATTTTGAAAAATCCCCATTAAACTCGCCTCTAATTTTAGGAATATCGTTAAATAAACGTTCAATAGATTCCCAAATAGCAACCTTCCATCGGTTTGTCGTTTCTACCATTAGTCTCGCTAGTACAGGGTATTTGTTTAATAAGATGTAAATATCTTTTTCATTTGAAATATAGGATTTAATAAAATCATTGAAACGCTCTTCTGACGTCTCTCCATTCAAACAACCTTTGATGCGCATAAGATTTAATTCGTAGATAAGAACGCGCATAGAAAGGGTTAATAAACTTTCACTCGTAGCCGTTAACAAACTTTTTTGTATGACAGCTTCTTCGAAAGATACATTCTTAAATTGCTTCTTCCACTCTTTGTATGTAGTTGAAATTTCAAAGCTAATAAACTTTAAAAAAGGCTGAACAAACGTTATGAATTCCTGGTTATGTGCGTCTTCATTTTCAAATTCAATATCCTTTTGTAAAAGATGAGGTCCATTAAAGATATCAGATAGGCTTTGAATCCAGTTAACTTTTTCCTTCGCAATCGGCGTATCTTTTCCAGCTAAAAGGGATTTGAAATCGTCAGGTGTTAAACCATCTTCGGCTAAACGACGCTTTCCCTGATCATACGGTAATCCGGTTTTCTGAAACCAGTCTTCCACCTGGGTATCCTCAATTTCCACCTTTTTTTCAAGTAAGCGTTCATGTAAGTAAAGGCCTCGGTTCAAAGCATGGAAATCGGTATCTGTAAAAGCTAATTGATAAGGCATCATTATTCCCCCTGATCAAAACAGTATTGTATCAACCAAATTTAACTATAAAATGATTTCTAACAAACAATTAAGACAAGGAGAAGATCCCCCCTTGCCTTAATTGATTTACCTTTTAGTTATTAGCAACAAACAAATACGCTATTAGGGCAGTCATCAGTGATTGTACAAGTCCATCCACAACCAGCTGCACCTGAAGCCTCTTGTAATTCCTCATCAGATAAAGTGACAACTACATTTTTCAAATCTTCCATTTTAAAATTCCTCCTCATATTTTGTTTTAGCAACCATGGCGCCTAACAATTGAAATTATATACACACATTTTTGAGAAAAATAGCCCTATTCTGTCATTTCGTACCAATTACACCAATAAAGGATAAAAATGTATTTAGTGAAGTTCCTTAGACCCGGTTATTTTGTCGCGAATATCTTTATATTGATAAAGAGGTGTCTTTAAACTGAGATAAATTACATTTATTACCTTTATTTTGAATGTTTTAACACTTAACGATTATTATGAAATGAGAATCCAGAAGAAAAAAATCGATAATTAAACAACACAAAAAACCGAAAGTTTTTTATACTCTCGGTTTTTTTGTGTTGTTTAACCTATGCAAAATGGAATGTATGTTGATCAATTAGGTACCATCAAATTATAGCTATCACCACCCAGATGACCAAGAACATCAATAATTTTTTGAAAAAACACGGGGCGACTATCTCCTTTATAAATTTCGTTATAAAGCTTACCATCTTTGATGAAAATGACTCGTTTGCAATAGCTTGCTACGACTGGATCATGCGTTACCATAAGAGTGGTTGTCTTTTCACTGCGGTTAATTTCAGTAAGAGTGTCCATGACAGCTTTGGACGATTTTGAATCAAGATTTCCCGTAGGTTCATCAGCTAAAAGTAAGGAGGGTTTATGAATAATCGCTCGAGCGATAGCAGTTCGTTGCATTTGTCCGCCTGAAATTTCATAGGTTCTTTTATGTAAAAGAGATTCTATACCCAGTTGTTGAGAAATACGCGCAATTTCTTTGTCCATTTCTTGAGATTTGACCCCGTTTAATGCCAAAGGCAAGACAATATTTTCTTCCACGGTCAGGGTGTCAAGAAGGTTAAATTGCTGAAATACAAAACCAAGTTCATTCCTTCGAAAAAGTGCTTTATCTTTATGAGTCATAGCATGTGGATTACTCCCGTTTATCGAAACTGTACCATGAGATGGCATATCAATTGTTGCTAATAAATTAAGTAAAGTCGTCTTCCCACTACCTGAGGGACCCATAATTCCAACAAATTCTCCTTCATCAATTGAAAAATTGATGCGATCTAGAGCGCAATGAGAAACCTTTCCTCTATAAATTTTACTCAATCCTTTTACATCTACAATTTGCATATAGCTCCCCTCCTAAGTAAGGATAGTGTAACGCTAGCACAACGGTTGATGAATTGATTAACCTTACAATTCACTTACAAACTTGTAATTCAAGTTACTCGTTTAAAATAAATTTGAACGATTGTGCCTTGATTGAGATTAGATTCTATTTCGATACGATGTCCTAATTCATCAAGAATTTGTTTAACAAGAAAAAGTCCCATTCCTGTAGACTCTTGAAACGACCGTCCATTTTCACCGGTAAAGTAAGGATCAAAGACACGTGGTAAATCACTTTTAGGTATTCCAACGCCATAATCACGTACCGAAACAACAATTTCATCTTTCAGTTGTTTGGCCTCAAATTGGATTTTCTGCCCACTATCCACCGTGTATTTAATGGCATTAGTGATGAGTTGTGTGAAAACAAAAGATATCCATTTTTCATCTGAATGGATGTAAAGTTTGGAATCGATCATAATTTCCGGATAGATATGATTCCTTATGAATAATCGTTTCTGTACAGAAGTTGTTTTTCGAATCAAAGAATAGAGACTAAGAGATTCCACATAAAAGTCATTCTCAAAAGAATCCAGTCGAGAAGTATATAAAACGATATCCAATCCGTTTTTCATCCTCTCAATCTCATCGTTAAGAGACGAAGAAAATTCATCATCTCGCTCTTGTGCCATGAGGTTCATCACGGAGAGAGGCGTTTTCATTTGATGCACCCATTGATTTAGAAATTGTATGTGATGGTCAAATTTTAATTTATAACTTTCCATTTCTTTTAGATAGTATTGGCGTAGTTCATCGTGAAACTGATCTAAATAGTAAGGTAGTGGAGAAGATTGACGTTCCATACTGTAATCATTCAATGACGTTAAAGGTGTTGAAAGTCGTTTATAAAATGTTTGGTTTCGTATGTAGCGAACGACTAAATAACAACCAAAGAGTATGAGACTTAAACTCGATGCATACAAAGCTGTAGGTCCATGTCGATAGCCATCAAGCCAAAAAATCAGCAATATAAGCAATAATTGTCCGACATACAAACAGCAAAAAGAAACATGATCACGGAAAAATAGCTTCATTCTCCTTTCCCCCAATTAGGAATGAGACGATATCCTTTGCCCCTCACGGTCAGAATGGCATTTTTAATGTGGAGATTTTGAAGCTTTTTTCGCACACGGTTAATATTAACGTTAAGTGTATTATCATCTACAAATGCTTCCTCATCCCAAATTTTTTCAAGCAATCGGTCACGACTAATGACTGCTTCAGGCTTGCTTAAAAATTCACTTAGCATTCTTGTCTCCGTATGACTTAGCTCGACCATATGGGCACCGAAACTTATAACCATTCGATCCACATCAAGGGAAACTCCCTCAAGGTTTATCGTTCTACTAAGTTGGTTCGTTGCATAATCACCATAAGACCGCCTTAACTGACTTCTTATTTTTGCAAGTACAATTTCGTAATCAAAGGGTTTTGTAATAAAATCATCTCCACCGTTTTCCATAGCCATCACCTGTTCCATCTTTTCGTCACGAGCAGAAATAAATAAAATGGGACAAGTAGAGAACTGACGTATTTGTCTGCACCAGTAATAACCATCGAATTTTGGTAAATTAATATCCAATAAAACAAGATGTGGAGAGAAAGCTTTAAACTCTTCAACCACGCTTCCAAATCTTTGAACAACGCTTGTTTCAAATTCATATTTCTGAATATAGTCTTGTAGGAGAGAGACCAACTTCTCATCATCCTCTACAATGAACACACGAAACATAGATTTCACTCCTCCAATGAATTTCCCCGTACCAATAGCTTGATTGAATAGGTGCCCCTTATATGAAACAGTTAATTTTAGCATATATTTCCACGGTTTATAAACATGGTTAAACCCTTAAACAGATCTGTCTTCTTTATCTTACAACATCGTAAGGTAATGAAAGGTTAAACAATGGTAGTCAAATCGCATTACCCATATAGTACAACTATAGACAATTTGCTCAGAGACGCCTTGCATCGAAAAAAAAAGATAATCGGAGTCTTTGACAGTACATAAAGGCAGGGATAATGATGAATAAGGATGTTGGAGAAACATTAGTTGCTACAAAAGATTTAACAAAAAAATTTGGGGATCAGTATTCAGTTGACCATGTGAATTTAGAAATTAAACGCGGTCAAATTTTTGGTTTTCTTGGTCCAAATGGTGCAGGGAAAACGACTTCAATCCGTATGCTCCTCGGACTAATGAAGCCAACAGAAGGTGAAGTAAGGCTATTTGGCCAAACATTTCATAAAAATCGAATTGATATTCTTCGAAGAGTAGGGGCTCTCGTCGAAGCGCCTTCTTATTATCGAAACTTAACTGGATTCGAAAATTTAAAACTCTCTAGTAAAATATTAGGATCTTCTAACGCCCGAATCGAAGAGGTGCTGGAAATTGTTCGGTTATCTGAAGTTTCCCACCAACCAGTGAAGCAGTATTCTCTAGGAATGAAGCAAAGACTAGGAATAGCACTCGCTCTGCTTGGTTCTCCAGAACTGTTAATATTAGATGAACCTACAAACGGGCTTGATCCAAGTGGCATCCACGAAATTCGGCAGTTGATTAAACGAATGCCCGAAGAATTTGGTATAACGGTGTTAATTTCTAGTCACAACCTTGCCGAAATCGAAATGATCGCTTCCCACGTAGGCATCATTCAATCCGGAAAATTAAAGTTTCATGGCACAATGGAAGAGTTGAAGAGAGATCAAAAACCTCGAGTTGAAATCAAAGTCAATAATTTGATGGGTGCAAAAGATCTACTACGCCAGCAAGATGTTCAAGCAAGGATTATAGAAGATATGCTACTGGTCGATCAACCAAATGACTCGGTTTCAGCAATAAACAGAAAACTTGTCACCAATGGATTTGAAGTCTCCCATTTGGTAGAGAGCGTCAAATCTCTAGAGGAAATTTTCTTGGATTTAACAGGAAAAGAGGGGGCCATCTAGATGTTTCATAAGGTTCTTTCAGCTGAATGGGCAAAGCTTCGCAACAATCGGATTGTTTTTCCAGTCATTTTAGCTCCAACCCTAATTTTGCTATTACAATATGTAAATTTTAAAATTCGCTATACGAGTGTAGTGAAAGAAGGAGATATACCTTGGACGATTTTCATTGAACAACACGCAGTGATCTGGGCCGTTCTTATACTTCCAATCCTAGCAGCCGTGTTATCTAGTATGCTTATCATGAACGAAAATTCAGAAAATAATTGGAAATATCTCTTAGCTCTTCCGATCAAACGAAGAGATGTGTATTTTGCAAAAATCACGTTGGTCATCTTTTTCTTACTGGTAAGCTCCATTTTGCTTGGCATTGGTATTCTAGGTAGTGCATTTATACTCCAATTACCTGGCGATATACAGTATAGTCAACTAATACAAACACTTTGTGCTGCATTGATTGGCGCTTTTGCTGTGCTAACCATTCAATTTTGGCTTAGTATTAAATTCGATAATCCCGGTATTCCTTTAGCCGTATCCATCTGTGGAACGGTAGCAGCCATATTTCTATTACAATCAGCCCTGACACGATGGCTCCCTTGGGTGTATCCTTATTTGGTACTTCCGATCCGGTTAAATGAAGGAATTAATATTACCTGGTATATGGGGCAGTCCGTGGTGGTTGGTCTCTTATGTTTAATCATAGGGTATCGTGAATTTGCCCACCGAGATATTTAAATATATGAAACAGAAACGAAGGTGAATAGAGCATGACGCTTAGTAGAGTATTAATGATGGAGATGATGAAGTTAAAGCGCTCTTATGTTTGGCTATTAATGTGTGTAGCACCACTATTAATGGTGACGTTTGGGGCTTATAACTTTGTCCGTTATCAAGATGTCTTCCTACAAGGAAATGCGGTTCCCTGGGAAAAACTACTAGGGCAAATCGTAACATTTTACGGCCTCTTACTTCTTCCGTTATCGATCGCGGTGATGGCCGTTTGGCTTGCCAGAATTGAACATTCAGAAAATAATTGGAAATACTTGTTTACTATGCCTGTGAATTTGAAATCCATTTATATCACTAAAACAATTATTCATATAGGACTCGTCGGTCTATCCATGCTCATTCTTTATATTGGAACTATAGGAGCTGCGATTATTGTGGGTGTTGGGAATATCCCCTACGGTACGACGGCCGTTAATGTCCTCATTTGTTGGATAACTTGTCTACCCATCCTTGCTTTACAGATGATTCTAAGCATAAGATTCCCTAATATTGGAATACCCATTGGTATAAGTTTAGCTGCATCGATTACAAGTGTTGTTATTACAAACAGCGCCTATGGAAAGTATTATTTCTGGTCTCTCCCCTCACTGACTTTAATCCCAAATTCAGAGGGGATGAGGAATCTTACTATACCCTATTCACTCACCATATCCTTATTAGCCTTTAGCTGCATTATGGTAATAGGATATAGGTTCTTTCGAAAACATGAAGCATAACTATTATACCTAACATTAACTCACCAGTAAGGAGGCTATCATGACTTTTCCAAGACTAGCATTCATTAACGTTGTGAGAAACAAACAAGTTTATTTAGCCTACTTTCTTAGCAGTGTATTCTCGGTTTCAGTTTTCTTTATTTATGCTCTTTTTGCATTCCACCCAGCTTTCACCACAGAGATAATTGGCGGATATGTCTCTGTGGGGATGCATTTCGCAGAAGCGATTATTTATGTGTTTTCTTTTCTCTTCGTGCTTTATTCGATGAGTTCATTTTTGAAATCCCGAAAAAAAGAATTTGGAATTTTTGCAATCAATGGAATGTCGGATAAACAATTGCGTAACCTGATCTTTTTGGAAAATATGCTCATGGGATCTGCCGCCATAATTTCAGGGATATGTATTGGACTACTGTTTGCAAAACTACTGCTTTTAATTAGCGAATATGCCTTAGGAATGTCAAATGAGCTCCCTTTTTATTGGCCCTGGGAAGCCATTCTCCTAACTTCCATTTCTTTTGGTGTGCTGTTTTTAATCATTTCATTCTTTACGACTTCCTTTGTCCGGGGTAGTCAATTAATTGATCTCTTCACAGGAAACTCAAAACCGAAACGTGTACCCAAAGCATCTCCTGCTTTATCCATTTTATCTGTTTTTCTGCTAGGAGGAGGCTATGCTATCGCGTTGCTCGTACAGGAAGCTATGGTTTTCTTTGCCATGATACCAGTGACCATAATCGTCATAATT
Organism: Pseudalkalibacillus hwajinpoensis; assembly: GCF_039851965.1. Taxonomy (NCBI): domain Bacteria; kingdom Bacillati; phylum Bacillota; class Bacilli; order Caryophanales; family Guptibacillaceae; genus Guptibacillus; species Guptibacillus hwajinpoensis. The sequence goes on along the minus strand of NZ_CP156675.1, from coordinate 344,751 downwards.
GGAACCTACTTCTTTTTCACCCAGCTTAGTGTCTATATTCTTCACCGCATAAGAAAACAAAAGAAAATCTATCGACACAAAGTGAATATGATCATTGTATCGAACCTAATTTATCGTTTACGCGATAACGCTCAAATTTTATTTATGGTAACCGTTGTCCTTACCATAACCTTTTCAGCGATCGGAACCATTGTTGGTATTCGAACCATGCTTCTTGAATCAACGAAAATTACTCAGCAAGGTATTGATATTGTCTTGTTTATTGGCTTTTTTATAGGGGCAGTATTTTTCATATCTTCCGCAAGCCTATTGTATTTTCGACTTTATACCGATATGAAGGAGGACAAACGCGAGTATGAAATGATTGCAAAATTTGGGATAACGGAAAAAGAGTTATCAACCATCATTACGACTAAATTAGGTGTCCTATTTTTTATTCCGTTATTCGTTGCCACCATTCATGGCTTCATATCCCTTATTGCCATGCAAAACATGTTTAGTTATTCACTTATGAAAGAATCCATGTTGGTCATAGGCATCTTTATCGCATTACAAATAATCTATTTCATTTTAATAAGATTTCAATATCTCACAAAAATCAAAAGCGTATTAAACGTAAAAATATAGAATAGGAACAGTGAAAAACATTAATCTAGCAAGGCAAAGACTCTACAAGAATACTGATAAAATTCAATCTAACAAAAGGAGATAATATCATGAAGGCAACGGGCATTGTGCGCAAAGTTGATGAATTGGGGAGAATTGTTCTACCAGTAGAACTCAGAAGATCCTTTGGAATTAATATAAAAGACCCAATGGAAATATACGTGGATGATGACCAAATAATCATAAAAAAATATGCACCGAATGAAGAGGTTTGCCAGGTAACAGGTGAAATATCATCAAACAATTTGGTCCTCGCAAATGGCAAAGTAATATTAAGTCCCAAAGCTGCCAAAACAGTAATAGAGGACATACAAAAATACATAAACAAAAATTTTGATTAGAAACAAAGTAGTAAGAAATCTCTTGGCCTTACATTCATGCCACCTTCGTCGCATTATGTTGAACGTATTGTCTCGATCGCAAAAAGCATCGACACTTCTCCACCTGTTTAATCCGAATCACCTCAAGACCAAACCTCTCCCCTTCTTTCGACTGCAGTACCTTTTCACCCCCGTAAAAGAAAGAACAAAGAAGCTCATACCCACATGGGTTTCTTTTTGTTTATCCCTCTTATTTCGAGAGAAAAAAATGATATAAAACGTTCTTAAAAAATGGAATTGCTACCCAGTCCACGTATGGGGATGTGTGATACGATAAGCTTGGAACATTCCCATATATTGAAAGGATGAACATAGATTGGAAGACCGTCTGCATTTTTTATTAAACAACTTTCGCGCCATGTACAAAGTCTTAGAAAACGATTGGGAAAGATCGGCACAGAACATGGGAATCACCAAGGCTGAACAGCACCTTCTAAGGATTATTTATTTAGAAGAAGAGATCACGGTGAGTCGCTTATCAGACTTATGCTTACTATCAGTCTCAACCGTCATGCAAGTGCTGAAAAGAATGGTAGAAAAAGGACTGGTAAGCCAAATCAAGCACCAGGAAGATCTAAGGGTAACGTATGTCAGTATGACCGCGTTAGGTTATGAAGCAATTCATACCTCTACCACTTATGAGTACCAATTCTTAAACTATTTTCAGGAAATGGACGAATCAAAACGAGCTCAGTTGCTCGAGTGTGTTCAAGAGTTTAATCGCCATTTTTACGGGGATGCCTTCGTCCAGTGGATTGAAAAGACAGACCCCAAAACGTCACCTCTTTCAAAATAAGGGGTGGCGTTTTTATCTTCGATGAAAAGGCAAGACTAATAGATCTAGACGGATACAGGTGCGAAGACCTTCGTATTCCTGATACAATAAAAGAACAAGAAAGTAGGAGGAGAGTCCACATGACAACCAACTGGCGTGCAACGGGCATATCGGACCGGTTTATTAAGGAAGTCGTAGCATATTGTTCGAATCATACGGCCATCACGAGAGTTGTCCTGTTTGGCTCTAGGGCACGTGGTGACCACTCCGATCGTTCAGACATCGATCTTGCTATCACAACAGTGAACTGTTCTCATACCGAACAAAACCTTATCGCCCTGGCGGTCGAAGAGATGACGACCCCCTCGAAGATCGATATCTTATTTACGAACCGACTCCAAAAAGAAAAGCTGTTAGCAAATATAAACAAAGAAGGGATGATCATATATGAGCAAGGACAGGCTGTACGAAAAGCTTGAAGACTTCAAACGGGCGGCAACCCGTTTAGAAGAAGCAACGAAAATTCCCGTGACAGATGATATCGTGTATGACGGCGTCATCCAGCGCTTTGAATTCACTTTTGAACTGAGTTGGAAAACCATGAAAATGTTCCTAGAATACACAGGGATCAGCGAAATTAGAAGTCCGCGTGCTACCATTAGAGAAGCATTTTCTTACGGACTCATTGAAAACGGAGACGACTGGATCGACATGATGATTGATCGAAACAAAACGTCTCATTTGTACGACGAAGAGGAAGCAAAATTCATCTATCAAAAAGTGAAAAACACGTATACAAAGCTACTAAACGACCTGATCACCAAAGTGGAAAAAGAATTAACCAACAAGTAATAGTAAGCTTCTTCGTCTCACTTTTTTAGGACCATTCGTTTATAAATGAAGAAGTTTTTGCGACCATTAAACGTCTGAGCGCTGTCTTGGTGAGGATAGGGAAGGCTCGGGTGTCCTCCTTTTCGAACCTTAATCAGCTTGCGAAGGTTATTAATAAACTAAACAACAATTGAATGACAGAAAAAATACTCGTTCCAATATACTAAATCAAATATGTACTTTCATTTTGCAATTCTGGGGATAACAATAATAAAAATTCGTTAGACTTCAATAAAGTCGTTTGGAAAAAGGATATGATTCCATACAACACCAAGATGATGTATGCATTCATCCCTATTTTACGATCTATCCTCAGACTAGAAAAATAATCAGTAGGTTGAATTAGTACTTCTAATAGACTAGAAGGCTTGTAGGAAGGCTATCTTCTTTCAGGAGCTTCTGCTACCTTTTGTGCAATGCTCATTTTTAATCCTCCTTTTGTAATCGTGCTTCGAATATGAGTTCATAACACTATAAAAAAGGGATATTTAAACATTAATTACCTAATGTGACTATTTTTGCTCTTTTCGGGGGTAATAATTGAAATTTTGTAAATAGAACCAATAAAAGAGAGCAACACTTTAGGAAAAAGTGCTGCTCTCTTTATGACGATTTCAATTGAGAATTTATTTCTTATTAGTATTTTTAATATATCCGAAAGTAGTAATGGATAAGATTCCGATCAAAATAATTCCAATAATTAGCGAATCCGTCAAATTACCTTTGTACATTGAAAAAACTAGTGGCGGGATTGCAAAGAAAAAAAATACAACAGAAGATGTAATAAAAAGTTTTTTACTCATTTAGTTAACTCCTTCACTCAAAGTTCTAATAAAATAATCTTCTAGACTATTATCTTTATTTGTAACAGTTTCAACGTCAACATTTGATTGTAAAACTTCACCATTATTAATAAATATCAAACTTTCGCAGAAATTTTGTGCAACCTCAAGTTGGTGAGTAGACAATAAAATGGAATTGCCTTCATTGACGTAATTCCTTAATATTGTTTTTATTATCTTCATATTAATAGGATCAATACCTGAAATGAATTCATCTAATAATAGTAACTTAGGGTTATTTAATAATGTAGTCAATAGTGTTAATTTTTTCTTATTGCCTAATGATAAATTCTTTATTTTTTTTCCTACTTCGTCTTGCAAATCAAAATACTTCACTTTCTCTCCGATAATGGCTTTATTAACTTGCATTTTGAATAGTTCTGCCGTAAAACGAATGTATTCTTCTCCAGTTAACTCATCATATAGAAAAGGATAATCAGGAATAAACATGACGTCTTTTTTAGACTTATCGATAGGTTTCCCCAGGAATTGAACTTCCCCTGATTCAATATCCATTAGACCTGATGCAATTTTTAAAGAAGTCGTTTTTCCAGCACCGTTTTGTCCCAAGAACGCTATAATTTTGCCAAATGGGATGTTGAAGGTCATATCTTTCAATATTTTTTTATTCCCAATTGTTTTTGAAACTTGATTAAAGGATAATAACGGTTCCATAAACCTACCTCCTTACAAAGATAATTGCTCGATTTTTGATAGTTTTCTCAACTTATTACGTGCAAATAACATAAAGAATATTAGTGAAAAGAATAAAACGATAGCTTCTGCCCATTGGATTGCCAATAAAGTAGAAAGACTTATATAGTCTGTTAAGTAAAATGCGGTAGGAATCATACAAGCTGGAATAAATACCCCAACGATTAAATATCTTACAATTCCCTGTATTGAATTTTGATCCGGATAGTCTTCCAATTGTTCAATATTAATGTAGTTGAAATGTGGACTAATAATTGATGGCAAAAATAACAAAGCTGATAAAAACAAGAAGGCCAAACAGTGAATAACGAAAATGACTGCAGCCTCTACTAACTTTATTTTGGCGAATATGATCAGTGTTATATCTGCCACTAGTAATAAAGGATAGGTATAGATAATAAATAATAAATATTTATATTTGAATACTTCCCATACAGTTTTTCCAGCTAATAAATAAATAATGATGTTTTTCCCTTCACTATCGACTGAAAAAAATCCTGTTAGTTCACTAAAGATTGAAGCAATATGAAAATAGACAAAGAAGAATAAATAGAAAGATAAAATAAAATAATAGATTTTCTCTCCAGGATTCAAACCTGTCATAAAACTAACCATTAAACCGAGTTGAAACCAAAAAAGAAACGACCCAGTTAATACAGGGAACCGATATAAGAAATAGTTTCCTCTTAACAGATGCTTTACTTGCATGCGAGCATAATTCGACTCCCCAAAAACTTTAGATGGAATAAGTCTTTCAATGATAGTAAAAGGATAAAAATTTTCTGACCTGTTTTTAGGTTTTAATCTCGTAATTGTAAACGTTAAGGCAAATAAAACAATACAAGCTAAAACCAAAATGACCCCATCGAAAATGGGAACTTCATCAAATAATAATGATGCCAAAAAATTATGAGGGAGCATTGGGTATTTAAAAATTACCGTTAACGGAGTTAGCAAGTCTTTGACCACTTCGGCTCCTTGGCTAAGCCAGTTGTTATACTTAGCTACATCAACATTATTGGAGGTAAGAGGAAAAGATTTGATCCATGGGGTTAATATTTTCCCTCCCCAAAAAGCTATCGTCACTATCACGATTCTTATCAATAGATTAAATGACAAACGAAAATAAAAATGAAATCTGGTTTTTTGAGAACTCAAGTAATGATAATACAGAACTGAAGCCAGTAAACTAATACTAATAAATAAAAACAGAGTCAAAATGACAATCCCCACTACTCCCAACATGTTCAACTCTGTTAACAATGAAAGAGCTATAATAATCGGCACATAACTAAATACGTAATCTTTAACATCCCACACAATAGCCTCTAGGTATAAAAATAATCTAGCAGTCTGAGACTTTACTTTCGCATGAATCTCCAACCATTCGTGATCCATCGAATGTAATTGCCATTTAGAAGAACTAATTCCATAAAGTACCGAAAATAGGAAAATTATAAAAAATAACAATGACCATAAGACTTCAACATGTGTGTTTAAGTAAGAGATTGCCTGGCTTAAAGTGGTTACAATAATACTATTTGATGAAGTGTTATCAAGAAGGTATTGATTGAATACAGTTGCCTTTAATAAGAAGTAGGTTCCAAACAATATCATAAAAAAACGAACTATACTTAGTAAAAGTGCTGCTATCCAAAACCATTTTCCCCCGGGAATTTTTTTGAAAAAGGTTATATAATTCCATTGCACTTTCCATCTGATCATCAGTTTCCATTTAATCCATGAAATGACCATTTCACACCATCCTCTATCTTGTTATGCAATATATGTAGTTTTAAAAATGGATTAAACCTTACTCTATCTAAACTTAAACCAAAGATACCTTTATATCTAGAGCTTAGCAGTATTAAGTCCATTTTCATGTGAATCAAGGAGTTTTCACGTCATAACTGAAGAATACTTTAAACACGATTACAAACTATTGTTGGATAATTTTTGAAAACATGTTATCTTTGCATCATAAAATAGATAAGAAAATAGGAGTAGGAGTATGGACTATCTTTTAAAGATATTAGGCATTTTTCTAGAGTTTTTTGCTATTTTATTTTTCTGCACTGCTTTCTTAAGTATAAACATTAAAAAAAACTATAGAAATGAATTCCTGGCTATATGGCTTCTGGGAAGTACAGTGATTTTTTTGTTTCAATCTTTTATTACAGTACCACCATACATAAATTTCAGCGTATCTTTAAGTATTTTACTTTTGCTTATTTCAACTCTAATGAAGGTCAGAGTGTTAATATCTCTTGCTATAGTTGTTCTTAGTTCGTGTCTATTTATCTTCTTTGAGTTTGTTTCACTTTCTATTCTCGATAATTTTTTTGACGTATATTTAATTCTAGAGCAGACTTCACTTGCCCGCGTTTTAATTTCTTTGCCCCATATATGTGCACTGGTATTAATCTCTACGTTTTTTTATGTGTTCAGAATATCTTTTATTCCATGGAAGATCATTCACTCTGAAAAACTAGATAAGCATAATAAAAAACACTTTCATAAGTATATTACTTTCTTGTTCATTAATTTAGCTTTCATCATTATTATGGTTTTCACAGTTTCATACAGTGAATTTTATTTAGGAATTGAAAGCAAAGGAGCATTTTTCGTAATCATTTTATGCACTACGTATTTACTATTTTTTTCTCAGCAACTTTTAAAAGAAGAAACAAAACGCTTAGAACAACATCTCGACGAGCAATATCAAGAAGATGTAAACAAATATTTCCGTCTTATAAAATCTCAACGACACGATTTTGTACACCACTTAAACACTCTCTATGGCCTTATACTCCAAGATAATACACAAGCGACTCGAGAATATATTTCAGAATTAATTGAGGATGTCAGAACAACAAATGAATCGCTCCCCTTATCTCATCCTGCAATGTCAGCTTTGTTGTTAACTTTAAAACAAAAAGCTTCTATGAATGGAATTGATATGTCCATTATCATCAATTCCCCCTTCGAATCATTACCTTGTCGCATTTCTGAAATAAGCAGGGTCATTGGAAATCTAATTGATAATGCTATTGAGGAGCTAACACCCCTTCCTCAAGAGGAAAAATGGATTGAGGTAATACTAGATGCAGATGGAACGGATTACACCATCTTAGTATCAAATTGTGGAAAAATTGAAGAAAGTATCTCTCAAAGTATTTTTGATTATAATTTCACAACTAAAGACGGAGATCACCAAGGACTAGGCTTACCTGAAACAAAAAGAATTGTAGAAAGCTATAACGGTTTAATCTATCTTGAAATAGATGAGGGATATACTAGTTTTTTTGTATCTCTCCCAATATCAGCTTAATAATGGAGGGGAAAGTAACTTGACCAAGTTTAATGTATTAATCGTAGATGATGAACCTAATTGTAATTACATACTTAAAAGTCACTTAAACAACTACACAGATATAGAAAACATTTATGAATTTACAGATAGTCGATCTGCTTTAAGCTACTTAGAAGAAAACCCAGTTGATTTAGTCTTTTTAGACATTGATATGCCTCACATGAACGGGCTCTCATTAACAAAAGAGTTGAAAATCAAGTATCCTGAGATTTCAGTGGTTTTTGTTACTGGGCATACAGACTATGCTTTATATGGATATGAGCTATACCCTTTAGATTTTTTAATAAAGCCTATAAACCCCTTTCGCTTAGAACAATGCATAACACATTTTAGAAAAATTAATTCTAATGCAAAAGTAGGCGGTTCTGTAGAAAGAAATACATCTGGAAAAAAAATCAGCGTTCGAAGTTCAGGTTCTATTTGCTTTATAAATGTTAAAGATATCAATTTTATTGAAAAAAGAATAAGAAAATGTGTTATCAATACGGCGGATAATAAAGAAATTGAATGCAATCACACCTTGAGGGAACTTGAAAAAATGCTTGGAAGACATGGGTTTATCCGTCCTCATCAATCGTTTTTGATACCCTTAGATAAAATTAGTGAGATAAAACCTGATGAATTTATGAAATCCTATGTAATTGAAATCGAAAACGTTAAAGACGAAATTAGAGTAAGTAAAAACCGTTATAAAGAATTGAAGGAAATCATTTTAGAAACGCTATAATTATGCCTTTAAATAATAAACCTCAATTTCTTAAATAGGTCGAAACTAGGTATAATTGATCCATATTTTTCATAATTCACATGTAAGTTCACAAGTTGCCGTCCTATTTCCACATCAGTTTCTTTGTCCTTTATGGAATTCTAGGAAAATCTTTACTTAGGTCACTTGAGTATTTTCTTTTATACTCGTTTGAATGAAGCATTGCGTAAACATAATAAAACGCTGCATCCCCATCAAGCTCATCTTTCAGAAGTTTGCTCCTGAAATTATTAGTTATATTATGCACTGGACCAAACGAATCTTCTCCAACATATGTCGGAAATCCCTTGCCGTCGTATCTTGCATTTCATCAAAAAATAAGTAAGAGAATTTTTTTGATATTAAATTTTTCATTTCTGGATCTCATTTTGATTTTTGCTCCTTACCCGTTTATCGCCATACTGTTTATTTTCTGTTCGTAAATAGATATGTAATCTAGTGAACGTTCGAATTCACATTTCGGTGTTTTTCGAACTGATTTTTAAAGAGAAACAAATAAATAAGTGTAGCTTTGAAATGAAGTTTGATCAAAAATACCTCGCAAACCCATATTTTACAATAAATAAAAAGAATCCATTTTGAAAAAACATTGATCAAAATGGATTCTTCTCCAGCAGATTTAAGTTTGGTTTTTATAAAAAAGTTGATCATTTTCTACCTACGTTGTTCAACAATCGCACCCGATTGCTGAAAATGTCTTATTTCTGAATGGAAGTTAAGAGAAAAACTATTTTGTTGAACTGATTTCATAAAGATAGAAAACATAATCTGTTGGTACACTTGAGTAACCCTGTTGACGTATCATTGCCATAAGATTTCCACGATGATAAGTGCCATGGTTAACAACATGCTGAACCAATTCGGAAAGATAAGTTTCTAAACGACCATATTGAGGATGTTCGGGGAAAATTTCTTTATCCAAATCACTCTCATTGTTAAAAAAATCTTGATACTTCTTTGACAAATCATAAAACAGCGTTTCCATTTCTTCGAGTCCCTTATCCTTTGTCTTTTCTTGCGCCTGTATAATGGAAGCTTGAATCTCATCCATACTATTCTCTCGTATTACACCAAGCCATATTGTATCCACCGTATAAATATGAACAAGCGTCTCCGCAATTGAGGAAAAAACACTTTGAATTTCCCGATCATAAATATCTTTCGGCAATTCTTTCAATCGCACAAAAAACTTGTTGTTCGCCCAAACATGATAGTCATACAACTGTAACGCATGATGTTTTTTCATAAAAGATCTCTCCCTGTATAAGTTTTTCTACCTATATTACTTCTGTTTTCATTGACAAAATTCTTTATTCCATCCCCACACTAATATTAACATAAATATCCAGTATTTTTTTGGAAGTCTTATTCCATTAAATGGCCCTATACATGAAGAAAGAGCACAATTCACTACTTCAGAAATGCGCCCGATTGTGGAAGATCCTTTACATAAAAATTCATTACAGAAACAACATTTACTTATTGTGCTAAAGTACTAGTTAATTAAAGCCGTATCGATGAATATTGTATAATAATCTAGTTTACATAATCAGATTCAGTAGTAATATAAAAGGATCTTCGATTGAAAATCCTTTTATGCTGCTTGTTCATTTAAATGGCCCTCTAACGAAAAAGACGCGTTCCTAAATAAACACGCCCGTTTCTTGAATAAACAAGGAGCTCAAATAGAATAAAATTAACTAATTAATTTTTCCAAAATAGTTAATAAAAAAGATAGAATTTTATCAAAAACATCACTTGAACCTGCATTGGACATGCTTTTTTTCTAATCTATACTTCATCTTTACTATCAATATAAGACTGTCTAAAAAACAAAAATAAAGGTAGAGCCAAAGATAATCCAACCGCAAACAGAGTTAAAAGACAAATCCATTTCTCTTTAATGTTATACTTTCGTGACTCATTGAACATAAATACCAAAAACACAACACATGAGATTAAAAAATCAACTGCAAAAAAGGCCGATATCGTGTTAGCAAATAATAGTTCCATTAATAAACCTAAATCTAGTCCATTATCCCCTAGGAACTGAATAAAAAAATAATAAGGAAAAACAGTACCAATTACCCCTAAAATAAAGTACAATTTCTTCACTGGATAATTCCCCCTTTTTTAACAAAGTTCTATAAGATTACCATAACTAATTCTAAGATTCGTTCAAAAAATATATGTTATTGAAGATTCCTTTACTAAACAATCTGGCCCTATACATGAAGAAAGAGCACAATTCACTACTTCAGAAATGCGCCCTATAGTTGAAGATCAACGAATAGTAAAGTGAAGGAAAATAAAAACTCTCCTGTATACAATCTATAAGTAATCTAAATTCGCCACATTTGGTTTTATTTATGTTAAATGACCATTAAAATGATGAGTTAAAGTTTACCACAATGCTTGCATCGTCCCCGCCTTTTTAAATAATAGGATAAAATTGCTATCCCTAGAGATATTCCCCATGGCAACCAGAACAAAAAAGGAACAAATTGTCCCCAATTTTCATTGGTAATTGAGCCATTAACCATCATAAATATGATTTGTGGACTGAGCTTTAGCCCCGTTATCGTGATAATAGCCGACATCAACATTGCAGGAACCATAACAAACCAAATTGGAATTTGTTTACCTGCTAGAAAAAAACACCACCGTGGAAAAATCACTCCCCATCTCTGAATAAGTCCAAGAGTTAGAATTCCACCGCCAATACATAATCCTCCCAGTATGGCTTCAACTAGTACATTGTCTTCATTCCCAACCATTGATGAGTCGTTTGTTCCCAAAGGAATTCCTAACGCCCACGCCCATCGGACAATACCGTATGGCAATGCCATAATAACGGCTAAATAGGTAAACCACTTTCCCCACTTTGCTGTGGCTTTTGCTGATGATCCTTCTGTAGCGTCATTCCTGCCACAATTGCCGCAAGCATTCTGTGTAAGACGAAAATATGCTATTGCAGAAGCGCCCCATATGAACCCACCAACTATACAAAAAACTTGATTAATAACTCTCCAATCCAGCAGATCAAAGTGAAGCAAAAACAAATAAGCAAAGTTCTGCACAATTCGCGAATCTGGAACTATAAATATAAGCGTCACACTCATTATCCAAGCAAAGGAGAGAATTATTGCACGAGGAAAACGACTTCCCCATGTCATTATCATCGCTATAGCTACCACTGTACCTACCAATCCAGCTATGGCAATGAGTGGTCCCCCGACATCAACATTAAGATTTGATAAAAATGATCCCATCATTTCTGCCCGTGAATCGTTTTTACCGAAAGGAAATCCGTTGCCACCTAATAACCAGTACAGCCCGAGTAACCCATATAGTAGGGACCATAGAGCAGCTGCATACCCAATCCACTGCGGCCAACGCGACAGCCAGGAAAAATGTGTTGACTTATTGATATTTATTTTCGGTTCCATTTCACCCTCCCTAAAGCATTTTCATAATAAAAATTAAAATGTCATACTCCAAGATATAGTAACCCTTTCAATTAATTAGGTTAACCTTCCAAAAAAGATCTTACTAATTTTACCATTATTTTCTTCCTAAATTAACCTCCCATTACAAGAAAATAGCTTTATTCCTTGCTCCATAATCTGGCCCTTTTCTGGAAGAGCGTTTCAGAAGAGCTTATTAAAGAAAATCCCCCGGAAGTTGAACAAAGTTTTATTTCTTTTAACGGAAAAAAAGTAAAGAACTCCACCGACCATCCAAAAAGGTTCCCAGAAAACTAATCTTCAAAACGTTGCATATGAATCTAAGTCAAAATCTAAAATATTAAACGCACTTAATGTAATTGTGAAGAAATTAAGAAATCCATACACGAACAATAAGGCTCCTACAATTTTCGTCACGTAATAAAGTATTCTATTCTGGTTATTATAAGCTTCTCCCATTGAACAAGAAGCATCAACAATAATATTAATCCAAGTAATTTAATTAAACCAGTAAGCCATACAATTATGACGAACGAGGGGGGAAGGTTTAGAGACATCTCGTAAATGGCCCCGCCTAGAGATCTAACACCAAATAAGCCGCCCATTGCCCAATAAAAACTCACACCTGAAAAAATAACAGTCCATACAATACCCATAGCTATGAACCAATAATTCCTCTTCAATAGAAAACACTCCTCTAGTTTTCTACTTCTATTCCTTCAAGATATTCATATAACATAATTTCATATTAATACAATAAATATGAACATTCCACTAACCATTCTCATTCGTTAAAACCTACGCCATAGCCTTCCCACAACCCCTTTTGCTGCTCAACAATCTGGCCCGATTGTGGAAGATCATTATGTTGTCTTATTGAATAAAAAGCACCCGTTCGTATTATAAAGTCAGCCAGATACTTCTGGTTGACTTTATCAATTTTTTTCATTTTTTACGAATTGTGAATTTTATCCCTTAATAAATGACTAAATAATAGAGAAATATCTATAAAAAAACCCTGTCTAATACCAATCTAATAATCAACCACAACATACATTGTTATATTTTATTACTCTTACTCATAAAGAATAAGTAGAAAAAATATAAGGGGTTAGATTTAATGAGAATAAATTACAGAAGATGGTCAGAATATCCTTACCAAGGAGAGCAAACCCCACCTAATGCTTATCCAGCACCAGCGTATTTTCCAATGTTTTTTATTTTTAGGCAAAGAAACAATGAATTCCTAGATCCCTTTCGGCAGCGTATTAATTGGCAAATTAAAAATCCTATTGAGGTTGATTGGGGAACAGAGTTATCTATTGTAGAACAAACATTATCATCCATAAAGCCTCAACAAATACGCATCGCACAATACTGGGGGACGGTCGAAGCAACTCAGAATATGACTCCTATGATTTTCAATTTAGCCAAAAAATATAGACTAGGATCGCCGCATATTGCCAGAGCACTCGGATATTTTCACGCTGCTGTTAATGATGCCTTTGTGATGTCGTGGTATTTTAAATATCTTTGGGATGTGGCACGTCCAAATCAATATGGCAGAAACCTATCTCCTGTGTTGACTACACCGCGTTTTCCATCCTACCCTTCTGCACACGCCACTGTTGCAGGATGTGCAGAATCGGTATTAAGTTATTTCTTTCCACCAGAAGCATCAGAAATAAAAAACACAATGGAAGAATGCGCTTTATCACGTTTGTACGCTGGCGTACATTTTAAAGTAGATAATGATGAAGGGTTGAGATTAGGCAGGCAAATCGGGGGTATGGTTGTAAGTGTATTGAAGGTACAAAATCTCAATGATTTTCGATAGTGTAAAAAACTCTGTAATTTAGTTTTTATTTATTAAATGATAATGAACCTAATGTAGCTTTGAAATAAAGTTTGATCAAAAATACCTCGCAAACCCATATTTTACGATAAATAAAGAGAATCCATTTTGAAAAAAGATTGATCAAAATGGATTCTTCTCCAGCAGATTTTAGTTTGGTTTTTATAAAAAGTTTGATCATTTTCTACCTACGTTGTTCAACAATCGCGCCCTTTAGCTGAACAATAGGCATTATTTGATGGTATCAGGTTCCAGTTATTTAGCAAACTTAAAAGGAACGTTGAAGTATAATATCAAGAAAATGATAATAAAAACGGATAAGATATATGCTCGGAATGGGTAATACTGATGTAACGCTATGACGGAGAACATAACGATATCAAATAAAAAAGAATACCAAATTTCCCATCCATGCTGAAATGAAATTCTCCCAAACACATATAAAATCCACTCAACAGCGATGTAAATTCCAGACCAAAGTAAGATGTAAAACAGTCGATTAAACCATTTTTTAGGAAAATGGGAGAGAAATAGAAAAATACTAACAGGCATGGTAATAAGAGCATAGACAATGACTGTCATTTCAAGTCCATATAGCAAATCAGCATGAAATTTCCATAAGGTATAGTCTTTTACAATATATTCATAAAGCAAACCACATGTAGCAATAAAAAACATACTTGCATGATATTCACTCCAGTTTTTCCAATTCCCCCACTTTAAAGAAGCTAAAATAGTTAAAATAGCAATCGCAACGTGCATACTCATTATCCTTTCAAGAACTTTATAAAATAGTGTCCCCCTTTTTTCATTATTTATTGTTTTAAAAAACAAGATATTAACTAAGGAACCTATTATAAAGTACGGAAGGAAGACTAACTTGGGTCATTTTTATTCTATAATCAATCTTCGATTATCCTGCCCTTTTAACTGATTAAAGATAAGAAAAATGGACTGCTTATTCAGTTCATCGTTCCTCAACTCTTGCGCCCGTTTGCGGAAGATCAAGTTAATAATTATGATTGCTGCCTTTAGCTTGTTGAACTAACGCACCCTTTAGTTGAATAACACTTTCAACAAAATTTGAACTTATTTATTAACTATTTTTTTCTTCATTTCAACTCTTCTTTTTCAATACTCCTCGGTGGTCAATTGCTTCTGACTTTAACTATTCGTTCCACAATAAATCCAACTAATAAACCGAAAGCAATAGGAAGTATTGCAATATTTGCATCAAAAATCAATCCATTTTTCAACGGTTCATTTAAAACAAATGAAAACCTAAGAAGAGATAAATTAAATATATTTCCAATCCAATATAATAGAGCCATTGTTCCAAATGATGATAATAACGGAAACCATATTATTCTCACAAAAGACCTCCTTTTAACGCTTGTTATTGAACAAACCTGCTCCTAAGCACGATAAGCGATAGCCATTGTACAGCTATCGCTCCGAAATAATTGAATAATCTAAAAAGGTAAAAAGCTAATTATTTGCCAAAGTAATACACCAAAACCAATAGCTATGAGAATGATGTTTATAATTGCTGACTTTTTCCTACCGTTTTTTCTCTCCTCAAAAAAATCATATAAACTTTTCAACGTCCAAAATACTATGAATGCCAACCAACATAGTCATTTGAAGGACTTTTATCAAACAAAATTTTTAGCTATTAATATTATGGCAACAAGAATTATGTTTCTGAAGATAAAGTTTACCCTCTTCGAATTCTTGTAGGATGCTTCACTACTCTTCAATTTAACACTCCTACTGTATCCGCATTCTTAACCTGACAAAATCTCCAATACCAATTATTTCAAACCAATCCAAATAACTCAATCTTTTATTACAAATAAAGGGAGCCTATCTTATTACAGATAAGCTCCGAGTTTCCATACTTGATTTCTAGATAATCTCCTTTGATTAGATAAAAGAGTATATTATATGTACTACTTTAAAAGAAGCCATATCACTACTAAGACGATAGCTATTATTCCCCATAACAAAACTTGTTTATTTCTCAATCTTTTACCTCCATTCAATGGGTTCTGATTATTGAGCAATCGCTCCGATATTACAGAAGACTCAACATCGAGTTTTTTTTATAATTCAAGGTTGTATGTAATTGAATAATTAGAATAGCATTGAAGCAATTAAAAAACCGATAATGATTGCGACTATTACAATTAAGGTTCCCTTCCATCCTAAACTACCAACTAAATCAACTACTCCCCCATTATTAGCTCTATTGAAAGAATCATTTATATTCCCAGTAGGATTCCTTTTCAACTCTTCTTGTCTTAATTTCTCTCTGTTCCTTTCAGGTGATTCCTTCGGGTCCATCATCACTACACTCCTTTTCTTTTACCTCTAATTCATAACAGGAATTCTACCTTCTCACTTAATTCCAATTATTTCAAACCCCACCCACACACTCAACCTTATTCTTTAAAAAAGACGTAATTCCTCAGTGGGAATTACGTCCAATAAATGAAGATCAACATTCAACGCTTACGCTGCTATGATATTCTAGAATCGCTCCGATTTAACGGAACAAACTACTTTAAGTGTCTTACTTTCTTAAAAGCTCTTTATGAATTTCCTTTAAGAGAAATAATCCTCTCACAAGACACCCCAGTATTATTCCAAAAGCAAGAACTAAACCAATTTCATCTAATGGTAGTATTAAATATCCCAGAAAGCTTGCTGCAATGATTAAAAATATTAAAAACAAAATATTACCTCCAACTACATAATTACAATTTCACTTATTGTTTAGCTATTAAGCCATACTGCTCTAAACTTACATAAAGGGCTTAGTTTTTATTACACTCACGATTGCTGAATCTGCAATAAAATTGGACGTATCATTGTCGTTTTCTATAATGATTAATTAAATATCCTACTACTACAATTAACAGAACAATTAGTCCAACAAAAAATAACGGTAAGGCATCACGAGCATTCTCAACTATAAAATGTAAGATCCAAGCTGATACGAAGTAAAGAACGAAAAAAATACTTATAACTCTTATCCATCTAATGACCATTTGTCCTCCTCAAATCGAATTACGTGCAACTCTCTTCCTGTTCATCTTCCTGTTCTACTCTTGCTCCTCTTTAGTTGAAATGCGTAGCAGGAGTTTTAGGTCTTTTTTGGAAATAAGTAAGAAACCAATATTAAAATAATACCTATCGTAAACCCTGTCCAAGTTATAGCATTAATTGTACTGTATTCTAAATCCTGAGCTATTCCTGATACAAATAACGCTATTCTTATAACAAGAGAGAGTATCACAATCACAAATGCAGTCCACTGAATGATATTGCGTTTGCTGTTATCTTTACTTTTCATAAGAAGCATCCTTTCAAAAAAACATAATTCCACAAGCCCGACCATCTCTTTAATACCAATTATTTCAAATGGTTACCAATAACTCAATCTTTTGTTCATAGAAAAGGAGCCTATCTTATTACAGATAAGCTCCGAGATAATCGAACAATTGCTTCTCTATAAATTAATAACTAATTTCGATTTGCTTTTCTTAAAGATATTATTATTATTAATTGATAAACTGTAAATGAAACCCCAAGCAGGGCTATAAATATAAATGATAACAGTGAACTCGCTATACTATTACTTTTTAGCAATAAATAAGATACTCCTATCAAAAAAACTATTAACCTTATTGTTCTATTAGTTACCTCTGATTTGAACATTTTTCACTTCCTTTAATTAATACCCCAGCCCTAAAACTACATAGAGCGCTTACTATTTGTTAAGCAAACGCTCCGATATCTTTGATGACTCAATTTCATGATAAAATCATTGCGAAGAAACCAGCACATTTATAAATCCCTTAATTTCACTTCATAATACCGCATTCCCCTAGGGATACCCTTTATATCTAACACTTTTTCAAGTACGAGATGCACAATTCTATATTCTATATAGTCATCACCAACGACTTGAGGCATATGTCCAAGTATTTCTCCAATAAGCCGAGCTGCTTTTATATAATTATTCTCTCCACTTTCTTCATGGAGCTTTTTCAAATTGTTAAGGATCATATTGTCAAAATAATCTTCTGATTTCGAATGGATCTCTTTATTCCATATACGCAGATTGTAATTTTGTTCAGAAAGCATTAACCACTCTTTTTCCAACCATATTCGTTCTTCATTAGAAATCATTTCATCAGAATTTTGGTCAAGCATCATACCAAGATGCTTTGGTGATAGTTCTGCAGTATGCAGGGGATAATTGTCAGAGCGATTAAAAAGGTTTCCCCATACCTCATACACATTGAGTGTACGGATATCTCCGACCCATTCATTCAACAAGAATAGTACGAAACGCAACCCAACTTGTTCATGTGCATTATTTCCATACCAAATTGTAACCCTAACATTGTCAGGGATGTTTCTAATCTCCTCAATATCCTGTAAATTATCTTGAACATAGTTAAAAACTTCTTCATCTTCCATATGTACTCTATAAAAAAGCCATTCTAAGCGTTTCTCTAAGCCTTCTTTTTGATCCAGATCTCTGATTGGTCCTATAGAAAACATATGGTTAAGTCGAATGACCCTTTCATTTTTCCTGTTAAGTTCCTCCAGCGCATTCTTTAGTGCTCCATTGGTAGATTCCCCAAAAACAATATGTATATCAGTAAGTTCTTTTTCATTATTTAAAAATGGGTTTTTACGATTTTCATATAAGTCTTCTACACTCTTTTTAGTAGATTTCATTTGTTTAACAAAATCATCTTTTGAAATAACTTTTGTATCCAGATCATCAAGCATCATCCATGTTTGTAATACTATAGAATCCACTTCCTCTTTATTTAGCATCTGGAGCTGCCTTTTTGCAGATCTATTCATATTCTTTCCTCCATTTATAGCATCTTTAATCTAACTATTCATACGTTTGAATAAATAATTCGCTTCAGAATTCCACATTATCTCAATACTGAGTCTTCAACTATCCTGCTCCGTTACTTTAAGTTCACATTTTCACAATCTCTTCCTAATTTTAGCATATTTCTAGCACTCCGTTATTCAACAATCTGGCCCTTTAACGGAACAACTCTATTGTCAACTTTTCAACTTCAAATGTTCTTTTCCTTTCACTATAAAAAACCCTTTAGATAACTAATCCAAAGGGTTATAATATCGCGACTTTATTCAAAACTTCGCGTCTTTTTGTAACCGTCAAGTAGAAACAAACAATTTTCCACAAATAATATTAAACAGTTTTCCACAATTAAGATTCAACAGGTGATGCATCAAAAATTGCTTTCCGATATTTCATCCTTATACTATCTGCCTCCTTATCAAATGTAAGAATCTCACTCCGGTGTAATAACCTATCTAGAATGGCCGTGGTGAGAGTGGGATCACCAAGGAATTTCCCCCACTCTCCAGGACCTTTATTAGAAGTCAGTATAAAAGCTGCTTTATCATATAAGTCGTATATAAACTGAAAAAATAGATGAGCTTCCTGAGCTTCATATGTCATATACATCACATCATCTATAATAATGAGATCCGAAGATACAATGCGTTTATATCTAGTTTTGGATTTGCTGATATAGTCTCTTGTCTTCAGAATGTACATCAGCTGGCTCATTGAAGTGAAGGATACTTGATATCCATTCTCCACGGCATGTATTCCTAATGCGACAGATAAGTGTGTCTTACCAGCTCCAGTTGGACCCATCATAATTAAAGTGAAGTGTTCATCTATCCAATGAAGTTCCTGTAACACATGGAGTTGCTTTTCTCCGATGGCATTCTGTTCCTTCAGGTCATATGTTTCGAAGGATAAATTCTCCGGGAAATCCGCCCACTTCATCATCTTTTCCATGTTTTTTTGTTCCCTGCAACGAATTTCATAACTTAATACTTCATGAATGAGTTCGTGGTACGTCCAATTTTTAGCTTCTGCTTTTCTCAGAATTTCCGGTAGCTTCTTTCCCGTCTCTGCGAGACGGAGGGTTCGACACTTTTCCTGTAGATGGTCATATACCTGGTTCATTTTCACTTACCTCCTGACAACACTTCGAGATAGATATCCGCTGATCGTTCTGGTGCAACGATCGCTTGATACTTTTCATTTGTCTGCACATCTTGTGGGGAGGTCAGAACCAATCTCTCTTTTTCTATCGCTAACGATTTGACTACATCACGAAAGTCATTTGCGCTTGTCATATTCATTTGTTTTATCTTTACAAGAGCCTCTTCCACCTCATTTGGATAGTTCTTGATGGAAGATTGGATCACTTTCAGTTGATCAACTAGGTGACGAGGATAACGTTCTTTTAATACTCCCATAAACCACTTGATAGAAGTCTTGTCCGTAAAGAAATCCTCGATTTCATATATAAGTAAATCTCTTTTTGAAGTATTCTTATTTCGATGTTCAGGGGCGGTTATGGTTTCTCCTTTTTTGTCTGTTATTTCATGCTTCGCGATAACTTTTCCAGCTTCTTTTAATCGAATATATAGGAATCCTTCTTTTTCCATGACGTAAGCCGTGTTTGCTGCTCCGTACCGATAGGTACCTTTCGGTACACTATAACGGTTACCGCCATATCGAATGATATTGTCCTTTTGAATGCTTCTTGTTATACTTGGGCTATGAACATTATCGAAAAGATAATAGGTATTTGAGACTTGGCGTAAGTGCGGCTTTTCCAGGGCGTGCACCTCGACTGGTCTCTTTTTTATATTGTGATGAATTTTATAGTTCCCGGTGCGTTTCAGCCAGGCTAGGCAGGAAGCATTCCAATCCTCAATATTGTTATAAGTTCGATGGTTGCTGAAATTGTTCTTCACGAATTTCACAACTTGTTCGACTTTCCCTTTTGATTCTGGATCACTCTTTCTGCACAAATAAATTCTGAATTGTCTTGCCTGGTAGTACTTCGTGAATTCTGCAGTCATAATTAAGTCACCGGCATTTTCGTTAATTGCCAAAAGGGCATCCTGGTCATAAACCATCTCCTGGGGCATCCCACCGAAATACTGGAACGCTTTCTCGTGTGTGTGGATGACATCGGTGGTTCGGAACGGCCGATCTAGCCATTCTACATATTTGTATCTCGAATGCGATAA
Organism: Pseudalkalibacillus hwajinpoensis; assembly: GCF_039851965.1. NCBI lineage: Bacteria > Bacillati > Bacillota > Bacilli > Caryophanales > Guptibacillaceae > Guptibacillus > Guptibacillus hwajinpoensis. The sequence continues at coordinate 323,900 of NZ_CP156675.1, read as the reverse complement.
AATGAATGCGATGAAGTATAAGCGATGCTTTTTCCTTTCAGCATCTTCCACAATTGTTTGACCGAAATCAACCTGAGCTTGTAGACCCCTCGGCACTTCTGGTATCGCACTGTAAGTGCGATGAGCCTTTACTTTTGGAATGTAATACTTGTCACGCAATTCATTTACATAATTTCTTACTGTATTCTCACTCACATCCTTTACTTTTAGTTTTTCCTCCAGCCAGTCATAAATCTGAGCTGATGTTAAATCAGGATGCTCTTTCAACCATTCCATGATATGTATTTGATATGGATCTAATTTCTTCCCCCTCATCTTTAACGAAGTTATAAACTCCTCAAAATCATCTGGACTCATTTTCAAATAATCAATCACCCTATTTCTAGATATTCCTAACTTCCTAGCTATTTTACTTTTTGAAAAACCTTGCGAGTATAATTGGTGAATTTCAACATAAGACATATAACGTTCCACTCCTGGATCCTCACTTTCAATAAACTAACTCTAGTATATTGAAGGGAGGGGCTAATTTGGAATAACTGTTTAATCTTATTTGTGAAATTCTGTTTAGTTTTAATTGTGAAAAACTGTTGAATCTAGTTTATCGTTTACACTTTTTTATAAACATCGTGACTTTATTTCAAATCTACAATAAGAGACGTTCGTAATGGTGTACTTTTACGAACGTCTCTTATTAATAAAATAAAGATTGAATCTTCTAAATAAAAAAGCGTTAACTAATTTCTTTATATAGTCATTATGAAACGTAGTTGTGTACTGAAGTTAACTTAACAATTTTTTCAACCATATTTTCTGTTTGGTCATTAATAAAGAAGTGATCGCCTTTAATAATCTCTAAATTGAACTGGTTAGTCGTTCGTTCATCCCATTTTCGCACGGAATCAACTAAAACATTCTTATCATTATCCCCTGCAAATGCGGTGATCGGTATAGTAAGGGGGTTATGATTCTTAAACTTGTAGGTCTCACACAACTCTAGATCTGCTCTCATTATAGGGAGTACCAGGTCCAATAATTCAGGGGTATTTAAAATAATGTCTGCAGTCCCGTTTAATTCTTTTAATTTTTGAATCAATGTTTCATCAGATTGGTTATATGTCTGATTAGATACTCTTGGAACATGAGGAGCACGGTGAGCAGAGACAAATAATTTTTCAGGACTCATCCCTTCGTTTTTTAATAAGAGGTTTGTTAATTCATAGCTTAATATAGCTCCCATACTATGTCCAAAAAACATGAAGCGCTTCTCCTTAAAATAGGGTAACAAATCTCTTACTATGGTCCGAATTAAAAGATTCATGTTACGGATTGGTGGCTCTGATATACGGCGACCTCTACCAGGTAACTCTATAGGAAAGAGTTCAATGTCAGCAGGAAGATACTTATTCCAATTATTATAGATTGAAGATGCGCCTCCGGCATAAGGGAAACAAAACAAACGATACCTGGCCTCTGGCTTCAATTCATTTACAGTAATCCACTTGTTATCTAACACAGTTAATAACCCCTTATTGTATATTGATTTAAATTGAATGAAATTTACTAATTATTAAAAATTTATCCAAATATTTCTGTTACTATGGTTATAATAGACACGCTAGCTATGAGAGTGATAATAAAAGTTAGGAGGAAACAAATTTTGCAAAAAGAACATGTGGTTTTAGGTACAGGTCCGCTTGGTCTAGCTGTGATGGAAGAATTGCTTAAGCAAGGAAAATCAGTGAGAGTGATCAATAAAAGTGGCAAGGCTTTAGTACCAAATGGTGTGGAGTGCATGAAATGTGATGTGAAAGATCTTGATCAATTACGAAACTCTCTACATAATGCAACGATTATCTACCACTGTTTAGGACTCCCCTATCAAGATTGGCAGACTCAGTTTCCTAAAATGATGGCTAATATCATTCAAGTGGCTTCGGAAAATGGGGCTAAAATCGTTTATGGAGACAACCTTTACGGCTATGGTCCACAACAAGGGCCACTACACGAAAAAATGCCTTACAAGCCAATTGGTAAGAAAACAAAAGCTCGGGCTGAAGTTGCGACAACCCTAATGGAAGCTGCAAAGGAAGGAAAAGTCCAGGCTACAATTGGCAGAGGTTCTGATTTTTTTGGACCAAGAGCTAAGAATGCCATGTTAGGGGAACGAGTTTTCACTCATCTTCTCGATGAAAAACCGGTTGAACTGATAGGAAACCCCGATACTGTACACTCTCATATTTATATTAAAGACTTTGCTAGAGGCTTAATCATTCTCGGTGATCAAAATAGCGCCAATGGTGAAATATGGCATATCCCTCATGCTAAACCTACATCTACTAGACACTTAGTTGAACAAGTGGCACACAAACTAAACAAACAGCCTAAATATCGTCTAGCTAACAAGTTTATCGTTACAATGGGAGGATTATTTAACTCAGATATGAAGGAATTTAAGGAGTTAATGTATCAACAAGTCAATGACTTTACCGTAGATTCTAGTAAGTTCAATAACAAATATGAGTTTCGTGTAACGCCCTATGAAGAAGCAATTGATGAAACTATTGCTTGGTATCTGAAGGAGCATGAAAACAAGGATGAATCCATAGTCTCATAAAATATTTATAAATAAGTATATACTTTTCATCGAAGACAAAAACGCCTCCACTGATTTTGAAAGAGGTGACGTTTTACGGGCCATTTTTTCGACCCCTGGATGAAGGAATCACCGTAAAAATGACGATTAAAAAAAACTCCTTTTATCAAAATCCTAAAAAGGAGCTTTTTTAAAAACAAAGTCTCGATCTGATACTTATATCTATTACCATCTTAAAACAGCTACGTTCTACTTAAAGTAAACGTAGATTCAAGGGACCTTATCTTGTTCTGGATAAGATCCCTTTTCCGCACTATAGAGTTATTCTGTCAATGTTTCCCTTAAGTTCAGAGCCTTCATTAAAGCCTCTTCATCCTTTAAAATATCGTTTGGCTTTACGCCTTCTCCAAGTATATATCCTTGAAAGTCTAACCCAATGAAATGGCAAATATAAGAAAATTGCTGAATCAATGGAAGACCCTTCGTCTTAGGCTCATCCCCTCCAACAGCAATCACATATGCCGCCTTTTTAGCCATTTTAGATTTGAATTCTGGATACCTTTTATCTCTAACAGTCTGTGACCATCGATCAATAAAGGATTTCATAATACCAGACATCCCGTACCAGTAGATTGGCGTAGCAAAAATAAGTACGTCACTTTCTAATACCGCATCAATCAGCTGATCGTAATCATCATCAACAGAATCAAAACCGTTTTCTTCGTGTCGTTGATCAATAATATCGTTTATCTGGTAATCTTTTAAGAATATTTTTTTCACATGTAAGTCTTTCACAACATGTTCAGTTAACACTTCTGTGTTTCCATTAATTCTTGAACTGCCATATAATACTGCAATACTCATGTTACACCGCCTCATACTTAAGATTTGATTTCTCTTTTCTCTTTACAACAACGACTTGAAGCCCAAGTCCTAATAGCATTAGTCCGCCCATGCAAATGAATCCTATGCTTGGAGAGAAAATATCAATTAAAATTCCTAGCCCACTAGCTAATATAGCTTGTAAGAGGAGAGCGATTCCCATCCAAACCGATAAGGCCCTTCCCATTAAAGGCTTAGGTACAATTTCCATTAACATAGTGTTCATAATGATTCGTAAAGATGAATTTGACAGTCCGATGAGCAAACTACCCAGATAAATCATGAACACGACCTTATTAACAGCAAGACCAAAGAGAGTTAAAACCGCGAGTATAAATATCGTACTAACAGCCTTGTTTTCTGAGATTTTCTTAGCAAACGGTGCAGCAATGAAACCAGATAATAATCCTCCAACTCCATACGCCATGTCTGAGAAACCAAACACAACAGAATCTGCGTTAAGCGTATCACTGACATACCCTGGAAGTACTACGTTATAGATCATCGTTGCTACTAACGGGACAATTGATACGATCCCTAACAAGAAAGTCATTTTATGAGATCTTAAATATTGAAGGCCCTTTTTAAACGAATCGGAATAGCTTTCATCACTACCCTCAAGAGATATCGACTGATATTTAATAAACATCACCAATAGGCTACTAAACACAAACATTAAAGAATTCATGAGTAAAATAACTTCAAACCCAAAAAATTTATAAATGAAACCAGATGCAGCACCAGCCATAAACATACCTACTTGAAGGCTGATTTCAATAAGAGAATTCCCTTTAGAAAGTTCTTTCTCCGGTAATAATTCTTGTATTAAACTCCTCGATGCCGACATGTATATGCTCCAACCTATCCCATTGATTATAGCGAAAGCATAGATATAGCCAATAGAAAATCCATCAACGATAAACAATCCGGTTAAAGCTCCAATCGTAATCGCTCTTAAAATAAAGGTTGCCTGAATGACACTTTTCCGATTGAATTTATCTGTGATAATACCTGTAAAAGGAGATACTAAAAAACCTGATAGGACATTAATAGTTAACATGAGACCGATTGCTCCAACGGATCCCGTTTCATCTAACAAATACCAATTTGCTCCAATTGTACTCATTCCCACTCCAAAACCAGATATAATATCTGCTAAAAAAAAGAACAAAAAATTCTTTCGAATAAAAGACATATCTTCACCTCTCCTATTTCTTCCTTTATGCTTCTTTCTTAAAATGGTATAGCAGTCTAATAGAACAGTAAAACTGAATATATGAATCGGTTCCATCGAAAAATCCGATCCTATCAGTGGACTTCTAAAATTTATCAATAAGTAGGGAGAACGATTTCAAAAGTGAAACCCATCATTACAATAAAGTAAATGATGGGTTTCACTGCTAGTAAACCTCTACATCAATATTATTAATGGTTTTAGTGGTATTGAAGCTTAATCCGATTTATTAAATTTATTGCGTTATGTTTAGCCTCTTCAGGATTTTGTCCTGTAGTGATTACATAGCCTAGACGATCATCAGAACTTTCAGGAACTTTCACCTTATCCCCCGTTTTTACAGTAATGTCATACTTCAAGATACTTAGGTCATTCGCAATGTCCTCTTCACCCTCAATAAAAGAGATGATCCCCTCTCTATCTGCTGTTAAATAAGCTATAGAGGTGGCTTTCTTTTGCAGGTGAGTCTCTGTGATTGGTAAATCCAAATAGAAGTTTACCGTTTCATCGAAGATATCTAAACCGTACGTGGTGTGTAATAATTCGGAGGATATTTTATCTCCCCCCGGTCTACCATTCACCTCAATGATCTTAGGACCATCTTTTGTTAATTTTAATTCGACATGGCTTGGTCCATTATCGATTCCAATCGCACGTAAAGCTTGAACACAAACGCGAATCATATCATCAATCTTATCGTTCTCTACAGATGTAGGAACAGTGTGTGAGATTTCTACAAAATAAGGTAGATCAGAAGTAAGTTTCTCTGTCACTGATGAAAACACCACTTCGTTATCCTTCAAGAAAAATTCCACGCTAAATTCTGGACCTATTAAGTATTCTTCAATAAGGTATTCGTTTCTTACGTCAAAATCCATATAGGTTTTTTTGAATTCTCTTAGTTTCTCAAATGCTACTTCTAATTGTTTGTCATTCTCAATGAAATAAACGCCTTGACTACTGGCGCAATTGGTAGGCTTAAGCACGACGGGATATGCGATTCTTTTCGCAGCTTGTATCGCTTCGGTCAAGCTGGATACCTTTTGATATTTTGCACTCGGAACTTTATGTTGCTCATACACATCACGCGCTAAATCTTTATTTCTTGCGTTATTTGCTGCTTGAGAAGATATCGTTTTTAGCGATAACCTTTCGGCTACCTCAGCTGTTAAATGTGAGGCATAATCAGTCGCAGGGATTAACGCATCGATCTGACCGTAATAGGAAGATTCTTTTATCGCATTGTAAATCGATTCTACACTTCTTATGTCTGCTACTAAAAAATCATGGTAATAGTTCTCATACCCATACTTCTTAGGATTATCGATAGAAGAGCCTATGGCGATGACCTTACATCCTTTTCGGTGCGTTCTTTCTACAAAATCAATACCATAAAAGCTCGGTTCTACGAATGCTACAATTTTTTCTTCAATCATGGTGTACACGATCTCCCTTCATATGAATGACTAGAAATGAAGCTATATACTTAATTTCTTACCCTTCATACTGTCAATTTTCTCTCTTAAAACATTTGAACTAAATCCTAGGTATTCTAGCGTCTCCTGATGGGTACCCCCGTATATTGGCCAATCTTCTCCACAATCATGAGAGTAAACTTTCTTTTCCGGCATGAGGATTGATAACAATGATGCAGTTCCTCCTGAAAGCCTGTGTTCTTCCACTACAAGAAGCCGTTCAGCTGCGTTTCCAATTTCCGTAATGTGATCTTGTAAACTCTCGTAGTCTACATAACATAAATGGATATGCGAAACATCTGGATAGAGACTTTCCATTTCTTTACACAGCACTGTTCCTTGTTCTCCAATCGATATTAAGCAAAGATCGCTTTCCCCTTTATAGTGAAATAGAGGATGGGAACAGTCGTGATCCAGCGCTCGATCTAGACTTTCATAGGAATCATTACGTGAAAGTCTAATATAGTATGGTTTATTAGAGTTAGCAGCTTCTCTGACCACTTTTCTAGTGTCCTCTTCACCATGAGGGCATGCAATTTTGATTTTTTGAAAGGAACGAACAATTGCAATGTCTTCAAGTGCATGGTGCGTTGTGCCAAACCATCCACCAGATACTCCACCATACGGAGCCACTACTTTGATGTTTTTTTCCATATACCCCATGGCTAACTTCATGCTCTCTGCTGACCTAAGAGATGCAAATGAAGCAAAAGTAGAAAAGAAAGGGATATGCCCTCCTTCGGATAAACCAGCTGCAATATCGATACTGGCCATTTCAGCAATACCCATATTGAAAAAACGATTCGGATGGTTAGCTTCAAATTGGTGATTTGAACCCCCTAAATCTGCTTCTAAACACAGAATACGCTCGTCAATAGAAGCCAGTTTCGTCAGTTCATCTCGATAACTTTCTCTACCTGATAAACTCATAATAAACTCCTCTTCCACTTATTTTTTAGCCTCTGTGGAATTTTCGCATAGTGTGCTTTAGGGTTCCCCTCGAGTTCTGGTACGCCTTTTCCTTTTATAGTTTTAGCGAGTAACACCAGAGGCTTTTTTTGCTCTTCATTCAAAGACCCTAAAATATCAGATACATTATGTCCGTCTATTTCCTTAGTGTTAAAGCCAAATGATTCAAATCTAGTCTTTAAATTAACTAAATCCGAGATATCCTTAACATATCCATCATTTTGAGCGCCATTTATATCGACTACACACACAAAGTTGTTTATTTCTTTAGACTGAATGACTTGAAACGATTCCCAACATAAGCCTTCCTGTAGCTCCCCGTCCCCACAAACTGCAATCCCGATTCCATCCTCATTTTTTAGCTTCTGTGACAAGGCCCATCCTGCTGCATAAGGAATGCCGTGACCAAGGCTTCCAGTAGAAAAAGGAATGTTCTTTATTTTATGACTAGGGTGCCCGGTGAGCAGAGAACTCTTTTTGCCATATGTAAGAGCTGGGCTTTCACCTAACAAATCATTAACAAACAAGGTCGAATATAAAGCTGCAGCTGCATGCCCCTTACTTAGAACAATTTGATTTTTTGAATCCGAATTATACTTTTCGTATAGCACAATCAACAAATCGATTACGGATAGACTACCTCCTATATGACAACCTGTATCCGTAGCAGCCATATCAATAATCTGCATTCTTGCCTCTCTGCATTTCCGTTTTATATTTTCTAATTTCGGATGCTCTGGTGTTAGAACGGCGTTCATTTTTGTTACCACGTTACACCACCTCCGTTTTTTTCGAAAACCAGTTATGAATAGCATCTTTCAAAATACCTCTAGCGCTTTCGATTTCTTTATAATCCAGAAATTCCTCATCTGTGTGATCTAAAGTAGAATCCCCAGGTCCATACGCTACAATTGGAACATCGATCCAATTTGTAGCTAAAGTATTCATATCACTAGTTCCAGTTTTCTTTAGGTAATTGCACTTCCCCCCTTTGTTGGCAAAACTCTTAGCAAAGGATTTGACTAATGTGCAATTTCTCTTGTTTATATATCCTGGCGTAGATCGAAGAACTTCAATTGTGACGTCATCCGCAATCTTTAGGTCAATATCTTTGATATAATCATTTTCTACATTTGGCGATATTCGAAAATTGATAATCCCTTTAATGACATCCTTGTTGGCATCTTTATGTTGGGTTACCTTTGTTATTGTAGATACATTTTCGGGGTCTACTGCACCTACTCGATTTTCCATTTCCTTTCTGATTTTATAAAAATGGTCTGCTACGCTTAAATTGTTTTTAGAAGCACTATGCTTTTGTGCCTGTTCGATAGTAACGCCTAATTTTAATAAGCCATGGTAACCCAATGTTAGATTTTTCTCTCCACTAGGCTCCCCTATAATAACGGCATCAGCTTTATAGTTATCTCTGACATAATAAGCACCTGCAGAAGAGGATACTTCTTCTTCAACAGCTCCAATCACTTTCAGCTGACAATCTTTAGGTACCTCGACATCCTTTAACATCTGCAAAAAATTAACAAAGCACCCTTTTGCATCTACTACTCCTCTCCCGGTAATTATTTCGTTATTGTTTTTAACTTTCCATAAATGAGGGACGGTATCAATATGACCTAAAAGCATTAATGTATGGCGGCCGGTACCTTTTTGAAAAACAACATTTCCTGCTGGGTCAACCTCATTCTTTACACAAGGAATTTTAATGTTTTGATTCAAGTAGTTAGCTAATTCACTCTCATCGTAAGAAACCGAAGGAATTCGAATCACCTTATTAATCAAATCAAACTCCTCGTTGTATGTATCAATGTCCCAAAACCAAGTGCTATGTTCTCGAGACATGGTTGGTCCCGTAATGCACACATCGTTTATTCCTTCGCGAATAGCTAATCTAGCGGCACGAACTTTTTGTTTCATTCTTCCTTTTACATAGTTCAAGTTATCCTCGTTATAAATATCTTTCACTGTAGAATAAGGAGAGTTCACATCTTTTAAAATCCCATTTGTCCCAGTTACAAAACGCAAGTGATGAGCCTTCATCTGAATCGATATATTAGCTGCTAGTACATCTGCATCAATGTTAAGTAATTGATTTTTTTCCTGCCCAAGTATAGGAGGAGTCAAGCAGACAACATCAAATTCCTCTAACAATGAATCCAGTAGGGAAGTATCACAGCTATCATAGTGTCCGTACAAAGAATCTCTAACAATAGCGTTTCTATTATTCTTTTTAACTTTTAAAGGAGGACCTTGTTTTCCTTGAACTACATTATGATCACTGCCACATTGAATATATGTTTTCAAACCTACTTCTTCTAAATCTCTTTTTAAAGTAGGAATAATTGTATTGTTATAAGCATCATAAATATGCTCCATTTCCTCTGCCGAACAATAGCGCACCTCATTACCATTAGCTAGATGCAGAAACTTAATTTCTCTATTAATATTTTGGTAATGCTTTTCGATACCTTCTGCTCCTCCTGCCACAATGATAATTGAGTGACCTTTAGAAGATATTTCCTTAATCTCTTTATAAATTTCTTTACCTTCAGAAAGAACTGTACTACTCCCCAACTTGATTACATATAAGCTACTGATTATGGCCACATCCCTTCGTTTTGAAAACTCAAAGCCTCTTCCTCTGAAAAGTCAAAATATTGATTGAATGCTTGAACAGCTTGCCCAGCAGCCCCTTTGATCATATTGTCTAGACTACATATGGATACGCAGTTTTTATTGTCAACATAAGCAGCAACTTCTGAACGATTTGTTCCGACAATCGATTTAATCATTGGATTAAATCGTCCACCCTTAGTATCTTTTATATAATCGATGAAGTATAAATTGTTATACTCCTTAAAGAATGCTTTTTTTACATCAATTTCAGACACACCATCTTTAAGCGTTGAATAAACAGTTGTCATAATTCCTCTTGGAAGGTCTAAACTGTATGTTGAAAATTGCAAATCAATGTTCTCATCGAACATTTCTCTAAAAGCATTGCTTATTTCCGGCATATGTCTGTGTCCGTGTACCTGATGTGGTCTGAAATTTTGCGATCTTTCAGCAGGATGTTCCGAACTTTTTTTACCTCCACCACTTGAACCTGTTTTAGCATCTATAATGACCTTTCCTTCAATTAAACTATTTTTCATAAGAGGATAAAGGGAGTAAATGCTTGCCACCGCCATACATCCTGGAAGATTAATAATCTTCTTTTGTCTATCGATCTTATGAAACTCAGGAATATAATATTGAGAGTCCATATAACGCTGATTAGTCAATGAATTAGGATAGTAATCTTCTAACAGGTGATGGTCTGTTAACCGATAGTCTCCACTAACATTGAATAGCACCTCTGTTTTATCAAGAACTTCGTCGATATGTTTTGGCAATACACCAGTTGGTAAACATGAAAATATAACATCGTATCCGTTCTCCAATTGGTTTATCTTTTTAAATTTCAATTGTTTGTTTTCATTATTTAGGATTCTGTAGTATTTTTCTACTGGTCGTCCCGACCTCGATTCTGATGATACAAAATCAATAGAGGCAAGAGGATGATTCCTAAGAATTCTGTAAATCTCCATCCCAACAAACCCACTTCCACCTAAGATTGCTATTTTAATATTTTGACTCATCCTAGTCTCGCATCCTTTTCATATGGAAGTTTAATTGAAGAATCCATTTTACTTACTACTTCTCTTATTGCTTCAGGGTTCTGATCAATCTTTTTAAAGGCTAAAGCATAGGATTGAATTCGTTCATACTCAATGGGTGACCTTAATTCTCGACAGATAGTTAAAGTATTTCGGAACATGCTCAATGTGGTTGGGTAATCTTCCATTTCATATTTTCTTTCTTCATCTGCAAGAGTGAACGGATATCCATTCCCAAATCCTTTTTTATTTTGAAATGGAAGGTGACCAGGGATTGGTCTATTCTGCCATTCTCTTGCAAAAACGCCTTCTTCCATGATGAGTTGTTGGATCGCTTCTTTAACTTTAAAATCTTCTAGATCTTCCAATCCTACATTCTCACGATGAAGTTTGATTCTGTACATGTTGTAACTGTGTTTATATCCACTTGGAACTTTGGGTGGTTCAAATAGCTTTGTTTCATTCAAAGCATCACTCAGGTATTGGGCATTGCGTGCTCTTACTTCATCATAATATGGTAGTCTTTCTAACTGACTGATTCCAAAGGCTGCTGCGATCCATGACATGCGATAATCAATTCCTGACTCTTCTAAGAACTTTATGGCCCGTTCATAGTACTCTTCTTTTTTAAAAAAGGAGATGCCACCTTCCCCACCTACAGGAAAATTTTTATCAGCCATTAAACTTTGGCCAGCTGCATCACCGATAGACCCACAAACCTTCCCATCTATTGATGCAGAGTGAGCATGTGAAGCATCCTCAACCAATTTTAGGTTATGCTTTAGGCAAATCTCTTGTAACATTGGTAAGTTAGCAGGTAAACCGTGAACGTGAACAGGCATAACGACTTTCGTTCTCTTAGTTATTAAACTTTCTACTTGGGCCGCATCCATACAAAATGTGTCAGGATCTACATCTGTAAATACAGGTATAGCTTTCGCTGCTATTACTGCTTGTGCAGTTGCTATAAAGGTAAAGTTAGGGATAATTACCTCATCCCCTGGTTCTACACCTACTCCCACTAAAGCTAAATGCAGACTAGATGTTCCACTTGCTGTAGGTATTGAGAAATTAGCTCCGACGTATTTATTGTATTTTTCCGAAAATTCACCCACTACGTTTTCTGGTTCATGCTGAATAGATACCAACATTTGCATAACGTCTTCTTTAGTTATGTATGGGAAATTTGTTTTCCGATTATCCGTAGGGAGAATCGCCTTCCCTCCGAAATATGCCAAGCTCTCGTTGACCATGCTTTCTGAGGGGAAGTCTAGTGGTTTTTTTATAAAATCAGTCCTCATTATGTTCACCTCTTCTTAATAATGACAATTTCACACAAGCAGCCACTAATGGGCTAATTCTGTAATTAAATTGAACGCCAGGTTGTAACTCATAATTGCTTTCTTCCTGTGTCCACATCGTTCTTAGATCGAAAGCGCCAAATATCTTTAGTCGCTCAGATTTCTTCCATATTAATTCTTGATTAGTTGCAATAATACCGCATGGACCAAACCCTAAATCTGTTAAGTCTAAAAGTAGAGTTGAGTGCTCCTCCATTAGAGACTCGAAATTATGGATGTTATCCCAATTCACTCTGATACGCTGAAATGGAACATTATCTTCATTTCCACCAACGCTAGTTATCCCTAACCATGCCAAGAAATTATCTTCTTGCTCAGTAATATCAGGGAGGTGTGTTGAAGTACCATGTACTAAATCTTGGCCGTAGAGAGCACCGTGTAATGCACCAGTGTAACTATTAAATACTGATACATATGGTAAACCAGTAGCTTTCCCTATGAATTTCTCTAACCCCTTTATCTCCTTTTCGTTCTTTTCTATACTCATAATGATTCCAGAATTTAATACTCGAGATAATACAAACGAGATCTGAAACTGTTTACGTTTATCCATAACTAACCTCCTGATCGTTCGTTATTCTTTTACTGACAAACTCAGCAATATAGGAAGAGATGTCCACTTTGTGGATTTCCCAAGAATTTGAAAATTCCGGGTTTTGATTCACTTCACAAACCAAGTATTTTTCCTTATCAAAGTCGTACAACAGATCAAGGCCATATAAACCTTCTCCTAAAAGAGTGGTTACTTTATTTGCCAATTCTTGAATCTCCTGATTTAGCTCGACAGGAATCACAGAGGCTCCTAGGTGTGTATTTGTTCTCCAGGTTTCGTTTGATACTCTTTTAAAAGCAACTAAAGGTGTAGTACCGACGATTACCACTCTAATGTCAAAGTTTCCTTTGTTGATTTTTTCTTGTGTCAACACAGGGAATTCTTGGTTTCTAATGTCAACTGATTCACGAGCTGCAATCCATGCCTCTAAAGAACACACATTTTCTATTAAACTAATCCCTCTTCCCCAAGATGAACTGGGTGGCTTTATAATAAATTGTCCTCCAAGCTGATTTGAAACAGTTTTAAGATTATCTGGATTAAACGCAATACAGTAATTGGGTTGTGGAATTTGGTGTCTATCAAATAAAATGGATTGCAAAATTTTATTCGTGCAGATGGTGATTGCATTATAATCATTGATGGTTTTCAAACCACATTTGTCTAAAATCTGTGCTCTTTTCAAGCCTTCTTTTTGTGATAAACACCTGACAATTGCTAATTGATATCTCCCTTTGAATATTTCATCCAAAGGAAGGCTCATCGAATCTAGAATAACTTTCACAGATATGTTGCGAAGGTTTAACTCTCGTATAATCATCTTTTCTTCCGTTCTAAGTTTTGTTACACACAGTAAAATATCCATTTTAGGTTTATTACTCACCCCATGACTCTTCTATTTCAGGAGCTAGGCCTAAAGATAGAGATCCGTTGGTCTCATTCACTTCATGCTCTTCTCCACAATCAGGACACTCAACGATTTCTCCTACAAAAGCATCACTTTCTACTCCAATTTCCGCTTTACATGATAGACAATTTGAATTTCTCAATGTAATTCCTCCTAATATTTGTAATGTACTCGCGATTCACGAGAACAACTTCATTCTATGATAATATGAAACTATATCCCAGTTTAAAAAAACGATTGAACCAATCGGAAAATTTGATAGGAGTAGATTTGAATGGATATGAAGCAGTTATCCACCTTTCAAACAGCAAGTGAGACATTAAACTTCACGAAAAGTGCTAAGATATTAAACTATGCTCAATCTAGCGTAACCTCTCAAATAAAGAGCTTAGAAGATGAACTTGGTGTAAGCCTTTTTGAAAGATTAGGAAATAAGCTAGTGTTAACACCATTCGGAGTTAAATTTAAAGTTTATACTGATAGTATTATTTCTCAGTATCATTCGGTATTAGATGAAATTAACTATGATAAAAACATGACAGCGACCCTAATCGTTGGGGCGACTGAAAGTCAATGTGCTTATAAATTGCCGACTGTTTTAACTGAATTTAAAATATTGTTTCCAAAGGTTAAAGTAATCGTGAAACCGATGCATAATCTCGAACAAATACAGTCGGATCTTCAAACAGGCGAATTAGATTTTGCATTTTTATTTGGGGAAAATTTCGAAGAAACCAATAGTGTACAAATATCTAAATTATCAAAAGAAAACTTAGTGTTAGTAGCTTCTCCTTTGAATGAAGTAAATAATTTGAAAAAACCATCGCTCAACGATTTGCAAAAAGAAACGATTTTATTAACGGAAAAAGGTTGCTCTTATAGAAACTTATTGGAAAATATGATAGCTGATTCGAATATGAGTTTTAGTTCAACTTTCGAAATTACAAATGTTGAAACATTAAAAAATTGCGTTAAATCAAACCTCGGCATTGCCTTATTACCTTACGGGGTAGTCAAAGATGAAGTGAGTAACCAAAAATTAAAAATAATAGACTGGAATCCACCTTCCAATCCTGAGCTATTTCATTTTGTCTCATGGCACAAAGATAAAAAATTCACCTCATTGCTAGACACATTTGTTTCAGTTAGTGAAAATATTTTTCAATAACAAAAGACCTTCTCTTTCTTGTTCAAAGGGAAGGTCTTTTTAGCGTTGGAGAAACAATAATTGTCGTTGTGTACCAAGGGTAAATCGTAAATCCCTAACAAGAGATTAATAGTGATCTAATCGAATGGTTTTAAGTTATTTAGTTCTTAAAAAAGAATTTTTTCCAAAGGATCGGCAGGGATGATTTTAAAACCTGCCAGAATTAACGTATGCTTAGGCTGCTCCTGCAGCCAGCAGGCTCGATGCCTGCTTCGATCAACAAAAGCGTAGCTTTTATCCATGGAATTCTTCGGCTCGTTCGGTCCAGCGCTTCGCGCAAAGAGACCAGGAACGTACGGCCTGTTAGCGAAAGCTTACAGACCGTAGTTATCGGGCGCTTTAGGATCGAAGCGACACCTACAGAATGACAGAAAGCGTTTTGATCTTTCTGATCAGGCTGTCAGTGCTGCCGCCTTACAAAGGTTTTTAAAAGATTTGTTTCTTAAGAAAAGAACCTCACTCGTAAATCACCATTAGAATAAATTGGATCTCTATATTTGGATATACAACTTGAATAACGGGAATGAATGTTCGTATGATGAGTAAGGAGATGATGATGGTAATGATTAATGATCGAGGAATAATGAAGTATCAGTGCTTCTTTATGACAGAACATAGCGAGCTCTTAAAAGAGACGAAAAGGGATTATTAAACATTTACTTAATATTATTAAGCAAAATGAAGTTGGCGATCGTTCGATAATTATTCCTACAACTAGAACAATCCAGGGATCAAAATATAAAATGTAGCTGTTTGTTATGTAGTTAAGGTCGGTTTTCAATATTTTTTTCTTCCAACTTGGTTTTAAATTCATATAAAATAAACCCCATGAAGTAAAGTTTGGGGTTTTAGGTATTTACATAGCTATGTATAGGGCACACTCCCCAAAAAAGAGACCCTTTGAAAATGAATTACATAATGTATTACAAAGGGAAAGCAGTTAAGAGGATGTTATATAGTCAAAAGGACGTCTGCCCTTACGTCCTTTTTTATTATGGGAATACGTAAACACTTAATTTAAATTCTCCATTCAGTACCCTAGTACCCTCCTCTACAAATCGTTCAGCTAAAATTGGAATGTCAAAATCATTTCATTCTAATTTACGTTTTCATAAGCTACTACTTGCGTTGGTAACTTGTTTAAAAATACAACTCTTGTTACTGTTCAACACCGATCAATAAAGGGTTTTATAATACTCATCTTACCCGTGAGTACAGTAGTGGCAAGGATCTGTTGATAATTTTTCCAGTGATTACTGATTATTCTTAAACATAGCTGCCCTCTTCCAACTTACTTATTTAATTACCATGGATGCCGGTATGACTAATGAACCTATCTACATACAAGTTCATCGAATAGGCCATCAATCTGTCATTTCTTACAATAAACACAACGAGTCCGAAACCATTTGGTATTGATAAGCACTTTGCGCCTACCTGTTTTCGGGAGCACTCCTTTCGTTATGCCAGTTTTTTAACAGGTGCGAAACCGCCAAATACACAGGTCCAAAGGAAGTGCTCCTTCCGGACTAATACAATGTTGCCATTCCAAGCTAAAAAGTTATGAGAGGATTTACACCAGGATTGTATTTCTGAACCACAATTTGTCCTTGATCTAACGTAATAAATGAGGTCTTACAATTATTGAGGCCTAAATAGTGGGAAATATCACTAAAACCATATATTATGCAATCTATTGATAATCACGCACCCAATTTTATGACTCTCTAGAAACTGGAGAAAGTGTCTTAACACCATTTTCAGCAAAATATTTATCCATTTCTAAGGATAAAGGTACATCTGATATAAAGTAAGACAAGTCTTTTACAGCTGCAAAAGATGAAATTGAACTTTTATTAATTTTAGAATGGTCGACCAAAGCAATAATATGGTCAGCCTTTTTGACTAATAATCGTTTTAGTTCTACTTCATAGACATTAAAATCTGTAAGCCCTGTCTTTAAAGTAAACCCGTTGGCAGAAGTAAACATGAGATCCACATGAATTTGATCTAAAACATTTGCACCAAGAATTCCTTCTAATGAACTTGATCCTGGTCTTACAACTCCACCTAATAAAATGACCGTTAAATCAGTATTTTCACGAAGTTCTAGGGCAGTATAAATCCCACTCGTAACAACAGTTAATTTTAGTCCCGTATCTTTAAGTAATCGTGCGAGTTCTAAGGCTGTGGAACTTGCATCTAATAATATACAATTTCCATCCTCAATGAGATCAATGGCTAGTTTTGCTATCTTAACCTTTGCGTCTTTATTTTTCTTTTCTCTAGTTGAAAAGGTGATCTCATTACCGTTTAATTCAGAGAGCACAGCACCGCCATGAGTCCGTTGCAAAAGTCCTTCCTTTTCCATCTCTTTCAAATCTGTTCGAAGGGTAACTTCAGAAACGTTCATTTCGTGAGCCAAGTCTCGCACAGTAATACGATAATTCTTAGTTAGCATTTCCATGATTTTTTGACGTCTTTCAGTTGCAAATAATTTACTCATATTTGTCACCCTTTATTCTATTCATAGAAAATCCATTAGCAATTATACTTAAAAACATCCATTAACATATATTTTTAAATAACCAAAAATGATGTATCTTATCCCAAATTTGATCAAAGAAAGAAAACAAAAAGTGTTTATTGATAAGGCTTTCATTTCTCCAGCTTTTAATCCTATCTATTAGTAATCTTATCATACAAATTATTTAAAAAGAATTTCCACATCCAGTCAATACTTTGTTTCAAAAAGGTTTTACATATACATCTACTAATGTTTTCACTAAAATAAGACTAATAGTTTACTATTAGTCTTAAATCTTATCGATTTTTTATATAAAATTAGTAACTATACTACTAACTCTCTTTGAGAACTAACACGATGAACAGAATTTATGAAATGATATTCATGATGGAGTGACAAAATAGTTTGTGTTTGAAGCATGCTCCCCTGTTTCTCTCTAATCCCTTTAAGCAACTGTCCATCAGTAATCCCTGTAGCTATGAAGAAACAGTCATCACTCGATACTAGATCGTTTAAATGAAGGTGTTTATCAGGATTGGATATGCCCATGGCTATACATCGATCATATTGAGCCTGATTTTCCGGAAGGAGTTTGGCCTGAAAGTCGCCACCTAAGCTACGCATAGCTACAGCTGATATAACTCCTTCAGGAGCACCACCAATTCCTATTAGCATATCTATATTATATTCTTCTATTGCTGTGGCAACCACACCGGTAATGTCCACGTCTTGAAATAAAATTACACTTGCTCCAAGTTTTTGAATTGACTTTATAAGTTCCTGATGGCGCCCTCTATTCTGAATCATGATATTCAAATTTTTCATAGGTTTATTCAATGCTCTCGCAACATGTTTAATGTTGGTTTCAATAGGAGAGCTAATGTCAATACTACCCTTTGCTCTTGGACCTACTGCTATTTTTTCCATATACATATCTGGAGCATGAAGGAGCGTCCCTTTTTTTGAACCAGCTAGAACAGTGATGGCATTCCCTTGACCATTCGCAATTAAAGTTGTCCCATCAATTGGATCTACAGCCAAGTCTATCTCCGTCGTTCCTCTCCCTAACGTTTCACCAATATAAAGCATAGGGGCTTCGTCCATCTCACCTTCCCCTATAACTACTCGAGACTTTGATTTCAATTTATTTAATGTCTCTCTCATGGCTTCAGTCGCTTTACCATCTGCTAGTATTTTGTCACCTTTTCCTATATAAGGATAGACAGCCACAGCTGATTCCTGAGTAACTGACAAGTAAGACATCGCTAATTCTCGCAAATCCATTCCCTCCTTTTTAATGATGGAGTTTTGCAATCCCTTGAGAGTGCTCTACAAATTTTAAAAAGATTAGATAGGCAGATGTAGCTCCAGGGTCTTGTACACCTTTTGATCGTTCACCTAGACGACTGGACCTTCCTTTCTGAGAAACCATATCTTTTGTGGATATCATAGCTTTTTCCGCAGTAGTTAGAGCTAATTTGAATCTTACTAGTGGTGGTTCTGTGCTTCCTTCTAGGATACTTAGAACAGGCAACAAGGTATCTAACATTGTTTTATCGCCAATATTAGCTTGTCCTCGCTCGTGAACACCTTTTATAAAATTAACCCAAAAATCAATAAGGTCTTCCTCGTTTAGTTCTGTTTTATTCTTGATTGCTTTAGCACCATTTATAAAGCCTGATGCATATAAAGGACCTACAGAAGAGCCGACCGCGCTAAGAAATGAACGTCCAACTTTCATTGCAATTTTCCCACAATCTTTTTCTTCACTGAGTGAGCTCTTAATTTCCTCTTGAACAGCTTGCCAGCCAATCGACATTGTTACACCATGATCCCCGTCTCCAAGTCGACGATCTAACTCAGATAAATAATTTTTGTTTTCTTCCATTAAAGGTGAAACGCTTTCAAAATATTGTTTCCATTCAGTAGCATTCATCTTTTAACCTCCTCTTTCTCTTTCTTTTTCTGTACATACATTGGACAATTTGCCTCTGCATCTATTAATCGCTTCAATTCATTATCTAATTTTAGAATCGAGATCGACAGACCACCCATTTCTAAGGAAGTGCTGTAGTCCCCCACGAATGATTTGTGAATATGAATTCCTTTTTCTTTAAGAAGGCTTTCTACCTTTTGATACATAATGTAGAGCTCCATTCTTGTAGTCGAACCAAGCCCATTAACAAGTACAGCAACTTCCTCTTCTTTAGAAATAGGCATATCTTGAAGTATGTCATTCACAATTCGTTCAGTAACCTCATTAGAAGATTGAAGTTTCCCTTTTTCGACTCCTGGTTCTCCATGATGTCCTAAACCAATTTCCATTTCATCTTCTTCTAACAAAAAGCTCGGTTCCCCAGTTTGGGGTAATGAACACGGAGATAACCCTACTCCCATAGACCTTACATTCTGATTCGCTTTTTCAGTTAATCGATATACTTCATCTAAAGGAGCGCCAGTCTCAGAGGCAGCACCAGCTACTTTCGTCACAAAGAACTCTCCAGCAATTCCACGACGTTTATCTGCTTCTGAGTGAGACGCGGAAGCTACATCATCTTTTACAATAATTTGTTTTACCTTGATATCACTTTCCATTTCTGCCAAATCAGCAGCCATATCAAAATTCATAAGATCCCCCTGGTAATTTCCATAAATAAGGAGGGCTTCCTTTTTCGTATCTACTGCTTTTATGGCTTCTAATATGGGGTCAGGTGGAGGCGAAGCGAAAATATTTCCCACTGCTACACCATCTGCCATCCCTTCTCCTACATATCCCATAAAAGCTGGTTCGTGTCCTGAACCACCACCAATAATAATACTCACTTTTTTCTTAGTTCCTGCATCTGTTCGAATGATCGTTCGGTGATTTTCTTCAACCCCTTTTACCACGTCAGAATGCGCTTTCAAATATCCTTGAATCATTTCATCGACAACATTATTCGGATTGTTAATTAATTTTTTCATTCTGTCCCCTCCCTATCGAAAACTTTTTTGAGTGTATTCTTTTTCTTTATCAATAATTTTTTGTACTTTCCTTTTAGAATTACCACCACTAAATTCACAATTTAAATAAGTGTACACCACTTTTTTAGCGACTTCTATACCAACAATTTGAGAACCCATTGTTAAGACTTGAGCATTATTACTCAATTGAGCTCGTTCCGCAGAGTACGTATCGTGGCAAAGTGCAGCACGTATACCAGGCACCTTTCCTGCTGCAATCGCTACACCAATCCCTGTTCCACAAATTAATATTCCTCGAGAAACTTTGTTATCAGCAATGTCCTGAGCTACTTTAAAAGCAACATCAGGATAGTCGATAGCTTCACAACTATGACAACCATAATCTAAAACTTCAAAACCTAGTTCCTCAATAAAACTCTTTATTGATTCTTTCATTTCAAATGCGTTATGATCACTCCCAATTGCAATTCTCATACCTTCATCTCCTTGATTAATTTGAGTTCATTTTTACATTTATTCTTTCGTTTGTCAATTTTTATTTTCGTTTACTTTCGTTTATTTATAAATAAATACTCTCTTCCAAAATAAGAAAGAGAGCATCAGGTTATCACATGTTTGAAACTTCTGCCTTCTCATCGTTGACATCTACATCTAAGATTTTCGCATTGTTTGGTAAGGTGATAAATTTCGTCATGAAAGCTCCTGCGAAATAAAGGCCTGCAAGAATCCAGATTACACCTTCTGCACCAACAAAACCATAAGTTAAACCGACGATCGCTGGACCCACAAATACACAAAGTCCTGCACCTAAGTTCAAGATGGACATTGCAGCCCCTTTTTCTTCTTTCACAAGGGATGGAACAAGAGCTGATAGTGGTACATATCCTGCAAGACAAGCTCCCCATAATATCCCTGCAGCTTGTATTAACCAAAGGTTAGCCCCTACTAGTTGTGGCATATAATACAAAAGAAGTGTGAATGTCCCACAACCAACTCCTCCAAACCACATGACCGTATTTCTCCAGCCGAATTTATCTCCAACAAATCCAAAAATTAAATTAAAAACAATATTTGAAATGAAAATTGAGCCCCAAATATTCAGCCAAACTGACGTCTCAATTCCATACTGGACTAAATAAGTCGGTAAAAAGATAGGAAAGGCATATTGGGCTGTTTGATTAATAATGCGTACAATGCCAGCAATCCCAACCTTAGGTTCCTTTTTAATAATCGTAACGCCCTTTAATAACTCTTTCACTTTTGACTTGTTCTCTTTATTTTGTTTTCTCTCTAATTTATCTTTGTTAATAACTAAGGCGAAGATAGCTCCGATCGTAACCCATAAAAGGGCGCTCCATAAGGTATTGATATGACCAAGATATTTAATTGCCCAAATGGAATAATAAGCGCCTAACACGTTTAATCCTCCTGTAAAAACAAACCAAAACCAACCAACTGCTCTACCAAGTTGCTGTTGAGGACTACGATACGCTATCCATACAAGAAACCCATAAGCAAATAATGGATAACCAAAACCTCTTAATGCATAAGTAGGAATCATAAGCTCATAATTTAAATGAGGTATACCATAACCAACAAAGCCAATTGTTCCTAAAATATATAACAACAGACCCATTAGCATTGTTTTCTTGGGTCCCATAGCTTCTACTAATACACCAGAAAACCAAGAAGATATTGCTATCGTTACTCCGTAAGCAGTAAACAAAAATGCTGATTGTTGAACGCTCATTCCCTGTTCAATTAAATAAGGACTTAACCAGCCTAGTTCCAATCCGTCCCCCATCATAAAAATAAGAATACCTATATAACCCCAAAAGAGTCGAGAGGGAATACCAGCTTTATCAATGCCACCTGCAAGTGAATTATTCAAAATCCACCCTCCTTTAACTGAATATTCAGATATATTTAGGGATAGGGGAACTACTGCCCCCTCCCTAAAAGATCTGTTTTAAGGTTCTAGAATTATTTTTAATGATTGATCGCCTTTTTTCATTAATTCAAAGCCCTGTTGGAATTCTTCAAGAGGAAAACGATGCGTTACTACATTCTCTGTAGGCATGTCCCCATTCGCAATTGCTTTAATAACTAATTCATAACAATATGGGCCTAGATGAGAGCCTAAGATGTCCAGCTCTTTACGGTCACTGATAATGCTCCAATCAACTGTGACTGGATCTTTAAATACACTGAACTCTACAAATCTTCCTAATTTACGTATACTATTTAATCCTTGCTCTACAGACTTGGGATGACCCGTTGCTTCTATATAAACATCACAGCCATACCCTTCTGTTAGGGCTTTTATTTCCTTTTCTACATCCACTTTGGATGGATTAAGTACCAAGTCTGCTCCAAATTTCTTAGCTAATTCTAAACGGGAGTCTTGCAAATCAAGTACGACTAACGTATCAGCTCCTGCTTTTTTTGCTGCCCCAATCATTCCAAGCCCAAGAGTACCTGCACCTGATAACACCACAAAATCTCCTAATTGGATTTGAGCTCGTTGTACAGCATGCAAACTACATGCATAAGGTTCAATTAAAATTGCTTTTTCAATCGGCAAATCCTCAGGAACTTTATAATTAATCCCCTCTTTTGTAAATTTCATATATTCTGCCATACCACCATTTACATTCTTTTGAAAACCATATAGATCATGCTTTTCGCACATCCAATACTGACCGCGCCCACAAAAACGGCAATCCCAGCATGGAACAATCTGTTCAGATATAATTCGATCTCCAATGTTATAATCTGTAACAGCGTCACCCTTCTCAACTACTCTCCCTATAAATTCGTGACCTGGGATCATTGGTGCCTTTATATACGCTGGTTGTTTATCATCTCCCCAAAAGCTTGGCGCACCATCATAGGCCTTTATATCACCTGCACAAATACCACATGCTTCAACTTTCACAATAATTTCTTTATCGTTTTCAATTTTCGGTGTAGAAACTTCCTCTAATCGATAGTCTTCCGGGGCATACGCTACTATTGCTTTCATTTTTTTAGGGTATTTTTGTGCCTGCTCTTTTACATTATTTAATATTTTTTCCATGTTATATCTCTCCTTTTCCTTTTTACCAAATTGTATAACCACCATCCGCAACAAAGGTTGATCCAGTGACGAAACTCGAAGCTTCTGATTTCAGGCTGGCACTCTAACTCTTGAAGTGCACTTTCAGCATCTTACAGCAATCACTACATTCGCACCTGCGTCACTTAAGGCTTTAGCGATAGCTTTTCCTAATCCTCTTGCGCTTCCTGTCACAACTGCAGTCGATCCACCTAATTGAAATAGATCACTAACACTCATTTCCTCATCCTCTCTAGAAAGCGTTTACATTCTGAATAATTTAAATGTTATCATTTAATTTCGTTTTGTCAACAAACGTTTTCATTTAATTTCGTATTTTTTTATTTACTTTCGTTATATTCGTCGTATATTAACGCTGAAACACGGGTTCTTAACCCCCGTTTTATCCGAAAGCTACTACACTTTCCTCTAATACAAGGTTTCATCCTTATACAATGAGTTTAAATATTCGTATAATATAACGGTTGTATGCAAGCTTTGAAAGAGACAGGTAAAGGAAAAAATCGTTCTAAACCTTATTACTCAGGTTATCGAGGACATGACGACGCCTCTTAAAATCGATATCTTATTTACAGACCGACTACATAAAGAAAAGCTACTATTAAATATAGACACTGAAGGGATTGTTCATCTATGAACAAGGAAAGGCTGTACGAAAAGCTTGAAGACATCAAGGGCTGCATCCCGTTTAAAATTCCCTTGACAGATGATATCGTGTATGACGGCGTCATCCAGCGCTTTGAATTCACTTTTGAGCTGAGTTGGAAAACCATGAAAATGTTCCTAGGATACACGGGAATCAGCGAAATCAGAAGTCAGCGTGCAACCATTAGAGAAGCATTTTCTTGCGGACTCATTGAAAACGGAGACGACTGGATCGACATGATGATTGATCGAAACAAAACGTCTCACTTGTACGACGAAGAGGAAGCAAAGTTCATCTATCAAAAAGTGAAAAACACGTATACAAAGCTACTAAACGACCTGATCACAAAATGGAAAAAGAATTAATTGACATGAAATAATAAGCTTCTTCGTTCACTTTTTTAGGACCATTCGTTTCTTCTGTGATTGCTTGATACGATGAAGATAAAGCTGCAGGAAATTATCCGTTACTTTCACCGGATAATACCCGATTCGATCTTTTAAAATGTTTTCAATGATCCATACTTTTTGAGTCGCCTTTTCATATTCCTCATAGCTCTGATGCTGGATCCCCTCTAATGTTTGATCGCTTTCACCCCTCTCCTCTGCCTTATAACTTATGACGCGTAAATGATAGACTTCAGAGCGATAAGAACGAGCGTATTTTAACAAAAAGAGAAGTTCGTGTAGCTTTGAAATAAAGTTTGATCAAAAATACCTCGAAAACCCATATTTTACGATAAATAAAAAGAATCCATTTTGAAAAAAGATTGATCAAAATGGATTCTTCTCCAGCAGATTTAAGTTTGGTTTTTATAAAAAAGTTGATCATTTTCTACCTACGTTGTTCAACAATCGCGCCCGATTGTTGTAGATACATTATCCTCAATTACTTCTTTGAATTAAAAAAAGTTCATACTTAAACTCCTCGCATTATTTTTCTTTTAACATTGAGTACTTTCGATAAGCTTTATAGAAACTGCTACCAAAAAAAACAACCAGAAGTGCGGGAAACAACCTCAAAAGGACAAATGGAGTTTCAAATAAAAATGCTTTCCAAAATAATGCACCTTTCATACTCCAAAGACCTTCAGTTAAATATAATCCCGAATCCTTGTAAAGCATATAAGAAAAAGCCAAACACAGCATACCCAACCCAAATGAATAACCCATTAATCTTTTATAATAATTACCCTTTGATTGGCGGTCCGAGAAGATTTCATTTTGATCATCATCTTCTTTTTGCCAATACCGTATTCCACCAAGCCAGAACCCCTTTATATAGACCCAACCGAAATCTTCATATATCCCTTTGTATTCCACGAACTTTTTCTTCGGTAAATAATCTTGATAATCAAGTCGCATAACATATCTCTTGTCAGTTTTTTCGAAAGTGTATATTCCTAATCCACTAATATTTGTACAGCGATAGCCTTTTTGTAATTGCTCGTTCAGCCATTGCTCTTCTTTTTCAATATCAAAAAATACTTTAAACCTCCTCATTTGATTCACTTCTTTCATACAAGGATAAAATATGCAATAGTCTTTCTTGTTCCATTTTCAAAATGGCGCTTCCTTCTGTAGTTATCATATAAACTTTTCTCCGACCTGAATTTCCAACAGGTTCAATCCAACCATGTTTATTCAAGTTTTCAATCGCACCGTATAATGTACCAGCCGCTAAAATAACGGTACCATTACTTATTTTTTCTATCTTCTGCATTACGGCATAGCCGTGGAGTGGCTCACGTAGAGCTAATAAAATATAATGCATGGTTTCAGACAACGGCAATAATTTATGTTTCATACTCTCACCCTCTATCCAGTTCAACTATATAGTTTGACTTTATAATAATGTAATACAGTTCAACTGAATAGTCAACAGCATTTTTAAAATTCATCAAAGGAACTTAAAGTAGAACCTTTATAATTAGGCAAAAATTTAATCTAAAAAAGTCGATTTCCTTTACGTTGGGAAATCGACTTTTTGTGTAATCTTATTCAATTAAATGGCCCTATACATGAAGAAAGAGCACAATTCACTACTTCAGAAATGCGCCCGTTTACGGAAGATCAAGTTAATAATTATGATTGCTGCCTTTAGCTTGTTGAACTAACGCACCCGTTAGTTTAAGTACAGTCTTTCACAAACTAACTTGTGAATAAGAAAAAGAGGTGCCCCAGCTACCTTCGTTGTTCTATTCAAGCCCCTATAGTTTAAATGTGACTATTCACAAATAGCCATTTTTATTCAGGCCCTATTTACTTATAACGATCGATAATTTATAGTTTGCATACTTGTTTAACTCTAATAAAAATTGATTTAACGCTTCATTACTTGGAAACCTGCACTCCAAAAGATAACAGCTATCTCCACTGATTTTATAATTATTGATGACATACCCCTCCTTTGTTTGGATAAATGAGAGATATGGTTGATGATGTGTACCTTCTATATAGATATTGATAAAGGCATACGTAAAGCACCCTAATTTCGCTTGATTTACTTTAATGCTATAACCCTCAATAACCCCATTGTCCTCTAATTTCTCCACTCTAGCTGCGGCTGCTGGTCCTGTTAAGTGAACTCTCTCCCCTAATTCTTTCATCGTAATCCGGCTATTGCTACATAACTCCTCTATAATTCGCTTATCTGTTTGATCCATCTGAACGTCAACTCCTTTCAAAAATAAAGTCAAACGCCTAAAATACTATATTTTATCTGTGTATTTGAATGCTGCTCATATTATACACTTAACACTGTTAGGGAACACATGAAAAGAAAGGGAGTTGTAAAAATGAAGATTACACAAATTCGAAATGCAACGATAGTTGTAGAATATGCAAATAAAAAGTTTTTAATTGATCCTATGTTAGCAGAGAAAGGTACGTACCCATCTTTCCCTGGTACGATTAGGCAAGATCAAAACAATCCTTCAGTGAGTTTACCAACCTCTGTTGACGATATTATTAGTGAAGTTGATGCAGTCATTGTGACTCACTTACATTTAGACCATTTTGACGAGGCAGCGCAAAGACTATTACCAAAAGAAATTAAAATGTTCGTTCAAAATGAAGAAGATGCAAAGGAAGTACAAAATAACGGGTTCCAAAATGTAGAGGTATTAACAAAGAACACTGTCTTTGAAGGCATCCAATTAGTTAAAACAAGAGGCGAGCATGGAAGAGGAGAAGAACTATTAAAGCTTATGGGGGAAGTATGTGGCGTTGTCTTTAAACATCCAAGTGAAAAAACATTGTACGTAGCTGGTGATACAGTCTGGTATGAAGGTGTACAGGAAGAATTGGATACCCATAAACCAGATATTATTGTCGTCAATGGCGGAGATAATCAATTGATAGAATATGGTTCTCTCATTATGGGAAAAGAAGACATCTATGAAGTACACAAGGCGACTCCTAATGCTAAGGTTATTTCTGTTCATATGGAAGCTGTTAACCATTGGACACTATCTAGAGAAGAATTAAAAAACTTTAGTAAAGAAAAAGGATTCTCAAGTAATATTTTAGCACCAGAAGATGGTGAATCCTACACATTTTAATATGAACACCGACAAATAGTGTCACGTTCCTATTTAAAAATAAGAAATAGAAGAAGCTCATAATTATCGAAATTTAATTATGAGCTTCTTCTAATGACGATATGAAATGTTCCAAGGATGACAAACCAAACATGAAAAGCTACAAGGATATTTCGTTAGGAGGTAGAGTTCATGACAATGTCAGCAAAAGATACAAATGCCTCAACACACCAGCCTATATGGTTGCAAGAATATATTGATTCACCAGAAAGACAAATACACCTTTATAAAAAAACATTAAGAATTTTGATTCTTTCACAAATCTTTGGAGGAGCAGGACTTGGAGCCGGTATAACAGTAGGAGCGCTTCTTGCACAAGACATGCTAGGGACTGAAAATGCGGCAGGAATTCCAACTGCCCTATTTACTTTAGGTTCTGCAGGAGCTGCCCTACTTATAGGTCGGTCTTCACAACGTTTTGGCCGTAGAGCAGGACTTGCAGGTGGTTTCCTTGCAGGTGGGTTAGGTGCTATTGGTGTTATAATTGCAGCTTTAACCAACAGCATCCCACTTTTATTTATTTCTCTTTTTATTTATGGAGCTGGTACGGCGTCTAATCTACAAGCGCGATATGCAGGGACAGACCTTGCAACAGATAAACAAAGGGCAACTGCTGCAAGCATGGCCATGGTTTCCACTACCTTGGGTGCTGTTGTTGGTCCTAACTTGGTCAATAGAATGGGAGAATTTGCGGATTCAATTGGTGTTCCAACCTTGGCTGGCCCCTTTATCTTGTCAGCAGCTGCTTTTATTATTGCCGGATTATTTATCTTAATTTTACTTCGTCCAGACCCTTTGGTTGTGTCTACAGCTATTGCGAATGCTAAGAAAAAAGACGATACCGTACAGACAGGGACAAATTTAAAGAATGCTACCATAAACAAAAAGGGTGTTGTTGTAGGGGCTGTAATTATGATTTTGACTCAGTTTGTCATGGCAGCCATTATGACAATGACACCAATTCATATGGGACATCATGGTCATGGTTTGGGAGAAGTAGGATTAGTTATAGGTTTCCATATAGCAGCTATGTACCTTCCTTCACCATTGACAGGTATACTGGTAGATAAGCTTGGCCGTATTACTATGGCTGTTGCTTCTGGTGCTACACTCCTAACCTCTGGATTGGTGGCAGCTTTTGCACCGGTAGGTTCAATGCCACTGCTTACCCTGGCGTTAGTACTACTAGGTTTAGGCTGGAACTTTGGTTTAATAAGTGGGACTGCTCTCATTATAGATTCAACACACCCATCTGTGCGTGCAAAAACACAAGGATCAGTCGATGTACTATTTGCACTGTCAGGAGCAGCTGGTGGGGGGGTATCAGGAATGGTAGTCGCTCATTCTAGTTTTGCAGCATTATCACTTTCTGGAGCCATTCTGTCACTAGTGCTTATTCCTGTAGTTGTTTGGTCTCGGAAAAGAAAAGTTTTTATTAATACTTTATTTCTTGAATAGTTAGACTAATGTAGATATATCCCTATATAGTAAATTACAATTAAAATCTAATTAACAAAGCAGCTTTCAGCAAGAAATTGAAAGCTGCCTTTATTCATATAGGAAGGTAACTTATATAAAACAAAACAGGGCAGTTTAACGGAATAAGAGATTCCAATATCTAACCCACAAAAGGGCCATTTAATGAAATAAGATTTTCGAACAAAATTGGATTATTATGTTATTATTGTTATCAGATTGTGGAAAAATTTCTGCATATTGAGGCGGATTAACAAAATGATGGATTTTTGTGGTGATGTAGAGGTTGATTTGTAAAGGAGAAGTGCACAAATGAAAAATATTTTTAATCAATTAGAGTCAGAGGAAATTTTAAACCGTATTGACAAATTAAGCCCAAATTCAAAACCGCAATGGGGTAAAATGGATGTTGCCCAAATGCTAGCACATTGCTCATCCTTTCAAGACATTGCATTGGGAAATTCTTTTCCTGCGAGAGGTTGGTTAGGGATATTGATAGGAAAGTTTGTGAAACCAATTTTTTATGACGACAAGCCATTACCCCAAAACATGTCCACAATTCCAACTATTTTGATTGTAGATAAAAAAGAATTTGAAACAGAAAAGGAAAAACTGAAACAAAAAATTATAACGTTCCAAAGTAACGGGTCAGAGAAGTGTACAACTCATCCACATCCTTTTTTCGGTAAACTTACTTCCGAGCAATGGGGAAAAGGAATTTACAAACACCTTGACCATCATTTAAAACAGTTTGGAGTTTAGTAAATCTTTGAATCTAAATAAAAGTTGACCAGAGAGAAAAACAACGAATTGCCTTAACGACCTAGACATAAATAATCATCTTATTGTTAAAAAGAAAATGCTTTCTTTAACATATGTGGAGCCTATATCTTACATATAGATCTTCTGTAATAGGGCGCAATTCAAGAATATTGGATCACGTCCTTTGTTCCGTTATAGAGGAGCTTTAATGGAATAAAAAGGAGAAAACATATTATATATGTCTAATATGTTTTCTCCTTTATTTTTTATGAATTTTTATAATTTAGGTCTTGATAACAGATGCCTGCTTCAATTAACAAAAGCGTAGCTTTTATCCATGCGAAACCGAGGCGACGACGCTTCGCCGCCTGGCATCTCTACAAATGCCCCTTTTCTTTTAAACTGTAGTGGTCCCCACTCTGAGAGACAATCACGTGATCCAATACGTCAATGCCAAGCAATCGACCGGCATCCACGAGACGCTGCGTGACGTTTAAATCTTCCATGCTGGGGGTCGGGTCTCCACTGGGATGCTGATGACTCAGCACAATGGATGCGGCGTTATTCAAAATCGCTGTTTTAAAGACTTCTCGCGCGTGCACAATGCTCGCATTGATGCTGCCAACGTGACACCGATGAGCTGCCGTTACCTGATTTTTCGTGTTCAAACAAAGAACCAAAAACACTTCCCGGTCTTCATCACCAATCAACGTTCCGGCTACGTTGGCGGCATCCCCGGGGGAGCGTATCGCCCCAATCGCAAAAGGGGTCGGCACTTCTTGAACCACCTGTTTAATTCGAATAACCTCAAAAATCACCTCAAGACAATTGCTCTTCTCTTCTTTTGACTGCAGGACCTTTTCTCCCTGTAACTCCCGTTTGAAATCCTTTTCCTTCATTGAAACAAAAGCGTTCATAAGCTTGTCCTCCTTTTTTGTTTTGCCAGGCGGGCGCTGATTCCCGAAAGGGTATTTTTTTGTCTTTTGGCACGTAGGACGAACAGAACGCCTCACCAGACGGTCAAGGGATCAGACCAACAGTTTTTGACGGCACCTGGTCAAAAAGTTTTGGGCCCCTTGACTGGCTGGTGATCCGCCTTAGGTTCAAACCGGGAAGAGGTCGAGGCTCGCCCGGGTTGAGCCTTAGCCGGATGGCGATTTTGTACGCTCCGCAGGGCAAAAGAAAAAAACACAAAAAAAGGCAGCCTACGGGCTGCCTTCCATGGCATTTTTTTCTTCGGCTCGTTCGGTCCGGCACTTCGCGCAAGGAGACCAGGTACGTACGGCCTCTTAGCGACAGCTTACAGACCGTAGATATCAGGCGCTTTAGGATCGAAGCGACACGTACAGAATGACCATAAGTGCTGTTGGCTTCTGGAGCAGTCTGTAGTACATGCCGTCCTAAATAAAACAAGTTCTTAAAAGAAAGTCGATTTACTAATTGCTCTCTTTTAAATGATCAAACCTGGCTTTATCTATATTTTCAATGAAACATTCAACCTCCAGAAGGAAATCATGACTCATAAAAAACTGCAGTAACCCAAGTTTCTCCTATACCTTTCCACTTCCCTTCTTTCTCTTCACGATCTCTTAGCCGATCATAAATGGTTTTTGACTCGAGATGAGCCTCCGTAAATTAATCAAAAATAGATTTCTATTTCTAAATATGCTCTGTTAACCATGAAATAAATACTCGATTTTCCTCTCGATAACTTTATCTTCAATAACTCGAAACCACTGGATTTATTGTTTCCGCGATATTTGGACAAACTAATTTTAAACATTGATGAAAAGAGGAATTAAGACTGGTGATCTTAGAGAGATATAACTCGTTAAAATCAAGCCATTGGTTCATCCCACTCTTATTTATTCTTATTACTTTTTTTGGAGCAATGACAACTATATATTTCGAAAATATGTTCACCCATGCCTCCTTTCCATTTTTGCCAGAACCATTATTTACTTCTTATAATACTGGAGAAACAATTCTCCGAACTCTATTTACTTCTTTGTTTACACTGGTTTTAATAAGTTTTTCAGTAACACTTGTCGTTCTAACAACTTATTTATCTAACTATTCACCTCGAATCATTCAAAGCTTCTTACAAGATCCTTTTACAAGTAAAGTGCTCGGTATCTTTTTAGGTGGTATTTTTTACGTTATTATGCTTTGGCTTAATCTAAAGGAAACAAATGAAGGACAACTTTACATTTCTCCAGCCTTTTCAATCGTATATTCAATTGTTTGTTTGATTTATTTTGTCCTTTTCATCAGTCACACCATTAGCTGGTTAAAAGTTACAAATATAGTTGAACGAATTACAAATGAAACACTTTTGACAATCAAAAACAATCGTAACACCATTACCAGCAATATTATTAAGAAAAAGGAATCTCTCCAGACAGAGAACACGAAACTCTTTGCTGCCAAAAGGGTATTCTCAATAAGATCAGGATATATTCATGATGTTGATATACAAAAACTGTTGGAGATGGCTATACAAGATAATATCATCGTAAAAGTTGAAAAGAATTCAGGAGATTATGTGGATGAAACGACTGTCCTCTTATCTTATTATAAAAACTCTAAGATAGCCGAGAAAAAGTATATAGATACTGTAATGATTGGAGCCCACCGTTCATCAAAATATGATATTGAGTATGGAATTCAAAAGCTAGTTGAAATTGCACTTCGTTCCCTTGCTACCATGGTGAATGATCCGTATACAGCTAGCGTCTGTATTAACAAACTAGGAAAAGTATTATCCGTTCTTGCTAAGGACTACGAAGCAGATCCTCTGTATTTTGATCAACACAATAACTTACGTATCATTACAGAGAAGCCGCCTTACTCCTTCTACTTATATAGGAGCTTATATCAAATTAGGCCCCATGCTAAAGAGGACGTTTCAATCCTGGCAGAAATACTACATTCTCTTTCTATAGCAGCAGAAGGTAACAATCAAAAAATAAAAGATGAATTGTGGAAGTTTGGTCGGTATGTACTAAGAGGTTTTAATTTTTCTGTTGCAAATGACTTGGATTATAAGTTTATTAATAATAAGTATAAATTGTTAGCTGACAAAACAAATTACCAAGCAAGCTACCGTCCTATTGAAAAACATTCCCTTACACATCTTAATGATCAAGAAATAATGGATTAAAATACCTTATACAATTCAATTCAGATAGAGGAGTTTTAATATGTTCGAATCTTCCTTATTTTTAATCATGATTATCGGAATTCTTGGAATTGGTTCTCAATGGATCTCGTGGAAATTTAACTTGCCTGCCATAGTAGTCATGTCTGTAACAGGGTTGCTCGCAGGACCAATATTGGGACTATTAAATCCTCACGAACAATTTGGAAACCTGTATAAACCAATGATATCAATCGCAGTTGCCATCATATTATTTGAGGGAAGTCTTAAGCTTGTCTTTCGGGAGATTAAAGATTTAGGACATTCCATTTATCGAATTGTTACTTTTGGGGCTCTATTGGCCTGGATTACAGGTTCATTCGCCGCCCATTTTATAGCAGGTCTATCCTGGGCCGTCTCATTTGTAATTGGAGGTCTTTTAATTGTCACAGGTCCTACCGTCATCCTTCCATTGTTAAGACAAGCCAAATTAAAAGCACGACCGGCAGCTATTTTAAAGTGGGAAGCAATCATTGTCGATCCATTAGGGGCTTTACTAGCTGTCTTCTCCTATGAAATCATTCGTTTTTTTGTACTGGAACAAGTAACAATAAATCAATTGGTGTTATTTTTTCTTGCCTCACTTTTCGCTGTTTTACTTGGCTGGATACTTGGAAAATTCATTGCCCAAATGTTCGAAAAAGGACAAATTCCTGAATTTTTAAAATCTCCGATTGTATTTGCAGTCGTTATTTTTTGCTTTACGATTCCAAATGAAATTATGCATGAAACAGGGTTGCTTTCTGTTACAGCTATGGGGATTACTCTGGCAAATCTTAATATATCCTCTATAAATGACATTCGTCATTTCAAAGAAAACATCTCAGTTATGCTAGTTTCAGCAATTTTTATAATGCTAACAGCTTCTTTAAGTTTCGAAACATTAGTTAACGTATTCAATTTAAAAATCTTAGCATTTGTGTTTATAATGTTATTTTTTATTCGTCCTTTGTCAATTTGGCTGTCTACTTTTCATACGGAGCTAACGACTCAAGAAAAAGTTTTGGTAAGTTGGATCGCTCCCCGTGGAATCGTAGCGCTAACTGTTTCTGGGTACTTTTCGAGCATTCTTATATCAGAAGGTTTTACTGATGCAACTATTCTCGTTCCCTTAACCTTTTCATTAGTATTTGCAACGGTGGTTTTACATGGATTCTCTATGCGCTGGTTGGGTCAAAAATTAGGACTCGCGGCAGAAGGTGAACCAGGAATACTAATTGTAGGAAGTAACTATTTTACAGTTGAACTTGCCAAAAGCCTCACAAATCTAGACATTCCTGTTTTAATATCGGACTCATCCTGGTCGAAACTTCAATTTGCAAAACAACATGGTTTCAAAAAAACCTACTACGGAGAATTATTAGCCCAAAAAACTGAACATCGCCTCGACCTTACATCATATGACATATTAATCGCTGCAACAGAACTAGATGCATACAACGCCTTGGTTTGTAATAATTTTATTCCCGAGATGGGAAGAAATAATGTATTTCAACTTAGCCTTCGTGAAAGTGACAAAGACAACCTCAGTGAGCTCGCTCACACTAGCCGGGGATTGATCCTTTTTTCCAAAGGGATAACATGGGAGCATCTGAATAAATTAATAGAAAGAGGTTATGTTTTTCGGTCGGTTCAATTAACAGAAGATGATCGTAATGAGGTCGTTGAAAATGATCAACCAGAGGACTCCATTAAAATATTGCTGCTAAAGAAGTCCGGAAAAATTTCTTTTTTCACTCTACACGACCAACCACAAGGAGAACCAGGGGACTCAGTGCTTATTCTTACACCCTCTTATTAATTTTGATTGACTTAAAAGTTTAATTTTCTCCCACCTCAATATGCAATTGTCACTCAAATTATATAAGTAATAGGATTTTGTTATCGTAAGGTAACACATCCCTATACAGCATCCTACTTTTAACCAGTATAAAGATCTTCGTTTGGATACCGTATATTCGACCGATCTGGCTGTGCCAATGAAAAAGCGAGTGTCAGCGGTCCTAATTTCCCTAAGAACATAACGAAGATAATAGCGATTCTCCCCATAGTGGATAAATCACCTGTTAACCCCATCGATAAACCAACAGTTCCGAAAGCAGATAGGACTTCAAACGTAATTTCTATAAAGGAAGCGTTTTCTGTAAGGACTAGTACGAAAATGGTGAAATACACAATCATTATACTAATAATGGTGATAGCTAAAGCCTTTAAAACGATATGCTTCCTTATTGTTCTTCCATAAATGACAGGGTCACTCTTTCCTCTCAGAAATGTAAACACGGCCAAAGTAATCACAAAAGCCGTGGTTAGCTTTATTCCCCCACCGGTCGACGTGCTGCCAGCACCGATAAACATTAAGACAAACATAAAAAAAGCTGTGTCAATTCCAATTCCGCCAATATCCACACTGTTAAAACCCGCAGTTCTCGTAGTCACAGCCTGGAAGTATGAACCCCATAACTTATCACCAAGTGATAAGTTACCTAGAGTTTGCGGATTGTGATACTCCAAAATGAAAAAAGTGAACATAGCAATGATATTTATGGCGATGGTTCCAATAAGCATTACTTTAGAATGAAGGGCCATTTCTCGAAAACTTTTGCTTCGAATGAGGTCATTTAATACCGTAAACCCAATTCCTCCAAAAATAAATAAGAACGAAATCACTATGTTGACAACGGGATCTCCGACATAATCCATTAAACTGTTAGACCAGATCGAAAAACCAGCGTTATTAAAAGCAGAGATGGAATGGAAAAAACTTGCGTAAGCTCCAGCCTGCCACCCCATATCCGGGACCCAGCGTGCTGCTAAAATTATAAATCCAATCGTCTCAACTACCAAAGAGAAGATCAAAATATTTTTAACTAAATTAATAACGCCTCCAATGGAGGACTGGTTTGTTGCCTGCTGCACTAATAGACGGTGTTTCATCCCAATTCTTCGCCCCAAAGCCATGAAGATTAATACCGCAAAAGTCATGATTCCAAGCCCACCAAGTTGGATTAAGGAAAGAATAATTAACTGACCAAATAAGGTAAACGCTTGTCCAGTATCCACCACAACTAGTCCCGTGACAGTCATTGCTGATGTGGCTGTAAATAAGGCATCAAGCAAAGTGATACTTTGTGTGGTCGCTAATGGAATTTTTAATAAGGCAGCCCCTATGAATATTAACGCCAAAAAGACAAATATCAGCACTTGTGGTGGACTGAGTTTAATAAACCGTAACACAAATTTATTTCTCATCATGATTTTACACTCCTACTTCTTCAAAGCGCTCAAGGTCGTCATTATTACCAATGACAACTAACACATCCTCTTTGTCAATCGTCGATTCCGCAGAAGGTGAAACAAGAATCTTACGATCTCTTTTCTTAATCGCTACAATAGTAACTCCAAATTTTGCTCTAGTGTCCAGCTTAAGTAACGTCTTCCCTGCAATTTTTTTTGTTGCAATGACTTCAACAATACTATATTCGTCTGATAGCTCCACGTAATCGATGATTTTTTCAGAGACTACGTGATGCGCAAGACGTTTCGCCATTTCACTCTCTGGATGGATAATGTGATCAGCACCTATTTTCTCTAGAACCTTATGATGATAATCGTTCTTTGCTTTCACCCAAACTTTCTTAACCCCCATTTCTTTTAAAAGAAGCGTTGTTAAGATACTGGATTGGAGATCGTCCCCATGGGAAACAAAAACATGATCGAAATTTCGAATGCCTATTCGTTGCAAATTCTCTTCGATTGTTGCATCTAATACGAGTGCTTGCGTGGCAAATTCTGAGTATTCATTTACTCGCTGCATGTCTTTATCAATGCCAAGTACTTCCACGCGTCTTCTGTTCAACTCTTTACAAAGCGTTCCACCAAAACGTCCTAGTCCAATGACTGCAAAGCTTTTTTTCATGATGTCTTCCCCTCTCAACTACAATTCCACCATGCTTTTAATCTGCCCATCCCCAAAAAAATGATGAGTTTTCTAGCAAGGTTACTATCAAATTTTCTGTTTTTGTGCATAAAAAAGACCACAGACAAATTAGCCTGTGGTCGTTATATTTCGAGCACAAGTTTCATCGTCTTCCCTCATAACGCTTACGGAGTTAGCTGTCGGATTCGGACTATAAGAGTAGCCCTACCTATGCTTTGCCATAGGATTCACCCCTAGCAGTAAACTGCAACAAGATTGGGTCCCCCGTACCAAGAAAAAGGTTTAAGCGATTTAAGATTAAGAAACTGTTGGTTTAAGAAACTGTTGGTTTAGGTAACTGAGACATAGTGTACTCCTGAACTTTTAAAATGTAAATACCGTTTATGCATCTTAATTGAGCCTCAAATGGGTTAAAAGCTAACAAGTTTACAGTACTTTCAGGTGCAAACCGATTTGAAACGCTGCCAAAGTAAAAAAGTATATAGATTCAATTTAATAACAAAAATTCTATATTGCTTCAACATAACGTGGACAACGTATAAAGGATAGAGTTACCTTACGTTCTAAGAAGAATCCTTTGAAACGAAAACACATACTGTAATCCAAAGGGGAAAGTAACAGGAAGAAGTTGTATAGTCAAAAGGACGTTATCCCTTATGTCCTTTTTTATTTTACGGCAGGATATTGTAGACTACAATTTGGTTTCGTTTATATCCACACACCCAACTGATTATATTAGGTCACAATGAATCTGGTGAATCACTCACCTTGTCCATTAGCTCCGTTCAAGAATGTAACACTTCGCCAGATAAATAAGATGAAACCAACATGGACAACCCTATGAAATCAGATCTCTTTTAAAAATAGGATGATTATTTTTAAAGGTGTCCCCGTTCCTTCAAGCTGTAATGATCCCCAGTATGACTCACAATTACGTGATCGAGTACCTCGGTTCCAAGGAGTCGACAAAGGAAGGAGAAGATAGTCTCATCTCCCTTCCCTTTTAATCACGTATCAAAGAAAAACACTTAATCTAGCTTTTTTTTCAATTCTCCCATCAGAATCTGAGCTCCCTCAGGACTCAAGACGATGTTGCCATTTCCAAACAAAAAGTTATCAGATGACACCTCTCCAGTCACGTGACAAGCCTGTTCACTAGGTTTTTATTTCTGAATGAGGATTTGTCCATCATCCAATTAAATCTCAAGAGGATCTCTTTCCTTTATGCCAAACGTTCGTCTTAGTTCAATTGGCAGTACAATTCGTCCTAAATCATCAATTTTACGTACTATTCCTGTTGCTTTCATTGATCATCCCCCTACTCTCTAAACATCAAGGTTTTGTTTTGCTACAGATCCTTCAGCAAGACTAAAGGAATCATTTTGTATACCAACTGTATTCCATCATAATAAGTGGTAAAATATTGAAATATTGGAAATGAACAACCGTGGTTTAACGAGGACAACTGGAGTAAGGGAAGACTTTGAAGACTCTATTGAAAGACAGGGAATTGAAACTGTTCTGCCCCTTTAAACGTGCACATAATCCTTTGAGTTTTTTCATTGAAAAATACGATCATAAAATCACCGTTGGTGTCTAGAATTCGTTTACCAAAAGGAAACGCTGAATCACTTTCAATAGTAACCTCGAGCAAATTAAACTCCGCAGCAATCCATTCTTCAATCATTTCTTGACCATTCATTTTTTTCAACTCCAAAAGCCATAATATACCCCCCTTACCCTTTTTAAGGAAAATAAAAACCAGACAAAAAGATAATAAAAATATTTTTATAACTACTAACGACACATGTCGGGAAGGCTCGTAGAATTACATGCATAAACATCACTCAATACGGCTATAAAACCATTTGTGTTCCTTCCTATGAGTTTCAGGTGATAAATAACTTCCAATAAATGATCGAATCAAAACGACTACAGATGATGTCGATATTAAATCGTGTCATGCCCTTGGTGAAGTTAAACAAGTCATTAGTGACTATATTGAGTATTACAATACTAGAAGGTATTAGTGGTCATTAAAAAAGATAACCCCGGCTTAATACCGGAACCATCTCATATGTGCTTAGGTGTTTTTTTAACTGTCTAGATTATGGGGTACAGTTCATTTTTATTTAAGAGAGATTCAAAAATCGTTTTAACCGTCAGTCCGGTTGCATCTTGTATTGCTTTTACAGTTAATCAATTTGGCTTTTATATGAACTTTTGGCATCTTAAATCGATTTTTAACGAAGAAAGTTTCTCGGCACTTCCTTACAATTTAGGACTTTATCCAGTCCTAGCTAGCTTTCTTATTTATTGGATAAATCAAAAATAGAAAACCGTTTTTAAAAATTATGATTACCTCTTTAATAACGACTTTATTAGAATGGGCACTTTTCTTAATAGGAAAGGTCCACTATGATCA
The DNA here is from genome assembly GCF_039851965.1 of Pseudalkalibacillus hwajinpoensis. NCBI lineage: Bacteria > Bacillati > Bacillota > Bacilli > Caryophanales > Guptibacillaceae > Guptibacillus > Guptibacillus hwajinpoensis. Next base: position 284,381 of record NZ_CP156675.1, on the reverse strand, counting down.
TGGGTGGACTATTTTTTGGGCATTTGTTTCTTATTTAGCACCCTCTATTCTTGTATACCGGTATTGTTCCAAACGGAAAAATGCCCTAAAACAAGATTAGTTAATCCACCAACAAGGCCAGGTAAGGAGATATAACGTTATTTATTGTAAAAAGGCCCTTCTACAGAAGGGCCCTTAACTTGGTCAGAGGGCTAATGCCCTTGTGTGTATGATATGCTTGGCAAAAAGGAAATATGTTTCCCTCGAAAGAATGTAAACACAAAATGTCAGCTCAACCAATGATTTACCATTGATCATTCCGTGGCCATTTAAGCTTCATTGCATCATCTCATAATAAATCTGAAAATAGTTAATAAAAATGGGGAGCCGTGTTCACCCCCTCTGGTGGTTAGATGAACCAATCGGACCTTTATGGGCAGTTGTCCCCCACCTAATCGCCTCGAACAACCTGCTTTTTGGGGTGGGTGTTTTACTACCCCTTAAAGGTGAAATTTAACTGAATATATTCTTTAGACTATCTGATCAAAAACAATCCACATTCTAATCCATAATGGAATAAGATGTGGATTTATTTATGAATTCTAGTTTTATCTGTTTTTCTTCTTATCGATAAAAACTTTATCAATGACATTTGATGAGATACGAACTCGACCCATTCCAGTACTCATCAATTGTGATTATATTTCCAAGTGGAAATTACAGAACATCCAACCTAATAAGCAATGCAACCAACACTTGGAGTAATACTTGAATATTTACAGCCAAATCAGTATCTGTAGTTGTAACATTAACATTTCTAGAATTTTCGATATAAGTGTGCTGATGGTTAATTTGCTTTACTGATGTTTTTTGAAATAATTCTTGCGCGATTTGATCAGCTTTAGAACTATCTGCAATAGAAATACTTAAAACCAAAGCAATAGCAACTTGTAAAGCTACTTGAAGTGAAATAGCAGCTTGGGTTTCTGTGGTAGAAACCGTAACATCACAAGAATCTTTAATTGTAATTTTTTCTTCAGAGTACTGAAGTGTTTTGGAGCTTTGTTTTGCTTCCTGTTCAATTGTTCCATCTGAAAATGATGGGTGGTTGCATGAAGCATCTAATGCATTCCAACTTTTTTTACTTTTATGATTAAGAGGTTTACCGCCGTCTACACGTCGAACCCATGTATCTCTCATATGAACCTTCTCCTTATTATTTTTTTGTGATTTCTTCCACTTGCTTTTGGATATCTGAAAAAATATCTTTTATTTTCTGTTTTTGCGTATCTGTCAAATTTATATCATTAGATACCCCGTGCCTTTGGAAAATATCAGATAATAAAATATCCATCATCCTATTTTTTTTTCCCTTTTGCCATCCATTTGAAAGAGCCTCTTGCAAGTCACTCATAAAATATCACCTCCTTTTTTGTAAGGTATTATGAATTCAGTCGATTGAAAAATGAACTATTTCTTGCTCGTTAATCATTATATGTTAAGTGACAAAAGGGTCTTGGACAAACTGTAGGGAAATACGTGGAATTTATCTCTTTCTCCAAAATTTGATAAAGTCGCCTAGAAGATCATGAACTCAGGTTCAAAGTGCGACTCAAGTTGATCGACGGATTATTGGATAACAAAATGCTGGCTTCCTTGTGTCAAATGATCGGCATCATGACTCGGAAAAGAATGGCACGCAATCGCCTTCTTCCACGCTTGGATATACGCTTCTGACCTTTGTGTTGACCGGAGGAGTTTTCTCGTAAGGTTAATCCTACAAGTTTCAGTAATCGGCGTGGGGGTTGATAGTGAGACAATGTCGGCATTGAGCCGACCGGCCATTACTGGTTGAATCTCGCGTATTTTCTAGATGACCGGGGTATTCCTTTGTTCATGACAAACCCGATGCATGTCAAACGCTCAAAAGAGCTAGATGATAATTTGCCTACGAAACATGACACTAGAGGATGTCTATGTGATCGCTGGCCTTGTGAAGGATGGACGATACAGTTTCCCTCGCATCTTAAAAGGCATGGAAGCTGACCTTCGTGTCGTTTCTACACTGCGGTCAAAGCTTTTAAAAGAAAGTGGCGCTATACGTAACCAACTCATAAGCTGAATGAACTGGTCTTTATCTGAGTTTGTGACGGTATTTCCTACTCTTAGAAAGATGGCTATTGCCGCGTTGGAGCTCACGCCTTTTCCAGTCGATGTAGTCGGAAAAGAGTCCGAGGAACTAATGAACTTGTACCGAACAAGTGGAGAGCACCATTAATACATGAGAAGATTTAAGAATAGTTCTAATTAATTAGAGCTATCCGAAAAAACGCTCCCAACTGATGTCCTGTGTTCAGGAATTTAATGAGTATTTTTACGGGAAATCGTACGTTGATTGGTTAGAAAAAAACAAACAAGAGGGAGTTCAGACGATAGCGTAATCATGGAAACTGGTGAACAATTCTATTAAGAACATAAAAAAAGCTCCATTCCTTCTGATTAAGGAATAGGAGCCTCTATCGTTTAAAATCACTGATTACCAAATGTCTTTTCTCCACTGCCGGCTTCCCTGCATCTGCTTTCGAACAGTCGTCTTCATGTTATGACGTCCTCTCATTTTTGAAAAACGCGTCATCGACTCTCGCATATCCTTCTCCATTTGCCTCAGAACAAAGTCATGTTCCATCATTCTTCTCCTCCTCCATTTCAAAAAAAAGGGCTCCCTCTTCGAAAGTGGATGTCATCGCTATGATGTGGGAACACATAGTTGTTTTCTCAACTTCAATAATACCGAACACATGTTCCTTTTTCAAGTGTTTTATTGAATTTCCCAATTTTTTACGACTTAATATCACAGTTGTAAAATGAAAGTGAGGAAAACTGAAATTTCGTGAACTAAAATGGCTAATCAAAGTCATTTAAGGGATCAGAGATACTATTTTCACTCCAGACTCAGGATTATAAGAATAAGGACCAATCTCCTTACTCAATTGAATTATGGGACGTGAGGGGAAGTGATCCTCAACCTGGATAACTTCACCATTTGTCATTTCTACCAATGTTCCTTCTGGGTAAATCCCTAATGTAATAATTAATTCTTGGGCAACTTTTTCTTCAAATTGTTCAATATAATGTATTAAAGAGCTGCTGAGCTGTTTATTCTTATTTATTTTTTATTCTTAATTAAAGTAATCGCAATCATCCATACTAGGAACTTCCACTCTTCATTTAGTTGTCTATAGACATAGATTTATTAACTTCCCCATTCTGTACAAAAGATCTTCTTTGATACTGCAGGACCGTAAGACCTAGTGAAATACCCCAAATTAAGAACAATGAATACCAAATATAACCCCAAATTATAGGATGTATAGTTGAATCTTGATAAATAAATTGTGGGGACGATGTCACACGACCAATTTGTATAAAAAACCTTAAATAATAAAAACCGAGACCCCAAAGGGTTAACCCGACTGATGAGATCCAACCAAGTGTAAGTAGCATTAAACGAGGAAGTCTTCGCCCCCATGGTTTTATAAAAGAAAGTGCAAAAAGTGCTGCGAAAACAGCTACGAAGCCCATTGTCCAAAATCCAATAGCTATTGACCAAACGTTATTAGGGAACGAGTTATAGTCGCCTGGAAAAGCTACAGATATTCCCATCCCCCACCAAAGATGTGGTGCAGCGTATAAGAGTGCCGAAATACATGCCACATAACCCCAAGCTGTTGATTTTGCTTTAGCCATCTTCAATAGATCCACTCCTAATATTACTTTTTATTCCATTTTATCATGGGATGAGGAAGAAAATGAGTGATGTATACCAAATTCATTTCTAGTTAACATAAATCATGTTCTCGGTAGTTAAAAAATAGATTGACCATCCTAGGATTATATAATAGAATGTTAAAAATTACATATTATCCTAAACGCAATGAAAGGGAGTATTAAGGAAATCGTTATTATTTAGAGAGCTGCCGGTTGGTGAAAGGTAGTAAATAACATTCCCCAACTCGCCCAGGAGTGGTGCGGCTGATACATAGGCCGTAACGGATGACAACCGTAATCAAGTCTTAAAGTGGGTTCATGAACTGAAAATATGAATCAACGAGAGTGGTACCACGTAGGTAAAGCCTAACGTCTCTTATTAGAAGACGTTAGGCTTTTTATTTTTATATTTAATAGGAGGTTGGATTTAATGAAAATGTCTAAAACACATTGGCAAAGACACGATGTTACACATCACTACCTTGAACAAGTACGAGGTGCAATTCCTTTTGGAGCAGAACAAGCTAAAATTATGCTACAAGTCGTTGATCATTTTGCACCTAACCCTAAAAAAATAATGGATTTAGGATGTGGAAACGGATTTTTATCTGAAATCTTATTAAAAACTTACCCTGAGGCTTTTGCTACTTTAATTGATCATTCAAAGCCAATGATTGAGCAAGCCAAGCTTCATATGACTGATTATTCTGCGCAATGTGAGATTATTCATGATGACTTTAGTCACTCTCTTCAAAAGTATGCAACTTCTCAATCAATAGATTGTATCGTATCTGGTTATGCCATACACCATCTTCCTAACAAACAAAAAAGAGAATTGTATCAAGAAATTTATAGGGTCCTAACACCAGGGGGGATTTTCATTAATATTGAACATACAGCTTCTGCTAGTTCCCAAATAGAAAAATTGCATGATGAACTATTCATTGATCATATCACTGTTCTTAACAAAAGAAACCGTCAAGAAGTTGCTACTGAATACTATGCACGTCCTGATAAAGAAGATAACATCCTTGAACCCGTCTATAATCAAGTCAATTGGCTTAAGGAGATAGGATTTAAAAATGCAGATTGTTACTTCAAATGGATGGAACTTGCCGTTTTTGGTGGAGTAAAATAAAATCCATACCAACATTAATTTAGGAGCTATTTATACTTCTATAAATAGCTTTTTTAATTGTATACCATATACAAATCCAGTTAACATAATCCAACTTATTTCCATGGCGAACTTTTGTTTTCTGGAACTGCTACCGAGTTCATCGACAGAGGGATTGTCAGTGTGCCAAATAAAGAAATTGATGAAGAAGAGATCTACCTAGGGATCGGCGATCGCTTTACGATCGACAATTATCCGAACAACGGCGATGAAACAGTTGTGAGAGTCATTGAAAGAGCGATTCACAGCAATCAGGCAGATGGTAATAACCGAATTGAATACACGTTAGACTTCTACGAAGAGAAATAATAAAAACACCAGTCGCTTTGACTGGTGTTTTTATTCACACATAATACATCGACGTCACGCTTCTTCTGAAATGTCCGAGATCGACCGATGTGAAAAAGACTGCGTAATCCTCAGCTGTCAGATGCATTTTCCTGACTGAACCCCTATAGAGAAAAGTTGTCCATCACAGAATTAATCATGTCATCATTGATGCCGATATACCTCAACGTAATCGACGGACTACTGTGGCCAAAAATCTCCTGCAACATCGCCACATCCTTCGTGCGCTGGTAAAAGTGATACCCGAACGTCTTCCGCAAGGTATGCGTCCCGATCGCGCCCTCAATGCCGACCACTCTGGCCGCCTCGTTGATGATCTTCCAGGCCATTACGCGACTGATCGGCTTGTTGCCCTGGCGTGACGGAAACAAATAATCCGACGCAGCTAAGCCCTTCGTGTATTTCTCAATCTCCTGCTGCAGCGCCACCGTCATGCGAACTTTCCGGATCTTCCCGGTCTTTTGCTCCTTGATCCGCAAATGCGTCGCTGAAGCCACATCCATGACCCTCAGAGGCAAAATATCACCAATTCGTAAGCCAGAGTTGATCCCAAACGCAAATAAGAAATAATCTCGGTACGATTTATGCAACAAATGCTCCTTCATCTCCCGGATCTGGTCCGGATCGCGAATCGGTTCGACCGTGTTGGCGCCTTTTAGTCCCATGCTTCTTCCTCCTCATCGGAAAACAGCACTTCACGCAATTCCACCGGCTGCTGCTTCATCTCATTTGCACATCGCTGACAGACGGTCACCTCATCGACCGTTAGGTAAGCGACCACATCGCCTGGTTCAAAATCCCGAAAGCACGCCACACAATTGGAGGACCAGGTGTGTCCCTTTATACGCACGGTAAACCCCCTCTTTCATTCAATACGTTTAGTCTAGTTATACAATACCATTCAATATGTTAAGGTGAAAACCCTTTTTCTTATCGACATACGAAAAAACCCCTTGCCGGGCAAGGGGTTTCGGTTCTTTTATGGGGTTTTGGCGAGTTTAACAAACTAGTCATTTTGTTAAACTCATGAACGCAGTTCCATGTATTCCATAGAAATACCTATGCATTTAAAAAGAATAAGACAACTTATGAACTATTGTACTTTGACTAATGCCTGTAACACATCTACTAAATCCGCAAGCTCCGTAGACATATAAATTAAAGTTATAGAAATTACAATAAAGATAGCTAGCTTTATGTATCTATACTTTTCTTCACTCAACGTATTCCCTCCTTTTCATATCAACCATTATTATAAATATTCTAATATTTATCTTTCTAAAATTAAAATGCCAAAAGGAGAAAAATAACAACCAGGGTTATAACCCCGGTTGTTATTTTGTTAATCTCGCTATTCTAGATAGTAAAAAATATAAAATGTATGCGTTCGAAATACTAAAACCCAAGCTAAGTTAAACTGATTTAGACTCGGTATTTCTATTCTTAAAAATAATTACTAAAATAGCTGTCGTACTAATAATTATACCTGCATATGGAAAGAAAAGAGGTATATTAATGACATTAAATAACGTTAAAGCAACTAAAAATCCACATATTATTAAAAATACTGAGAGAATATTTTTAACCATGTTAAATTATCCCTCCTTCTCATTTACCTTTATTATACTCTGGTTTTAAATGCACAGTAAGAAACTACACCTTCAGTTGCTAACTCTGCTCCTAACAAGTAAGTTTTTTCTTGTTATCCTAAGTCATCAATAAGCTTTTTTAAAGGGGAAGGAATTGTATAGCAAGAGTCATTGTTACAGATCATGTTTTTAGTAGCATCATAGCTTAGTTGTTCTGATGTTTGCTTTTTGCTATATTCTTTCATTCCATCAGATGTTACTAATGTAATTACTATATTTGTTTTACTTTCTGTTCCTTTAACTTTTTTAGCGCCATCTAAGTAATCTAAGAATTCTTCAGCTCCTAGTACTGTAAGATTGTTGCTATTAGAATCAACATATACTTGATCAATAACTCCGAATTCAGTTCCGAACAATTCGTTATACCTAACTTCTATATCTGATTTTAGTGGGGAGGGATCACTGCATCCAGCCAATAAAAAAATAATAATAATTAATCGTTTCATCGATATCTCCTCAATTTGTATTTTCTGTTGATTTAGCCAGTCTTTCTAATGCATTTTACTACTATGTAACGAAAATATAAGCTTACGACTTTATTAATTCAAGGCATTTAACCAGGAGAAAACACTCTATTAGCGCTACAAAATACAGTCTACACTTAAATCCCTAATATTGGTATTGGGAAACAGGTGTGATGATTTACTGTTTAATTCCCAAAGTTTCACCTCTTGCCAATAGGTATTAAAAAAAACACATTTCAACATAGTTTCAATGTGTTTTCATTTAACAAACTAACCATTTTGTTAATCTCGTTAAATAGGAGGTCCGAGACGTTTTCTGCCGAGACTCCTGTTAGGGGGCCCAGTATCATTTCGCGGAAAATATACGCTAAGCACCCTAAAAGGTATCGAAAAACACAAACGACGCGGGCTCGCATCGAAAGTCTTGAATCTCAGGAACGAAGGCATGCTCGGTCATTCAAACCTCCTTCTGGGGCTTCACGACGGATCGTCAGGTGGAACCGGAAATGCGGTGAAGTACGCTAAAGAAATCCATCTTGTGACGCACACAGTGCATCCGAACGTCTATTTTTGACGTTCGGTTTTGCTGTTTTATCGATTGAATAATCTACATCAAAACCTAGACCAACACCTACAGTGAATTCTTAAAAGTGATTAAAAAATAAAACGCCCGCCCTAAAAGGAAAAACTCTCAGTATTCTATTCAAGAAAAAAACAGTTCTTTACTTTTTTGAAAATTCTTGCTAGTTTGTTTACGAGGGATCTGGAAAACTTTGTAAGGTTGCGTCGTATCTTGAAAATTATTTAAAAGGAGAGGTTCGAATGAAAACATGGCAAAAAGCCATAGCGGTAATGATGGTGATTGCGCTTGTAATCGTTGGATGGTCTACCCCGATCTTAGAGGCAAATGCAAAAGCAAACGCACAATCGAACGAATTTGATGTACTTGCTAAACAGCACAAAAGATAAGTATAGTGGATGATCCCCAAGTAATCGATGAAGCTAAAGATTTGTACCAAGAAGCTGTTGATAGCGGTGATATAGCGTCAAACGCTGAAAACGCTAAATTAAACATTAACCACGCAAAGGTTGCCAAGGTTCGTGAGGGTGATGTAGAAAATACAACGCTCACGATCCCGATCGTATCCGACGAATACAGCCCTATTAGTAACTTGACTGTCGTAATGAATAACGATGAAATACTAACGTATACGGAAACACTGCTTTATGAAAGTGATGTCAATACAGTCGTTTATGATACGTATACAGATGATAAATTAGTAAGACATGAGGTTTCAGATATTGAATACGTCAGCAATGAAGAAGTACAAAAAGAATTAGATAAAATACAAAACATCGACATGAATCAAGCCATTCAATCCCAGGGCATCAATGAAGTGGCTGAACCTCAACCCCAAGGGTTTAATCAAGTGGCGCTTTGTCTATCTACTGTCCTTTTAGTTGATTTGACAGTAGCCAGAATCATTGCAGGGACTTGTGTCGTAGCTTGTGCGGGCGCCCCCATTACAGGTGCTGTATGTGCCGCTTGTGTTGGTGGTGTCGTTGTGGCAGGTGGATTCAACATCAAGGCGATCATGGCATGCTTTGATTACGCTTAATGTCAATAATTATAAAAAAAGCCTCCTGAGAAATCAGGGGCTTTTTTAGATTCATATGCAATTCATTAACTCCAAAAAAGATCAAAGACAAAAGAGATTGACGCTAGTGCTGCACAACCAAATCCAAAGGTTAATATGACTTTGCGTAAGTCTTTTTTCTCTTTATTGTCTAATTTCAAGTGAACACCACCTCTAACTATTTGTTTTGCAAACAAATTAGTTACCTATATCTCATGTTAGCATATTTGTCTGACTATTTATACGGGATAAAAGTGTGTTTCGTTATTGTATTGACGCCTAAAAACACAAACCTAAGACCCGCGCCATCCAACCGAACGTCTATTTTTGACGTTCGGATTTTTTGCGTCATCCAGACCTTGAACAGCACCTATGGGGTCCAGACAGCAAAACGTGGAAAACGTACGCTAAGAGTTATGTTGCGTTATTAATTGAACCGTGAATTTCATCAGGATCAAAAATTAAAAGTGGTTGTCAGTAACTTAACGGATGTTCGTGTCGGACAAAGATGGCACTACATCTGTGTCTTTGTCGATCTATTTAACCGCGAAATAATTGGCTACAGTGCAGGTCCACGAAAAGACGCCAGCCTTGTCTACCGTGCGTTCTCTAGCATTAAAGGAAATCTGCATGACTTTGAGCTATTTCACACGGATCGTGGCAATGAGTTTAAGAATAAATTGATTGATGAGGCCTTAGAAACTTTCCAAATCAAACGCTCCTTAAGCTTTAAAGGATCACCTTATGATAATGCCGTCGCTGAAGCGATGTTTAAGGTCATCAAAACTGAGTTTGTTTATCAAACCCACTTCGAAAGCCAAGCGCAGCTCAATATAGAACTTTTTGATTACGTACACTGGTACAACAACATTAGAATCCATGGTACTTTGGGCTATTTAAGTCCGATTGAATACAAGTCTATGAACCTTAAAATAGCTGTCTAGTTTAGTGTTGACATTCCAGATATTATTCATCAATAACAAGTTAACTAAAGGTAATAAACGAAGTAAAGGAGGATGAGAATTGTCTAATCCAAAGCGAGAACGCGAAAGATTAAGACAAAAAGAACTTAAAAATAATCCCACAGGAAATATGAGAGATGGAATGAATCGAAGTGAGGGAACCAATCTAGTAGATTTAGTAGGAAGTTTAGGATGGAAAGGAACTATTATTCTAATTGTTATCCTAGTCGTAGCCTATATAATTTACATGCTTTTTATTAGATAACGCTATAATTACCGGTAATATAAATAATTTTTACAAGGAGGTTGATCAAATAATTGATCAACCTCCTTTAGATTAACAAACTAACCATTTTGTTAATCTCATTATTTTGATCGATAACCAGAACTGGATAGTCCAATTCTGGTTGGAGTAATCTTATCATCGCCCTTTCTATTAATAGTTTAATAATATGAAATTTCCATCCGTCCCTCCGATTTAACAATGAATCAGGAATATAAGATAGGATGAAAATAAATGAGTGAGACTAATGAAAGAACACATACGAAATTATGGTACTTGCATTAACTAATATATAAAGGGATTTTTTCCCTTATTTTTTTGAAATGAGGTGAACTAATGCCTAAACTGATTGCGTTAGATGATGGGCATGGGATGAGTACTCCTGGAAAAAGAACACCCTACATTCCAGAAATCGGTCGTTCTATAAAAGAAAATGAATTTAACAGAGAAGTAGTTAAATATCTCAAAGTTGAATTAGAGAGATGCGGATTTCAGACTCTATTAGTAGCTCCCACCGATGAAGATACGCCACTCACAACACGGACAAACCTTGCTAATAGTAAGAAAGCAGATGCCTATATTGCGATACACTACAATGCGTTTGATGGCTCATTCAGTGGATCAAATCCGAGTGGTATTGAGATATATGTTTATTTAGGACATAAAAACAAAGAGGCTGGTAAACTAGCTTCTTCGATTGCAAAATATCTTCGACAAGGGACGCCACAAAATTATAGGGGGATTTTAGAGGCAAATTTCCACGTTTTACGGGAAACAAATATGATAGCCATCCTAAGTGAAAATGGATTTATGGATTCCAAGTTAGAAGCTTTACTCATGCTGGATAAAGACTTTCAAAAAGAAGTGGCGGTCGAACATGCCAAAGGAATTTGTGATTATTTTGGCGTGACTTATAAACCTGAGGAGGAAAAGAAGTTGTTAAAAGTGGCGGTAGTCGTGAATTCCTTTGTTGATTACCCTGTTGCTGAAGTATTAGCAACCCGCATTGAAGCACCTATTTATACAAGAAGCGTCGCTTCAAATAGTAAAGTTGCAAGTGAATTGATCGTAATAGGTGGAAACTCAAAGGGGTTAAAAGCCGATAAGTTTACAGTACTTTCGGGCGCGAATCGATTTGAAACGGCTGCAAAAGTGAAAATGTATATTGATTCGATTTAATACTCAAATTTTAATACTAAAAAACCCAAAACACTTAAAAATTAATCCTTTGAGTGGAAGAGCTAAATTTCATTCGAAGACCTTTTAAAAGCGAATCACATAATGTATTTCAAAGGGGAAAGCAACTTCAATACAATTGTATAGTCAAAAGGACGTTTTCTCTTACGTCCTTTTTATCATGCTAGCATAGGAGTTTTTTTGCTTATCTTTTTAATTTAAAACACTATAAGTGCAGGATAAAAATAAATAGTGATAGAATTAAATGAAGACCTGGAGGTGAACGCATTTAAAAACGCATCAGAGTTTGGATATTTCGCTAAGGATGTCGCTACAGAATTAGAGGTAATTACCTCTACACTAAGAAGATGGTCCATAGATTTAGAAAAATCCGGATATACTTTTGAAAGAAACGAAAAAGGAGAACGTATTTATCTATATGAGTGTCGATTCACTCCGTGATGAACTATGACTTTCAATTTCAACTCTCTTAATCCCCCATTGCTTTAATCTCACAAGCATATTCTGTATAAGAATACTACCTCGTTTCACTAGCAGTACGTCATCATTTTTAATAAGTTGCATTAAGATATCACCCATTTTTAAATCTTCTACTTTTATATACATCTCAACCCCTCATCTGATTTTGTAATAGATTTAAAAAAACATCCAACTCTTGACTAACTATTAGCACATCCTTACTGCTTAAACCTCTATTCTTGGCGGTTCTCACCATTTCGCCTCTTAATCTTTCAATTTCTACTATAAGTTCATTTTTGGTAAATTTTTTCTTAATTTTGAGCACCTCCTGCTTTCACTCATATCGACTCGATGAGTAAATAGAAATATTTTCTTCCATTTCTATTAATCGGGATTTCAACGTAAAAATTTTATATTAAAATCTTTTTTTGATTTAAAATATTAAAGTACCTCTTTATCCTGTAGATGTTTGAGAAGATAATCCAAAGCTAAAGAACGGGTTAGGACTGTATAACCAAACCCTTTCAGAGAAATAAGTCATATAGTCATTGAAGTATAGGGTTCCTCTCCCTTGCTTAAGCAGATTGACTTGGTTCGTTACAAACCAGGAATTTCTTTAAACAAAACATTTTTTCCGTCCACTCTTATCAACTAAGATTCATACACTACTACATCCGTTGTATAAAAGCAAAATGAGTTAGGACTATGAACCAGGTTTGCTCTCATCGTGGTGTTGTTGATCTTGTTGATCATTGTTGGCGCAGCTGTTGTTTTTTATTAAAGCGAATAAAACAGCGAAGAACAATGTCCTCCACCCTTTTTGTTAAATGAAAAAGAGGTGAAATAATGTCTTATTAATCAAAAAAATTTCAATAATCCGTTCCAAGAGGACCGCATCACGATAACTCATTCCATTCAGGTAAGGTGATATTATTGGTAATTTTGGATTAATGGTGCAGTAATTCAATGTAGAAAACCTCTTTAATTCCATCTTCTTTTATCATTTTATTCTCTTCCTGTAAGCTGACCGATAAACTCAACATCATCAATCTTCCACCCTTGCTCTTTCACATAAACCAAAGATGTTTTGACAATGACCGTTTCTGTGTTTGTGACATCATTGAATTCTGTACTGAGATTAAATTCATTAAAAAATTCTGCTTCCGTTTTGGACGACTGGTACTCAAATGATTTCAACCCTACCATGGTGGACTGAACTGATGGCTCTGACTTAGGAAGCTCAGTGCCTGAAGGGTGGATCGCCTGATGCCCTTGATCGGTCATGAAAGGTTGAATGTCTTTGTATCGCTCAGCTGTCTTTTTGTAGGTGAAAAAAATTTCTAGAAACGCTCGATTAACGTCCTGCGCATTCGTATTGCTGACCGTAGAGAGTGAGGCGATTTGTTCCTCATAGTAATGTTGATTCGCTCGAACATCTCGTAATTGTGTCTGCAAGCTAAAGACGTATACAATAACCACAGCCGTCGCGATAAATCCAATTATAAGCAAGAGGTACTTCATCTTTTGACCTGGCTCCAGCGCTCTCACCTCCATTACTGAACCCGTCTAAACCCTAAGAAGGGATATAAGCTTTTCCACTGATCCACGGAAGAATACGAGGTTCCGTTCCCACTATTCGCATTGATAAATTGCCCATCCCCCACATACATGCCGACATGAGAGGCGCCAGGCTTATATGTTGAAAAAAATACCAAATCTCCAGGTTTAATGCGCTCTTCAGAAACTGGTACTGTTTTGTCATACTGAGATTGGGCCGTGCCATATAAATCAATGCCAACTTGCGCAAACGCGTATTCAAGTAAGCCGGAACAGTCAAACCCTCCTGCTGCTGGGGTCCGTCCGCCCCATACGTACGGGCGGCCGAGATACTTCTTCATAATCCCGTGAACTTCTGCTACATCAAACGTTTGGGTCCCATCTCCCTGAACGAGTACACTGTCTGTTTCCATATCATAATAGCGAAGCACATGTTGAACGTAATTCACGTCACCATAGGTCTCCCACCCCATCTTTACGGCCATCATCTCACTAAAATCAATGGCGACTTCTTTCGAATAGCCACCTCGCTCTAACGCGTATCCAATAAACCCACTACCAAAATTGTAAGATTGCAACCCTAAATGAATATCCCCTTTCGATTGTTTCATCACTTCCGCAAAATACTTCACCCCAAGTTGAATCGAATATTCAGGATCCGTGATGGTTCCCGGTGGGAGCCCGATGGATTCAGAAGACTGCATCACATCCAAATGCCTGCCTCCTGACTCTTGTTGAATAAGTGCCAAAATAAGACCAACATATTCACTCACTTCATATTCAGTTGCATAGTGAGTAATCAACGGTTCATACCGCAAGACCTCAGCTGAAACCTGTGCCGTGCCTCCGGCCTCTTCTCCTGACATGCCAGATTCGAATTGATTCTCACCGCCCAGGCTAATCGAAAGGAACATAGCGATGCTAAAAAGAAACGTAAGAAGAAGGAGGATCCCTGCCACAATCCAGGTAAGTGGGTTTTTAAAAATAGTAACGGCTCCAGCAACTTTCGCTCCTTTCCTTAACACACCTTGCATAGGTTCTCCTTTCCAAACAAAATTGTGATGTATTGAACAATATTAGTGGCAAGATAAACCTCTCCACTTCATTTTCGCCTTTTAGAATGATGACGCCCTGGTTTACGGCTTTCCGATCGATCTAGGGCATGAGATCTCGCACGCCGTTTATCAATCTGTTGCTGCGCTTCCCATTTTGTGATCGGCTTGTCCGGGTCAACCGAAACAGCCGCCTCACGTTCACTTACAGTACGTTCAGAAAAGAGTTTACGGCGTCGAGATGGCACCTGGGATACTGAATCGTGTTTACTAGACGTTAATGCTTTTTTTCTCTCGATTCTCTCAGCATCAGACACGCCAGGATTACGACTATTGGAAAGAGCAGGTGTCGTGTTACCTTTATTGCTACGTTCCTGACGAGAATCTCCCCTATGTTTCTCCTTACTTTCTGTGGCTTTCGTAGGGTTTGGGGAACGTGTTTCAAAAACAGAACGATAAGCGTTTTGAACGTCTCGTCCTCCTCGTTGAGTCGCCCCTTTCACCTGTTCTTGCCTGTTCTCTCTTTGTTTCCGTACTTCTGCTTTTCGCCCTTGTGAAGGAGGCCCTTCCGAAGGCTTTCCTTGAACGCCATCCTTTTTATTGATGGACGTTTCCTCCCTTCCCTTTTTATAATCACGTAAATTCACCACGCCATCTCCAGCAGTCCGCGCAGCTGACCGAGTCGTTTCAACTCCTGTTCCAGCGATAGATGCCCCTTTCTTATTCGTTATCGTCTGTTGTGATTGAGATTGCATTTCCCCTGATGCTTTTCTCTGTTCAGATCGTTTCCCATTTTCAACTGAACCACCTGTGGCTGTCTTACGCTCTGCAACTTTTTCTTCTCTTTCAGAATAGCGCTTTTGGTTCTGATAGCTTTTATGAGCTTTCCCAACCATCCGGGTTGCCGTTTGCGTCGTTTTCTGCCTCGCCTCCCCTACTTTATCAATGGATTTAGTAGTCGCTCGCTCGACGACTTGCTGGCCCTGAACCATACCGGCAGACGCTACTTCAAAGATTTCAGAACGATACTTGAATAAGCCCCACATCGTAAGACAGATTAAGAAAACAACAAACGCGTAACCTTCCACTCCATTCGTCACTTTGACAGATTCATAGAGTAAGGTAACAAGGCCCGTAATAACCGCAATTAAAAGCACGAGACCAGCTTTCATCATCAGAACCCCAACAAGCTTTTTCCCATGATTCAATGCACTCTCACTATAAGCTGGGATTAACGAGAGAACGAGAGGAATCGCTGTGAAAATAACAAGCGCTAAGAACCATACTTGAAGCAAAAACTTAAAGGCACCCAACAACAAGACAGGGATCGATAGGGCAATGGTGGAGATGATCGTGATAATAAGGTAACCAAAGCGTTCTCCACTAAATTGAGGTGACATTTGTTTGTTATCTAGCTCTGTAACTTCTTCCTTAACTATATTTTTGCGATCCTCAATACCTTCATTTGTAAAAGGCTTGACCTCCAGTAACTTATTCACTCGATTTGGATCCTCACTTACTACTTCTGCTTCTTTCGTAGACCCATAATTCAACAATAAGTAAGGCCGTTTAACCATCAGGTTAAACAACTGATTTTCTAACACCGCAGTCCCTTCTTTTGGGTCGTACGCGGCATTCGAGTCAAATTCGTCAGAGCTAATCAGCACATTAGCTGAGCTTGCAATCCCCTCAAGCTCGGCGCCTCTTTCATTCAACCACTGGATATTT
The DNA here is from genome assembly GCF_039851965.1 of Pseudalkalibacillus hwajinpoensis. NCBI lineage: Bacteria > Bacillati > Bacillota > Bacilli > Caryophanales > Guptibacillaceae > Guptibacillus > Guptibacillus hwajinpoensis. Next base: position 268,121 of record NZ_CP156675.1, on the reverse strand, counting down.
CCTGTGGCATTCGAGAAAAACCAAAACGTCAGTACCATGATGCCCAATGCCCCTAAAATCGCTTTTACCGCATGACTGACCTGATGATTGACAAAATAACGCCAGGCTGCGGAAGCACCTACGAAAATGATGAAAAGAGACAAAAAGGTCCCGGACATCAATTCATAAATACGTTCACTCATCACTCCAGCTTCACTAACCATACTGCTTATCAAATCGAATGACATAAGCTGGTTGATCGAATAAAGGGTAAAACTAGCAATCGTCTTATTAAACCCCCACATCCCCTGATTGATCGCATGAAGAGCCCCGTCACCTACTTCTTTCAAACCATTCCCGATGTCGGCCTCCATTCGATAATGTTCAAGAGGATATTCTTTGCTTTCCAGCGTTACTCGACCCAACGTTTCCTCATTTTTCTGGACTATCGGAGAAGGTTCTTCAGCGAAGGAAGCCGTCGGCAAAAGTAGAAACAACATCACGAAACCGAAACTCAACCCTCTTTTCAGGAACCTCATTTCACCCCTCCTATTCGCAGTGGATACACGACTTCCGTTCAAGCTTCTCTTTAATCTCCTCCCGGCTCACATCTAAACTGTGGCTTGTATCAACTTTCCACTCATCATTCTTTTCACGCAAAACCACATTATCTTCTACGGCGTTGTCTCCATTTGGATTATCAAAATTCGCAAACACATAATAATGCTCTAACTCTGTATCGAAATAAACTTCAAATTGTATATCATCATAATTTAAACCTGAATCTATTTTTTTAGATCCTTTATCAACTTCATAAGACCCTTTTTCAAAAATTAATTCCTGCTGTTTAGTATAATTATTATTAAACTTAGCCTCTTCCCATTCATAAGCAATCTTAGCGATCTCTTCAGGAGACGTGCTCTGATTACACCCGGCTAATAGGATAGTCAGAGTGATGAGAGATAGAAACAATCGTTTCATTAGATGAACGCCTCCTCGGTTTCGACTGCATCTCGATCGTTCTCTTTCGTATTGAAGGCACTGATCCATTCGTCAAACAGGACATCCGTTTGAATCTTGGCAGTGCGTCCATACATGTCTTCCACAATGCACTGCCCTTCGGTCAGATTCTTTAACATATCGCGATTCACTTTGTTATCTTCCATACCAAGAAACTCAATGATGTTACCAGCTTCCTCCGTCGTCTTGGCTTTAAAAGCGAACTTTGTTCCAATGTTCTCCTTAATCTGGGGTTTGTTGTATTCATAAGTGGATTGCGTAATGATGTAGACAGCTGACCGCAAGGATCGGCCAGTGCGTAACAACTCATTAATGAGACGATCGCCAGCCCCTGTATTCATCAGCATCCAGGCCTCTTCGAAAATGGTCATCTTCACAACGGAATCATCGCGCGCAAACTTCGTGGCGAATTTCGCCAACGGCTGCATGAGAGCAACGGCAATATGTTCATCACGCGTCACGGCTATGTCTCCCTCGTCTGGAAGGTTCAGGTTTTGAATCTGTAAGATGTTCACTTGTTCATGAAGGCTGATGCCTTCCACATCCCCTTCTGAAAACATCAGCTTTGCAATCCCGTTTCTCCCAATCTCGTAAAGCAAATCACCAACATTTCGAACATCCTGATCGCTAGAATTCTGTAAGTAACGAATGACTTTTAAAAGACCCGGCTTCTTCTCCTGTTGCACCACGTGACGGACCCCTTTATAAATTGCAGTTTTGATATTCCGTTCACTGGATTGAAGCTCAGATAAGTATTCAAGCACGCCTACGGCTGCGTCTGTCGCTTCCTCCCCTTCAAGAAAGGTCAAGGGATCAAGCTTTCCAGCATCTCTCATGTCACTAGAGAGCGTAATGTAGTTAAAGCTCTCGATCATTTCTTTAAAAAAAGGTGCCTGGTGCGCCATTTCTGGGGTGAGCGCGTTCTTGAACTTTTTTTCAACTTCGTCCTTTGGATCCGTCATGAGAATTTTCGCCCCGAAAAAGACCGCGTTAAGTAAAATATCCTTAAGTAAATAGGATTTCCCCATACCAGTTGGACCTGAAATGGTCACGTGTGGTGACGAATACTTCGATCCTGGTAAGCCCTGGTGAGCGAGGAATGGGTGATAAAACACAAGGGACTGTGAATTTTCAACACTTTCACCTTCGTGCGATATGTTTTTTCCAAGATAGAATCCGACTGTATTGCCAACTTTTCGGGTGAGTGAAAAAAGAGATTCCGCAAATGACTCAGGTGTTAAAACCTGTTCCCAGTCATGAGCAACAACCTTAGATGCTGGAAGTGATTGATGGAATAAGAGGAGTTGATCGGCTAGTGGCTGCACAAGTTCGATTTGGTGATCGTCAAAGTCGATTTTCAGTCTTCTGGCTCGCTTTCGAACTTCTTCACGCGTAGCACCATACACCACAAAATGAATGTGCGTTCTGAGAAGGGGTTTTCCTTGGTTTTTTATTTGATTTTCTAAATCATGTAACAGCTCGCGACCTGTATTGATTAAGCTGTCATCGTCTTCATTGGCTTCAATAAGTTGCGCATCCTGATCTCGAAACCGTTTTTTAATCTTGTTCGTCTGGTTTTCGTCTTCTTTTTTCTGTTTGTAAATTGTGCGCATGTTGACTTCCACTGGGAAAGAGTAAGATTGAAAAAAGTATGCCCAGTCTGTATAGCTGAGATCAATCGGAAATTCAGAAACGGGAAGAAACGCGCACCAGGATTCCTCTTCCAACTGTTTGATATGGAGATAACCTGCTTTACCAGGATCAAGCATGCCTTCCGTCAGGCTATACACACTCCCCACCCCATCAGGCCCCGATTGCCCTCGAACAAACTGGTGACGAATGAGGTAGCGCAATTCTTTTTCCTTTACACGATACGCATGTAGAAAGTTATTAAGGGTGGTATACGCATCCTCTTCGGATTCACAGAAGAGACTCGCGGTTAACTCATCGACCCCATCATCCTCAAAACCAGCAAGCTTCTGCAGGTACCGATTCATACTTTTAAATGAAGTAGAGAAAGTCGCCATTAGTCGTTCATCAAGCTCTCGACGTTTTAGTTTCACACCAATGAAGAACTTGTACTCCACCATGTTTTTCGCTTCCTCACGCAGAATTTCTTTGGCTCGTTCTGCGTAGTAGTTCCCTGTCTCAGCATACTTCCCTTTATACTTTCCTTTTAGATGATCCATCCGTTGATCGACGTTAATCGGAACAGGCAAAATCTTATAATCAATTTCTTCAAAAACGGCAAGCTGTAACGCCAAGCGTTGGAGACGGTTCACAAGATGATTTTCGGCTTCCTGTTCATTGACGCCTACCGTGCTTTCCTGCAAGCGATAATAAGACCAGGCTTCCGCACCATGCGTATAAATCACATTTTCTTGATACGATTGAATGGGAAACTGTAACATCAAAATGCACCACCTTATTGAAATCGCTCATACGACTGAACTTTTTTCATTTGAGGCTGGTAAACAGGTTTATAGCTGCTGTAACTAAAACGTTTATTGTGGAGATATCGGAAGTATCCGATAAAGAAACGATCAAGGCGCTTTCCGTCTAAGCGACTTCGGCAGATCGCCCCAGCGATCATCCAGGGCAACATGGCATAAAAAGCCAGTTGCAAGGCTGTTGGCAAAATGGCATTAATGCTCCCTCGAAAAAGGAATAGGATCCCAAAGAGGAAAAAGGCAAGAAGGATTTGTCTGATTTCAACGCCTTTAGAGAAAACTAAAGATTTCTCACCTTTCCCAATTTTCCAAATTTTTAACGGATAGTTAAAGAATTTTCGGTAACTATAGGATTCAGCTCTCAACTGAGGCCACCACTTTTAACAGAATTCCAAATCGCATTCGCCATACTTTCAAATTCCCCGGGATTTGCGACAATTACATAACAAACCACCGCAAAGATGAAGCTCGAGAAAAACATACCCCATCGCTGAGAAACAAATGCTCGTACGATCATGACAACCATCACGATGAACACAATGGCGGCGACCTGTGATGACACGTAATCGGTAAGACCTGTAATATCCGGCATTTCGATCATCCTCCTATGGTGTGTTTAAGTTCCTGAACGTAATACTTATTGTTCTCTTTGCTCACAACAAGGGTAAACGGATGCTTCGTTTGTAACCCAGTATTCGCTTCCTGTAAGAGCACAATCGACTTTAAAACATATTGTCCTTCTTCTCCATCATAAACAACGAAATCTTCCACACCCCGGTAGTCGTAGAGGCCTTGAAGTGATTCAGGATTTTCCATTAAGTAAGACATCTCCTCAACGGAGTTGGTTGTATAAGAAGTGAAAAATTGTGTCGCGAACTGTTTCAATTCGTCTTCTACTTTAACGTTCTGATCAGCCTGATCCGTTTGATCCGACACGGCAGCGAGTCTCGTCTCGCTTGGAAGAGCTTGATAAAAAGGTTGTTCAATCACATTAAAAGAGTTTCCATCTGTCCCAAGACGAACGACGATCATTTCCTGTTTAACCCCTACTGATTCGTCTTTCGTTGTCACCTTTTCTTCAGTAACTAATTTCCCCTCCCCTTCTTCATCCTTCTCTTTTACTTCTACTTCCTCTTTCGTCTCAATAACATTGAAAAGCTCATAATCAATTCGGTACACGTAACTAGCCGCATCTTCCCGAACATTTTTCACATCGTATAAGCTAACATCCTTTAAGACACGCTTTCCTTCAAATGCGCTCAAGTTTTCGAGTTCCCCGACCTTCAGCCCTTCAGCCAAAAAGCTTTGAAGCGTTTCTGCTCGCTTCTCACGTTCTTCCTTATCACTCGGCACGTTGAGATAAGTCTCAAGAAATCGATTCGCATAATCGGTACCTGCAGGCGAATTCGAAAACCCGACTTCATTGAGACTTGCGATTTGCGCTGAAGCTTGATCTTGATACCCGTTTACTTTTTCATTTAGAAACCCCGTTCTCGCCCAGGACTGAAAAGCGAAGAATACCACCCCAGCTAACACCAACCAAAACGTTATAGAGAATGCAAACCGTCCGTTAAAACGAGACGATTTCAACCGGCGATCATCTTTCATTACGTTCTTACGTCCTTGTTTCACATTTCTTTTTAGACCTGCCTTCAATTTGCTGAAGAAATTCATTTAATCCCTCCTAGTTGCAAGGCATTACGAACATACACTCGGCGGAAATAGGTACCTCCTGAATCTTCCTCGATCATCTTCCGATTAATAAACGCTTCCCCAATTTGTAAATTCTTGATGTCATTCGGGTTAGCTCTGAATCTCTGGACATCACGAATCGTCCCCATGTCTGCTTCAAAGCGCATTAAATTGTTCTTCTTTTCAATTTGTTGAGTAATTTCTCGATCAGAAAAAGTACCAAAGACTTCAGCGATGCGTTCCGCATCTTTAGACGAATTAACACGACCAGTTGCAATGACGTTACAGTTTGAAATGATTTGCTCGGTCATGATCGGATCAACACTATCAATGTCTGAAAGAGTTTGAGTAGAAATGATACATTCAAATCCTGCTGATCGTGCCTTATTGACAATATCGACAATGCGACGATCACCATAAGCTGAGAATTCATCATAAACAGCGAAAATTGGTTTTCTTCCATGTGCTTGTCGGTAAGCAACTAAACTATTAACATCTAAAATCACCATTTTCCCGAGCTTCTTGATGTAATCCGAATAGCGACTTCCTGAAATGCTAAAAATCACTACATTGTTTTCATCCGTAATCTTTTGAAGGTCAATCCCCTGGTCGTTCTCGACAAACAAATGACCTAAATCAGATTCGAGCAACTCACCTAACTGCATTTTGAGACGGATGAGACAGCCCTCTATAAGGTCTTCTGGAAAGTCTCTGTCAAGAATATTTTTTATATCTTCGATGCCCTCCTCAAGATAGGTCACTTTTCGACTCTTCTTCTCAAGGAACGTCTTTTTCATTGTTTTTGTTTGCGTTTCTTGAGGCGCTTCTACAGTAAAATCACCAAAGTCACTAAAATCATTTTCATCTGTAGATGCCTGCGCCTCTTCAATAGCAACTTCTTCCTCAACCTCAATCTCCTCTTCAATTTCGCGCTCTGTACTGTTTTTTTTAAAGAACGATTGAATGGATTTCCTATCGGTTAATTCATAAATCGTTTGAATATCACGTGGAACCTTCGCTTCATCTAACAACTTAACGACCAACTGCAAATATCGAGAAGCGATATCGGTGTAGTAAGCGCCATCTCCTTCAGTAGAAAAGGTAAAAAGAGACATTAGCTTATCTCGCGTTTCAGTTGGTGTGCCATTTTTAATAGGGTTATACGTAAGATCATCAAGCTCTGAAAACATATAAACGGTCTTGCCGTAGGCCTCACATAATGCTTTAAACTCAAGCATTGCCTTTCGTTCACCTTTTCCATCAACAAAGATAACCGGTTTATTCTGTTGCAAAGCCGATTCCATTAGAGAAGCAATTAATGTCGTTTTCCCAGTACCCGTACCACCAGTCGCCAGCATATGATAATTCAGTTCTTTTTCGTTTAGAGAGACTCTTTCTTTAAAGTCCGTGTAACCAACAAATATTTCTTTTGAGGGCTTTTTCCGATAACCCAATTGTTTTTTGTTCAGAAAGACAACGCGTTTTTTGCGAAATCGTTGATACAGATTAGCCTCTTTCTTCTTTTGAGTGTCCCCATGCTTCGTATTCACACGCTTTTTCCAAAAGTACTTAGCGTAGAGCGAATAACCAAATGAAAAAATTAAGGCAATTCCAAGTAAATTAAAGTAACTTGCCGCTGTGACAGGTATGGATCTTCCCTCATGTAAAACACGCTCAACCCCTGTCGTGAGATAGGGAATATTCATGTCAGAAACAAGCCCAAAATAAGAAAGAAGAGTCCCCGTTTGATACTGAATGAACAAAGTCAAGACCCCTAGAATTAATGCGATATAAGAAAGCCATTCTCGTTTTAAAACGTGCAATAAGGCAAACAGGAACATACCTAGTAAAGCAGGAAGCGCAAAACAAATGGTGATGACTCCGATAATTGCGTATAGAACAAGATCTCCAATCAGCTGGTCATTTTTTGTCTGTTGTGACTGGTCATTTCGCCTCATCATGTGAGGTTCTTCCACTAGACATCACCTCATCCCAGTTTTCATCTAAAACCACGGAAGGTATATCTTTCACAACAATCTTCATTCCATTGACCAACTTTTGTTTGGCTTCATTGACCAATTTGTGTATTTTTATTTCATCCGCAAAATACATCACTTGATCAAAGGCATAGCGATAATCCTCGTGTTTCTTTCCAGAAAGAAGGTCTTCAAACAACTTGAATTTTTCCTCATACCGTTTCCGATCTTTTTTATTAAGCTCGAGTTCAACCCACGTCGTCGTTTCTTGATTGTTTGGTAAAATAAAGAAAAAGACAGCATCTGGAATACGATCTCGTTTTTCATTAAAGGCCTTTAGCTTACTCTGATTGTCACCTTCTCCTATCATTTCAAAACGAATCTCTCGCTCAGATTTGTATCGAAAGGTAACACCCTTTTTCTCCGCCTGAAACTCATAAAACAATATTAAATCTGTCATCAGTAACTCATGCTGCATCGTATAGATGGTTGCTTTCTGAGGAATGGTAGCCGATACATTCGCGATATCTCTCGCGTCTTGAGTGCCATAATAGACCCCAACTTTATGAGCCACTCGTTCATGTTTTAAATAGCCCCGATCTTCTAATTTCTGCAACCGGCGATAAACACGTGACAAATTCGGCTCTCTGAACTTTAACTTGATCTGCTTAGCTGTAACAACGCCATTTCTCAACACGAACGTCATATACTCAAGATCCTTTTCTTTCAAACCACTATACTTAAGTGCCATTTACAAATCATCCCTTTTCAACAAAGTAAGAATTCACTCTCCTCTTTAAAAGATTAACAAAACAACACCTAACAAAAGCCATTCATGGACCAAATAAGACCCGTAAAAACAATGACAATTCCATTAACAACTTAATCACAATAAACCCCACAAACCTCAGCACAAAAAACAGCAAAAACACATGCGAACATTACCAATCCTCTTGGTAAGATGACACACCTCACCACTTGCATAATTATCCAATATGACTCATTTTTATACAGATATTGAACCGCACTCTTTTACCTGAACTTGCCTTTCGCTTTTAACTTTGAACTTAACTTTTTAAGACTTTTTTCTTTCCTTAGACCTTGAATAATCTCTTGACCTTTCACGCACTTAAACTTATCACTTGATCTGATCCCAATTCCCTAATCCCATTTTGACCTTCACTTCACTTGATCCCCAAACTTAGTTTAACTACCTTTAACCCAACCTACCTACATCCCATCCACTCAGCAAACCCCAATTATATTTTCGAATCCCACCGACTGTAACGAGTAGTAGAAGACCTCATCACAGTAACGTACGTGGATGGGGTGAGGTCTTCTACTGAAAACGAAGTGAAAGGAGGTGAGTTCTGACCCTTATAGAATTGGGGTTTGCACCAAAATAAAACCGGAATAAAAAGTGAATTGACTCACGTCTAATTATTGGTTAAATTCATGTTTAGTTCTCGGTTTTACTCTCCATTTATTCCCATCTCATTCTTGTTCACAGTGTACTTGACGAACAAATGTTTTGCAACCGTTTTCAAACAATTTTGGGAATTTAATTCCAATTACCTACACGCTATATTTTTCCTCTTATTACATCTTACCTGGACCCATTATGCGTATAAAACTAGAGGATGGATCCAACCAATACCTGCCCACTGTTAAGTCATCTTCAGCGATCGAACCACGCTAGACAGAACTCTAAATACCATAAAACGATTAATGTTTAAGTTGAAAAAAACGATCAAAATGTATGAAGCATAAATAAAACCACTTTATATGCGTTACAAAATTACTAGTTGTTAGACGAGTTTTTTAAAGAAGAGACCCCACTTACCTTAACGGGTTCCGTTACCTATCGCAAAACCTTATTTTTCATATGAAAAAGCAAGGGAAAATGTACTGGAATTTGCACTATGATTTGTATAGGTATTTGCAAAAATAAATAAGCCACATCTTAATCCCTCTGGGATTAAGATGTGGCTGTTATTCAGTCTTGACTTATTCAATTAAAGCTCCCGATTGTTTAGCAATTCCCTAGAAATTTTGTTTGTAATTCCTTCTCTATAACCTTCTCATCAAAGGAAACTTGATATGCTTTAGCATTAGGTCTTGAACTGACTATTTTACTAACTTCTTGCTCTATGTAATGAACAGCAACACCATCATCTGTTGCAATTCCTGGTTGTATATTCCTTGTACCAATAAGTTTATGATAAACAAGTCTTTTATCCTTGTCTCCATCATAATGAGGACAATTACTGCCTTTGAGGAACCCCAAACATTTTAATGGCTCATATTCGTCTCCAAATGAATCTGTAACTCCTTCTTCGAACCAACAGATGGATCCTGCACTAATACCAGCTAATATTATTTCTTGATCGTATGCCTTTTTGATGATTCTATCCAGCCCCCATTCCCTCCATAAATCTAATAGATTTTTTGTGTTACCTCCTCCCACGTAAATGATATCTTTATCCAAAATATAACTTTCTAAATCTCTTGTTGGGGGGTTAAATAAAGATAAATGTGAGGTTTGCTTTCAGTAATTGACTGAATCAATCGGATAGAGTCTGAATACTTTTCTAATAGATTGTTATACTCATTATGTGTAAAGCATGCGACTTTATCGTAATCTGCTGGGTTGTCTAAATCTCCCTCAAGGAATAGACGCGTGTCGATGCCACATTCTGTTAAATGGTCATAAATCAATTCAGCTGTAGTGCTCTTACCAGAACCCCACATACCTTCGACGATTATCAATTTTGTCCTTGTCATACTAACCACCCACCTCGGTTTATGATAAATGATGGTTAGTCTAATTTAACCACCATATTAATTACTATTATCTTGTGTAAACTCCAATTCGTTCATCTCCCTTCACTTTCTGCGCAAAAGTAATTTCAATATTATTCTACATACGGTTTCGAACCTGTAGAAAAGGCATACATTTTTTAATCAAGCGCTCCAAGTTCGTTCACAAACCCTTCTTAAATCCACTCTTTTCCATGTTCACGAATAAATTTAATTTCATTTTGATAATGTTCATGATGCCCTTCGTCAATCATTTTTTGAAAAGCCATATCGCCTTCTTTGGCTTTTCTTTTTATTGTTTTGCATAACCCTTCTAATCGTAGCAAGACCATCTCTAAATAATCTGCTTTCATTCCCTCCATACCGTAGGATTCAAAAAACAAGTTAACTCTATGTTTAATACGGTTGGCATCCCGTGATGAATCATAATAAACTGGTTCACCGTTTTCAGTATGGTAAAGCCTACTTAACGGAACGCAAGTATAAAGAGTATAGACAATGTCCCAAAGTCTTGGACCAGGAGCAGCAACATCAAAATCAATAATACCAACTGGTCTTTTATAATTAAAAATAATGTTGTATATGGCAAAATCATTATGGCATAGTACCTCATAAGGTTTTGGAGTGTTATCGATTGATTGCCAACGATAATCAAAAGAAAAATCGCTCACCGCATCATGGTAAAGACGGAGCATCTTTGCGATTTCCTTTAAAACATCATTAGACCACATGTATTCTTTTAAAGGATAATTGCCAGCTTCGCCTTCAATAAAAGATAAGATCTCTCTACCTTTTTCATCAACACCTAAAAATGTTGGTGCATAATTGAAACCTTTGTTTTCTAAATGCGTTAATAGCTTGTGAATTTTAGTACTCTCTGGCTTTAATTCTCGTCTAACAGTATCTCCCGAACGATATACGTTTGAGACATTCCCTCCTGTAAGCATTTCTTCGTTTTCATATTTTGACATCTAAAAATCCCCTCCATTAGCAAAAAAACAATTTTCAGGATACAAAGGTGTGTTTATTAGAGATGTAAAATTTCCTTAAAACACAAAAAAGCAGATACAAAGGTATCCGCCTGTGTTCTTAGGAATTAACACACCAAGCGCCCCTTGTTAATGATTTAAAAATAGACATACTTCACCCGTTATTTTTACAGGTTAGTATTCTGTCTGTTTAGATAATCATTACAAGGTTGTCCACATGTTGAGTTGAATTCCCCTTCCATTTACTTCTCTATCAAAAAGTGTACAGGAAGTTTTTTCATTAATTGATCAAAATAATACAATGCATAAAATTTGAATAGTTCATATTTTAATAACTCCCTAGACCTACATAGAGGGCTTACTTTTTTTTAGCAAACGCTCCCAATGGTTGAAGACTCGAATTCAAGACATACTTGAGATTCAGCCTTTTATTATAACCTACTCTTGTTAATTATTCTTTTAGGCTATTACCATGAATGTAATAAAGAAGGACATTTTAAACTTGGAAATTTAATTATGAGGAACCGTATTGTTTGGGCATTCGTAGCCACAAATTTATTCCCAATAGTTTGGATTTCATTATCTTTACTTTTAGAAGGTGAACCTCCGAAATGGTCTTCCATAACTGGTGGAGCAATTAGGCTTCTTTAGTACATAGGCAGGGTACCCATAAGGAAACAATTATTAAATTTTAGGTAATCGTCTCTTTTATGGAAGATTTGAGCTCAAGATAATCAGAAAAAACAAAGTATTTATTGCTATCTTTTTTTAATTAAAAACTAAACGCTCCTATTAGCTATTATTCTGGAACAAAGAAAAAGGCTATTAAAAGATTACAGCATTCTAATATAAGGGATAGCAGTAATTCCTATAAAATGGCATTTCCCCACGAACGATTTGATTGTAGATTTGTTGAACTTTTGAAGTAACCGAGCCTATTTTCCCTTTCCCAATCACCCTTCGATCAATCTCTACTACTGGCTTAATTCCAATAGCCGTTCCCGTTAAAAACACTTCATCTGCCTCATATAATTCAACCCTTGTCATACTTTGTTCAAGGATTGGTATATTTAACTCTTTGTTTAAGATCTTAGCAACCGTATCCCTAGTAATCCCAGGAAGGATATCATCTGATAAAGGAGGGGTAAGAACCATACCCCCACGGACAATAAATATATTCTCTGCAGAGCCTTCACTGACATTCCCCTCTTTTGTTAAGAAGAGAGCTTCATCATAACCATTCATAACAGCTTCATTGATCGCCAGTGCAGAGTTCATGTACCCCGCTGAAGGTTTGGCTTGGGGAGGAATCATATTACTTCCTATTCTAGTCCAAGAGGATATACATACTTTTAAAAATGGCTTCGCTTCATATTCCGTAAGGTCTGTATAGATAGCCAGATGATTAAACGGGTCATTTATATCGGGACGTAAAGTATTCGCTCCCTTAAAACAAATCGGTCGTATGTAAACATCCTGAGTGACCCGGTTTAACAAAAGCAATTGTTTGGTTATGGAAGACAATTGCTTTACAGAATAGGGGATGCTAATAAACAAACTCTTTCCAGAGCCGTGGAATCTTTTCAAGTGATCTTCTAATCGAAAAATAAACAATTGATTTTTCTGCTCATTCCAAAAAGCTCGAATTCCATCTATGCAACCCAAACCATAATTCAGCCCTTTATTTTTTACACTCACACTTAAATAACGCTCATCCACAAATCGATCTCTATCAAACATTAAGGCCACAGCATTCACACCTTTTTAATAAAACTATATGCCAGGAATTGTTTCACTATCAACATCGAAATTGAAATTTAGTTATGAATGAAATGACAGGCTTTCTTTAATTCCATAATATATAAGCCCTTCAACCTTCATAAAGGGTCTCTAGAAATATCTAAACCCCAAGAACTCAATGATTTTCTACAAAAAAGCTTATCTATACTACAGTTAAGTTAGCAATAGGTAAGCGTTTGAGGTTATCTCCGGCTTTTCCCCTGCTCCACACCACTCACGTCATCGTAAGATGACACATAAGTTTCCTTATGTTGAAAAATTTAGACCCTTACCTTTGGAAGTTCGTCAGTTCCTATCTCAAAGAACGATTCTCACCGTATCAGCCGTGAGGCATACCTTAACTATGGCTTCAGCCTCCGTTCTGCCCCTGCCACCCCGCCATTCGTTAATTAAAGGTGGAAGAACATAATAATCTGAGCTTTTAACAAAGCGAATATCCATTTCTCCGATCCCTCCTGCTTTATCTTAATTGTCTAAAGTTATTTATCCTTCTTTTAATGACTTAATGTATTGCCTCCTATACTGAAAGACTTGATTTCAAGATATCTTCGAATAAATTTATAACTAACGCCTTCGTCAGTTAAAGATACTCTCCATTTTTCTACTTTTTGTTATCATCCCCATTGACCTATAGAATTCAATAGCAGAAGTATTTTTTACGGATACACCCAAAAGCAATAACTAGGTCTGTCAATATTCTACACTTCAACTTATTTAGTAAAATAAATTTTTTGGAAACAATTAGAGGTTCAAAAATAGAAATTAACTTCTTAACCCATAGGGGAGCGAGCGTAACTACCCATTCTTTTCTTACATAATCTTTGAGTAAGAATGTCTAAATAAAAATACTCTTCCCCCCATATAAATGGATTAGAGAAAGGGGGAGAATTTTTGAAAGAGCTCGGCAAATTAGGTTACCCAAATGATATGCTTAGATTTATAAAAAAAGGATTAGAAAAAAAGTCCCGTCCCAAAAAAGTTCTTATTATAGGAGGGGGGATGGCTGGTCTTGTTGCTGCTTCTTTGCTTAAAGAAGCCGGTAATCATGTGATCATATTAGAAGGTAATGATCGTATTGGAGGGAGGGTTTATACAGTAAGGCATCCGTTTACTTCAGGTAATTATTTAGATGTAGGAGCAATGAGAATCCCTGATAATCACGAATTGGTGTTTGAATATATAAGACGTTTTCAATTGCCTATTAATCCTTTCATTAATTCCTCACCTGTCGATTTGATTTATGTAAATAATGTTTTAACTACAAGGAAAATGTACGAGGAAAACCCTGATATTTTAAACTTCCCAGTTAATGAAAATGAAAAAGGTAAAACCGCCATCGAGCTTTTTTTGGAGGCTACTCAACCATTTATAGAACTTTATTCAAATAGTACCCCGGAGGAACAGGAGAAGCTAAAAGCACAATATGCAGAGTATTCCATGGGCGAGTTTCTTGAGTTTAATCCTATTGGGAGACCTTTATCGACTTCCGCAATAAGGAGCATAGGTGTCATGTTAGGACTTGAAGGGTTTCCGGGATTTTCCTTTGTGGATATTTTAACAGATATTATTTATCCGATTTTTAGTAAAACGGTGAGGTTTTTCGAGATTGACGGAGGGAATGATCAATTACCCTTATCCTTTATGAAGGAGCTGCAGCATAATATTCGATTGAACCGAAAAGTGGATAAAATTTATCAGATGGACAATGGTGTAAAAATCCAAGCAATAGATCTTATAACTGGCAGGTGGCATCAGTACGAGGGAGATTATGCAATTGTCACCGTTCCTTTTTCTGTATTTCAATATATAGATGTCTTCCCTTATAACTCTATATCCTTTGAGAAACGGCAGATTATACGAGAACTTATAAACCTTCCTGCCGTTAAAATCGGCATAGAATTTCGACATCGCTTTTGGGAGAAGGCAGGGGTAGGAAATGCCGTAACGGATCTTCCTTCAAGGTTTTCTTATATTCCAAGTCACGGAATAGGTTCCGCTGGTCCAGCGGTTTTATTGGCAAGTTATAGTTGGGGACAAGATGCGATCCTTTGGGCTGGTTTACCCCATAACGAGATGGTACGTGAATTGCTGGACGATTTGGCCAAAATCTATGGGAATATTGTATATAAAGAATACATGCAGGCGTTTTCATATAATTGGACCTTAAATCAATATTCCGGTGGGGCTTTTACTCTCTTCCTCCCGGGCCAGGGAGAAAAGTTTTCCGAGGTCATTCGTCAACCTGAAGGTAGGTTGCATTTTGCAGGAGAGCACACTTCTTCCTTTCATGGGTGGATAGAAGGGGCAATTGAGTCAGGAATACGAACAGCTTATGAAATTAATGAAAGAGGATAATTTGCCGTTTAATTATAATCATGGATCCAAAAAGCTAATTGTAAAAAGGGTGCCTCTTGGAATGATAAGACTGACCCCTGCTTCTTACAAGACTCACCCTTTAAATAGTGCTGCTTAGCTTTTTTTAAATGTCCTTTACATAAGTAGGGGTAGTGTCTAGAGTCAGGAAAATGCGGATTTACAAAGATAAAACCTTTTTCCTGACTCTACCTCTTATTCAATTAAACTCCCGATTGTTTAATAGGTATTTGATGTCTGCCTTTTTGAAGAAAGTAGTTTAACAAATAATCCTGCCAAAAATGATACCAAAGTGTAAATAACTACCCATATCCAAAATGAAGAATTAAACACAGTGTATACTGAAATGCTTGCTGTTATTATAACGATCAAAGGGGCTACATATAAATTTTTAAAAATAAAATATCCTAACCCACCTAATAAAAGAGCAACTGCTGGAAGAAGAAATAATACAATTTGCATTAAATAGATATAGATCACTCCTTATATTTTTGAAAAAAACTATTCACATTTTAGCGCCGAACTAAAGTGTATTTATACTAAGCATTAAACGTTGGTGGTCATCTTCCAGATTTGCTCCCTTTAGCTTAATAAAAACCCCTCGATTGATACAAATAAGGAGAATATGAAAACACCAACAAGTAACATTCCAATTGCTTTTCTTTCTTTCTGAAATTCTTCTATTCCTATAATCAACATTGTAAGTCCTAAAAGAAATATCATAATATGATTAAACTCAAAATTACTTGTAATCAATCCATAAACAGCAAGTGTAAAAGTTGCTATTGATAGAACGTATCGTAAAATTTTCAACCAAATCCCCCTTTCATCTTCCTCAACAATCCTCATGCCTACAATTTTATTAATCCAAACAGTGTTTTAGCTTATTTCTAGCCTATTGCAAAGGGAGCTATGAACGTTTTTAAACTCCAGCACGATACTTTTCATAACATTTATGATTTCTATTGAATCCCTTCCACAATCCCAACTTTTAAGAAGGGATAGCTGCCAATCTTCTAAATAACGTCTATCACCTTCATATTTAGCCCAGTCTTCGAAATTGTTTGGTTGAATACCTGAGTTCATGTACCAACCAACAACTTCAAAAGAAGTAATAAATTATGAAGATTTTTGAACATTGGTGGCAAACCGTGAGTGTGATAGTCGTTATCATTTTTTTCTTTGTCATTTTTAGATGGGGCCACCAGATTTTTTTCCTATAAAAGAGACGAGCGAGAAAGCCCACGATTAAAACTGTAGGCTTTCTCGCTTTATTTCTGTAAGGATGCTAAGTTGAGCTTTTGTATTGTTTTCTTAATATCGTCGTAATTAAAAATAAGGCCCCAGCCGTAATAATTAAGGTTACTTTCCAATCTTTTAGGACTTCCAATCCAAGTGAAGAAGCTATTAATCCCACTACAGACAAAAGAAATAAAAGCTCCAACAAAAAAATTATCCCTCGCATATCCAATCCTCCTCTTAGTTATATAGCGATCTTCTTTTCTAGGAAAACCTCTTCCAATGACGGTTCAATGACTTTCACTTCAAAGATATCCACCTTACTCTGCATTAACGTTCTGAGTATCACAGGAATTTCATTTTCATTTCCAATTTCTACTGTTAAGTAGTTACTATCCCAACGAAATTTACTGAAATTCGTTTCTAAGAATGTAGAAATTTCTTTTTGAACAGGCTGTTTTATGATTGGCTGGACTTTAACCTTAGCTAATAATGAGGTGGTGTAATTGCTTTTAATTTCCCGTAATGTTCCTTCTGAACGAATTTCTCCATCGCTCATAATAGCAATTTGGGAACAAATTTCTTCGACTTCATTTAAATTGTGAGAGGTCATAAAAATAGTCCGGCCTTCTTCATTTAGTTTCTTTATCAATTGCTTGATCTGAATCGCTGACTCTGCATCTACTCCTGAAGTGGGTTCATCCAAGAAGAGCAACTCGGGCTTGTTTACGATAGCTTGAGCGATCCCTAATTTCTTTTTCATTCCAAATGAGAATTTTCCTACTTTTTGCTTTTCATTACCTGTGAGTCCTACTAGATCTAGAGTTTCCATAAGATATTCTTTTGAAGGTTTTACCCCTTGAATTTTACTATAAAATTTCAAATGGTCTAAAGCACTCAAAGAGTCGTAAAAGGTTGAATAATCCGGCAAGACCCCTATTTTTTTCTTGACTACATTCAGATCGGTTTCCCCTAACAATTCAAAGGTACCAGAAGTGGGTAAAATAATGCCGGTAATCATATTAATAAAGGTGCTTTTCCCAGCCCCATTACGGCCTAAAAATCCAAAAATCTCTTGTTCCTTTACTTCTAGAGAGATGTCTTTAACCACCTTCTTATCATTGTAAGATTTTGTTATATTGTTGGTTTTTATAATAGTCATTATAAATCCCTCTTTTCAAATAAAATGGAGGAAGTAACTAAGAGCCCAAGGGATAAAACCAATACAATTGTTAAATACCCTAAACCCAAATCCATATAATAATAGGGGGTTAAATACTTAACCCATTGAATAAAGATGTTATCCCAAAAGATTGTGGCGAAACTAACTGCTGGTAAAAGAAGTGATACGAGTAACCCTATGAATAAAGATTGGGACCCTTTTTTACATAATGTAGAGACCAACAGAGTAATCGAAATCCCGTAAAATAAGAAAACAATGCATTGAAGAAATGTTTTAATAAAAAACATTTTTGCTACTAGTGAAATGGCACTTACGGAAAGGAAAACAACAGCTATCCAGAAAAGGGTAATACCTATGGCTTTAGCCAGAATAATGTTTTTTCTGGAGGTTTTTGTTACTATGAACCTCATCGTACGATTTTGACTCTCTTTACTAATAGCATCGTGAGAGAGTATAAACACAAATAAAATGCCGAAGAAAATAACACCTACTGACAACCCACTGGTATAGGCGCTTTCCTTACTAATCCCTCCAATCAATTCTCCATTTTCTTGTGCTAAATAAGCGAACAATAAGGAGATCCCTGTGATGAATGCTGTAATAATAATGGATCTTATTCCTTTAGATAATCCTTTTAATTCTTGTAAAGATATTGCCCACATTAATATTCCTCCTTCACTAAAAATGTAGCATCAGAAGATTTACAGCACCTGTAATTTAGATTAACATTACATTAATTAGAAAAAGAGGTGTTAAATGGTGGACATTGATATTCAACCTAATATTTTAATAGTAGACGATGATGAAGATATTTTAGAAATGCTACGTCTCACCTTTCAAAAAGAAAATTTTACAAACTTGACCCTATGTACCAATGCAGAAGATGCCCTAGATTTAGTGAAAAAATATAGTTTCGACTTAATTCTTTTAGATGTAATGCTCCCAGGTAAATCTGGATTTGAGATCTTACCTTCGGTAAGAGATGCGTCCGACGCTCCCGTTTTCTTTTTGACAGCAAAAGATACAGATTTTAATAAATTAACAGGGTTTGCTTTTGGGGCAGATGATTACATAACGAAGCCTTTTAATCCGTTAGAAATTGTGGCAAGAGCTAAAGCAATTTTAAAACGCACAATATATACAAAACCTAAAAAACATGAACAGGATGAAGGAATAGACTTTGGCTATTTTAAAGTAAATAAAAAAGCTGCAGAGTTGATTGTTGAAGGAGAGACTAGGGAGTGTTCAGCACAACTGTATCAACTGCTTGTATTTTTTTGCGAAAACTCAGGGCGAGTGTTAACAAAGGATCAGATATATGAACAGGTTTGGGGAAGTAAAGGAAATTTTATAGATGATAATACAATTATTGTACATATTCACAAGCTGAGGGATAAGATTGAACCCAATCCTTCTAAACCGATATTTTTGAAAACAGTTAGAGGATTAGGATATAAGATGGTGAAGGCAGAATGCACAATAAACTAACCTCACAATTTATTTTGCAACATATTTTTTTCTTAATTTTATGTACAATCCTCATCAGTGTTTTCTTTTTCTACCTATATCAAACCTTAAGTCAACAAGAATACAATTCAGATTTTACCCGGGCAACAAACGATTACATAGAAGGAAATGTAAACACAAAAAATAACAGTGTGGAGTTTAGTGAGGATATAAAAGAAAACATTAACCAAAATCACGGATGGCTTCAAGTTATTGATGTCCAAAATGGGGACGTTGTTAACTCTTTAAAAACGCCCGATGAGGTGCAAAACTACTACTCTATGCATGATTTAATTAATATAAATACAAAAGATTTTGACTCCCCTTACAAGTTTAAGTCTTGGATGATAAATGAGGAGCTTATGGCTTTATACGGCTATCCCTCAATCAGCGAGCAGCTTATAAACACCGTAAGAAATGCTGAAACCTTAAGTTCTTCTTCCTTCCAGAATACCCTTCAAGAGGACAAGGCTTGGTATATAGTCTACGATCAAACAGGAGATATTGTAGACAGTTTTAATCAACCTCAAAAATTAACTAATGAAGAAATCATAAGCGAAGCAACACCAGTAAGTAACAAGCACTACGACATTGCGACAACATCAATTTCAGACAATACTGTTGTACTGGGGGCGCCTAGGGAAGGGGCATATACCGCAAACTCTTTAGATAATGAACTTGGAGTCTCTGTCCTTATAAATTTGAGTATCTTCCTGCTATGTGTACTCATCTGCTTGGTACTGCTCTCTTACTATCATGCAAGACGGTGGGGAATTCCAATTCTCCATATGCTTGAATGGATTGAAAATTTAGCAAACAACCAATTGAAGAAGCCATCAGGACTGAAAAAAGGAAGAAAAATGCGCTTTCCACGTGTTTTTTCTGCGATCCATGAATCTTTAGGAATTCTTACAAACAAGTTGCAAGAGAACAAAAGACATAATGAAAAGTTAATAAAGATGAGAGAAGATTGGATTGCCGGTTTATCACATGATTTAAAAACCCCTTTAAGTTCTATGGTCGGATATGCGGTTTTATTAAGATCGCTTGACTACGAGTGGTCTGCACCTGAAATACAAAACATCGGCAACTCTCTTCATGATAAAGGAAAATATATTCAGTCATTAATAGATGACCTAAGCTTAACGTATCGATTGAAGTATGAGTCTTTGCCATTGCAAAAAGAAAAAATTGAGGTTTCTCCACTTTTAAAAGAAATTATAATCGAATTTTTTAACCACCCTGAGTTTTCTGAGTATAATGTCGAATTCAGGGATGAAACGGAAAATCCAATTTATTTTGAAATGGATACTAAGTGGTTTAAAAGAATCATTGGTAACTTGTTAGGAAACGCCATCAAACATAACAATGCTCATACAAAAATAACCGTAAGGCTATATTGTGAAGAATCGAGATTTTGCATCCGAGTAGAAGACAATGGGGAAGGTATGGATAAGGAAACCTTAGAGAATTTGTTTACTAAGTACTATAGAGGTATTTCAACTACTGCTAACCAGGAGGGGTCTGGTCTAGGACTAGCAATTACCAAACAATTAGTGGAAGCTCATAATGGAAAGATAGAAGTATTTAGCGAAAAAGAGCAAGGGACGAAAGTCAGATTGATATTCAATCTCTCAAAAACTTAAGAGATCAATAATTTGGCAAAAAGTAATTAGTTCCCGGCAAGGTAAGGGACTAGCTATACTAGGACTAAAATTATTTCCTTCTTTTGTTAAAGAAACTCTTCCGAATACCAATGAAATTGTTCTTGGGGTTAACAAGAGAAATTTAGCCGCAATAAACCTATATAAAAAAACCAGCTTTGGAGACGAAAACAAAATTTATGACGGACCAAAAGGACCTCAACATATTCTACACTTGCAAATATGATCTATAGTTAGCTTTTATATTAGTTCCCTATCGTTTATGCTTTTCGATAGGGAGGTAAAGCCTTACGTATTGTTCTGGAAGTAGTCAGTGACAGTACAGCGAAGTGGTGAAAATTATCAATCTCCCCTTTCTGCTATAGTTCAAACTTTCCATGCTCGAAATATAGCGTGGGCAACAGATGCATTCCTATTATAAGAAAGGAAAAAGAGCATAATGGAAAATAACCAGTATAAAGAATTATTAGCTGAAATAGAGAAATTAAAATTTCACAACCGCAGTCTCCTTACACTTGTGGGATTACTAAATGACGATAGAATGCAAGAGCCAACTATACACGAAACAGTAGTTACATATGATTTATCCAAAAAAGATTTGAAAGAATTCACAAAACATATACAAAATTACAATGGTAATAATTTTGCCTTGGAACAAAAAGCATTAAAAGTCAACCCTATTTTTAATAGGACTAACATTATCTCTATTGTGAAATCGCTTGTAGTTTCAGGGATGGTTAAAGAAAAGGGGTTAGAAATTTTAGAGTCTTACAAATAGTTATTGCTTTTTTTGATCTTTACATCCTGTGTAAAGATCTGTTTTATTTAGGAGATCTTTAGGCAACCGTTTCAATAGCTGCAATGCCTTGCCGGGATCTTTTTGTTAGATATTTCGTCAGAGTTTCTCAATCCACTCCTTCCCACATGTGAAGGGTAAATATTCATTTAATAGCATTTTTAAATACCTATTTATATCTGGGGAGCCTTTTGGATTATTTAATATGGACTCTATCCAACAATCTCTTTCGTAACTTAAAACTTTTAGATCCCAACAGCACGCAATTAATCCTTTAGTAGTCACATATTCAAAAGTACCAGGGGCTTCATGTGACTCCATATAAACATGATGGTTTAGTTCATTTTCATTAGACCACCAATCAATATAAAATAGAATCCAAGTCCAAAACGATTATTTGTCACTGCTGGATAAGGTAGGATATCACGAGCAAGTTCTTTTGCTTTATCAATTAATCTGTTACTCCGATGGTCACATAAAAAGAGATCCCATATACTTTTAGGGACCTGCCTCTATCTTCCTATAAGGCATCAGCGCTTTTCTTAGCACTCTCCATATTTCTGGTCCTAACTGCTTTGAGTTCAAGCTCATTCAGGTGCTCCATTGCTGGAATATGTGTCCCTCTAGCCTATCCGTTATACTTTTTCGTACAATTCGCATTTAGAGCATATTCATGAAATCTGCAGAGGTGCCTGCTTATTAAATCTTTTCAAGAAGTTGTACGTTCTCGTCAATCTGTGCGTCACTTTCTCTCTACACCCGTTAAGAATAATGTTTTTCGTGAGATTCTCGAAGATGCTCAGTATAAACCAAATTTCAATGCTCCTCATGCTGCATTCTTATTCATGCCTTCATTCGGAGTTCTTTGAATGTAAAAAGGGCTATGCTGGACTATCTCATGACTTCATTATTAAACCTTTGAGAAACGGGGGTTCATGGTTTGTCTTTTTTCTAAAATATGGTACATTCTCTGAAAATGTGGGAAGAGCTTGTCCAATGGTGTTTAGACCAAAACCGTTAATAATATTTTTACGAAACATATAATTTAAACTCATACATTTATGTTTAATATTATGTAATATATTTCAGTAACATATAATTTAAGCTCATACATTTATGTTTAAGGTTATGTAATATATTTCAAATAGAACTAGTAGCTAATGACGTGTAATTTTAACAGTACTTAAGATAGGGAAAATAACAACGTATAGTGAAAATCATGGTGCAACTCCTTGGTTTTCACTCAAATATTGGTAGTTTTTAAATATACAGTAGTAAATATCTCGTTTTAAGGCACTATATGAGGTTTTTTAGAGTTTCAAAGGGGTAATTACCTAATGAATAATAAAAATCCTCTCTACACCCTAGAGAGGATTTTAAAAGTTATTAGCTGAATTGCATTTTCCTTCTTTGTTCATTTATTTCCGATGTTATTTGTTCTCTATTTTCTCTCCACACATTTTCAGCTTGATCTACATCCATCAATTTTATAAACTCTTTCATAGCTGACTCTTTTATTATAAAATCCGGTAGTGAATCTAATCGTGAAACTTTTTGACTAGGAATATATTTCTTAATTAGATCACGGATCGCTTTTTGAATTGGGTCTGTTATTTCTTTTTTCTCTTGGGCTTGTTTCGGTAGTACAGTAGAAATATATCCAATTGGATTTTTAATATCATCTTTGTACTTGATCATATTCATTAAATCAATAATATTTTCCTTAGGGTATTTAAGCCATTCTTTTATTAGTTTTTCAGACAATTTTAGCCCAAGGGTTAAACCAATCTCTTGAATTTCTAACACATCTTCATTTTGAGTCATAGTAAAAAGATTCGGTTCTTCACTCTCTAATGTCTTTTCAAGCTTAGGCTCGGTTATGACTTTAACCTCTTTATTTGAATTGCCGTTGATTTTAAATTCAATGCTAGTTACCTTTCGACCCGTTTTGATTTCATTAAGCTCAAAATTAATATCAGTTTTTTGATTAATTTCCGTCTGCGCGACAAGAAGCACCTTATTTTTAAAGTGGCCATATTGTTTGTATTTTGTTGGCTCGATACCAAGTAAGCTCCTCAATTCTAACATTGTTAGCTGTCGCTTTTTTAACCTTTCATATTGCTTTAAAAGCTCATAAATTCTGATCGAATAAACAGAATTTAACCTCACTACATTCTCAAGTTGATAGGTAGTAAACTTTTCTTTAAGTTCTAAAAAAAGATCCTTCAGATCTGGATGGAATTGTAGAGTTATGTAACCTTCATTTTTTTCATAAATAGAAGTAATGACCCAGCTATAATCACGCTCTTGCCCATTTTTTTTTATTGTGAGCACTTTAGTTTGAAGCCCTTTCACAATTTCTTTTAAGTAAGAGTAAAATCCAGTTCCTTTTTTATTTCCTATGATTTCAATAAAATCCCTAGCCCTAAAACTATACGTTTTTAACGTTTCGTCACTAGGTTGAACTTTTGAAGCCATCACTAGAAGAATTCTTTGTTCTTGCAAAGATAGTTTATATGTACTTTCAATTAATTCATTTGACTTTGTTACCCAGTTTTTTATGTCTATGCTTTGAAGTTCGCTTTGTTTGATATCAAGTTGATTCTTCATAAATGACATCCTCTCGACTTAACTATCACTAACTTATCATAGGAGTGATTTTAAGTAAATATTTGTTTTTCACCCTAGTTTTAACACATTTGTTGGGTGGAAGACGCAAAATTAGTGATAATAAAATCATGGGATTAAAATCCACGGTTCATGATGCCTTCAAAAAGGGGTTTTCTGGTAACAAAACAGCTCTAAAACGCAAAATTAGTGAGCGTTAATAGTAATCCATTAGCAAAATTGGTGATAGTTTAATAAGAATTTATTGTGTAAGGGGAAATTAGATCAAATAGCAAAAAAAGTGATAGTTCCTAGCAAAATTAGTGATGGTTAGCAAAAAAGGTGATACTATACGCAAAATTAGTGAGCGTTAGTAGCAAAAAAGGTGATGGTTCTTAGCAAAATTGGTGATAGTTAGCGCAAAATTAGTGATACTATACGCAAAATTAGTGATAGTTAGCGCAAAATTGGTGATACTTTCATCTCTCAAAGCCTTGATATCACTAGGTTCATACCCCTCTAAAACAGTAAAACAAGAAACATTTAAAACAAATAATTAAAACAAAATAAAAAACAAACAAAAGAATGATGATTGTATTCTATTAAATTATTATAAGTTCTTTTCAACCCAAATAATTTTCAATATTAAAGGTTCAAAACCCTGAACTAATAAATTGCATTGATAATAAATCAGTTCAGTTTATAAGGTGCATTTCTCAATCACTTTTATTGAAGACAGTAAATTTAGACGTACACTAATGATCCCCTCCCCTATCTCCATTGCAAACATCCGTTGGATAAAAGTAACGACCTAACTTGCCAATAACAAACTCAATTTAATTATGTAACAGTTTACGTAATACTTTAATAAAACATAATTACTTAATGATGATGTTTATCATAATTATTATTGAATAAATTACTTTAAATGTTTTTCTTTCAAGACCTATATAAACCTCATCTAAAAGATATTTTCATTTCTCTGGTAAGGTCAATTTCTTCAACCACTCCGACTTAATAAAGGATGATCACTTTGATTTTCTTTACAACATTATTCCAGCAAAACAGTCTACTTTTTTGTTGTTTATAATATGTGATTTATTCGGAAAAAACTGACTATCACTTCGGAACTTTGATTTTAAAAGTACGCTCTTCTACTTGAATAGCACATCATATTTATTTAGAGCAACAAAGGTCTCTATTTTTATATCGATTATTTTTTGGGAATTAAATAGAATTATTCCTTATCTAAATTTGTGAGGTGGAACTAGCATCGATTATCTCTTGGAGTGAATATAAATATCGTAAAAATTAAAGACAACAAACAACATGTTATGTAATACTATATGTAACAGTTTACTAGTACATAATCTTATCCTATTAAATTTTCTTTTTCCTTAAATATGATGGTATAATATTCACTAGTAATAGATTGATAAGGAGGAAAAACATGGCTAAGGTGATTACTTTCGGTGTTCAAAAAGGCGGTGTCGGTAAAACTCTAACCTCGGGTATTACAGCTTTTTTATTAGCTCAAAGAGGTTATAAAGTTCTCGCTGTAGATATGGATTCTCAGGGAAACCTTACTCAATTCATCAGTGGTAGTGATGATTTGTATGACTTTCAAGAACAAACGGTGTTAGAAGCTATTAAAGAAGGAGATGCTCGCCCTTACATAAAGGCAATGGATGATCATCTCCATCTCCTTCCTGCAGATGACTTTCTCGCAACCATTGCGCAGTATCTGTTCCGGGAATATAGCGGAAACCCTTCTTTAGCTTTGGATAGCGCTCTTAGTTCAGTGAAGGACTTCTATGATTATATTATTATAGATACCCCCCCTGCTCTATCAGAACAAACAATTAATGCCTTAGGAGCATCAACGCATGTTGTGATTATGTTTGAAACGAGTAAATTTTGCTATTCGGCTATTCCTCGTTTCTTAGATACTATTGAAGCAGCTAAATCTAAAATAAACCCTGATCTTCAAATAGCAGGCATTTTGCGAACATTAGCTGATGCAAAAAGGACGGACTCAAAGGCAATGATCGAACTAATCGAAGAGGAATATTCAGAACTAGTTTTTGATACAGTTATCCATCGAAGGGCCACTACTGGCCGTTTACCAGTATATGGACTATGGGAAAATAAAGAAGCAAATCAAGCATTTAGCTATCACAAAAAATTCTTAAGGGAGTTGATTGGTCGTGTCGGAAAACCAGAAAAAGTCTAATTCTACTAATAAATTAAAGTCTGCAGTGAAATCAGGAAATCGGCGGCCAAGCCCTGCAGCTGCATTTTTTGGTGATGCAAACAAAGAAAACGTAACAGAAAAACGTAATAGTAACAGTAATAGTAACAGTAACTCTATTCACTCTTCAGAGAATCCTGTAGATCAAACTCATAGGGAAGAGAACCAACATGAAACAGAGGAGACTGCAAATATTGCAGTGCAGGACACTGCAGAAGTTAAGAAACAGGCAGAAACACCAAAAAGCGTATCGACGAAAGCTGCGAGTAAAAAGAAACAAGCTTCTCCTAAAGTGCTACAAAAAGATAATGAATTTTGGGAGTTATTAGAGTCCAAAAACAAAAAGCTAACGATGGAGGATACGCATACACGCCAAACGTACCTAGTGAGGAATGATCTAGTAGAGCGACTTCAGCAAGTATCGGCTAATCAAGGAAAAGGATTTAAAACTAGAGCTATTAATTTTGCTTTAGAACAGCTGTTAGATGAGATAGAATCAAAATAAGATAAAAAACATAACGTGCAGTGACTATGCAGTCACTGCACGTTATGTTTTTTTATATGGAAAAAAGTTATTTGCAGGCCCCTGCACTTTTGTGCAGTGAAGCAACTCAATAATATGAGTTTTGTGATTACAGATTGCAATTAAAATCTGGCGTAAATTTGCTTCAGTGTTAATAAAACAGGCTTCTTAAGAACGAGCATGGCGATCAACGTTTTGTGAGCATTGAAAATATATAAAACTAAGCAATTATTTTATAGTCCCCTCCCCTTTCCATATTTATAGATCCTAAAATTTTTAGTTAAACCAGGAACTTCATCTAAAACAGAAAGTGGTTAATAAGTAACTAACCAAAAATAGCTTTTATGGAAATAGTTCTCCAACGTAGAAAAACTGCATCATAATAGATTATTTTATAAGAGTCATAAGTTCTAACTACTTTCAGGTGAAAATATCAATTATCCACTTTCAATTACATTTCATGTTTATATAGACATAAAATATTATTTAACTTCTTAAAACAAACTCTTAATGGTATGTAACAGTTTCATGTTACATACCATTAAGAGTTTGTTTATTAGAATACATAAGTGTAATTCCTTATTTAAACCTATTTATTATCATATTTAATAAATAGGTTTAATCATAGTAAACTAAAACATAAACTGTTTACACTTTAGATCGCTAACTGATTTCCGAGGGAAATCAGTTAGAAACCACCTTATAAAATAAGCAGCTATTGAATACGAAAAAGTATCACTCAAACATAATATTTTACTTATCTTCTTATATAATGTGTTACATAAACGTTTCCATAAAAATAATAAATTAAATAACTGTAATATAAATCGTATACGAAATATGAAACGCAAGTACTTCCATTAATATATTACTGTTTACGTTAAATTATATGTAATTTTTAAAACAGAAATTTATAATGTTGATTTTCTAGTCGGTACAGCCGATAAAATCAATATTTTACTAAGATAATTTTCGTGGTTTTCTTTTCCCAGTATGAAAGTAAAAGATTAATAAGAAAATGATTTGTATGCAGAATGGTCTTATTTGCAAACATAAATAGATAATTGTTTGCAAATATGATATAATTGCAAACAGATAACTAAGAAGAGGTGAATATTTTGAGGATTGCAGCTATTGACGTAGGTAATGATGCTTTAAAAGGGTATTTTGGAAGTTTAAATAAAGAGCTTTACATACCGAATGTTATTGCAGAAGAGGGCGAAGAGAGGCAAGAGTATGAACTTGAAAAAGAGACACTAAACGGGTTGCACATAGAAGTTACATCTTCCAGTCTTAAAGAAGGTAAAGGAATCTATGCAGTTGGAAAACTCGCCACAACATATCAATTCAATGATGAGTTAACGTCGGATTCGGACAAAGCGACGAGTGATCAGACACTCATTATGCTATTAACATCACTTGCAGTTGATGCAGTCGAAACATATGAAGAAAAAGATGGAATCATTCAAGCAACATACTTTTTATCTACAGGAATTCCATTAGATGAAACAAAGCAAAAATATCGAAAAGTATTCCGTGACAAACTAAAGCAATCAACACACGAAGTTCGTTTTCTTCAAACGCCTAATCATTCAGGAAAAAAAGTGATCCTTAAATTCGAAGAAGTACTGGTTAACATTGAAGGGTTTGCTGCATTTGTTGATCTAACCACCTATGATAATGGACAAACGAGAAACCAAAGCATGTTGGAAAAGAAAATATTAATTAATGATATCGGAGGAATATCGACAGATGCAGCTGTCATCAATCCAAACGGGGAAATTGATAACATTTCAAGTATTGGCATTGATGAAGGGATTTCTGTTTACTTGGATGAAATTGCTGAGAGTGTTTACGATAAATATAAATATAAATTCCAGAGTCGTCCACTAGTAGTCGATGTGATAACAGGTAGAAAAGCAGAGCGTAAAAATCATATAAAAGTCAAAGGAAAACCCGTATCTATACAAAAATTGGTGGATGAAGTACTTACAAAAGCAGCAAAAGTTCAATATCGTCATGTTGAGCATATTTGGAGAAAGACACCAGACCTTGATGAAGCTTATTTAATTGGAGGAGGCTCATTACTCTTGAAGTCATACCTTGAGAGAATTAATGAGCAAAAACAGGAGTACCCAATAACTTTTATAGGTGATTTATCTTCTGAAGATGCCATTTGGACAATCGCTAGGGCATACTACAAACTATCTATGATTTATGCACAGCAAAAAGGGATTGAACTAGAAGTCGCAAAAGCGAGTGAGTGATAAACATGTCAGGTTTCTATGATCGGGGAAAGACGATTTCCTTTCGTCTTCCTAATGATACACCTGAGTCAGTCTTGAGTTTTTTAAACGAACTAAAGGAAGTAGAGGGACGCAACTTCAGTAGAAAACTGGCAACTATATTATTTGAGGGTATTTTAAATAAAAAGGAAGCTACTGAAGATATTATTTTGACCATGCCAGCTTCTTTAACGAAAGAGGAGCAAGAAGTCCTTCAGAACAAAATTACAAAACGTCTTCTCGGACACGTCATTTACCAAATGATAACCCAAGATTCTCCTGTGAAAAAAGAGAATTCCGAACTTCACGAAAGAAAAGAAGAATTACTATTCGAAACAAGTGCAGTTCATAATCGATTCGCTAAAAGTATGTTTGATTTTGAAGAAGAATGAGCCTTTTTATGGCTCATTCTTTTTGTGGTGTGCACCGGAATGTCGTGCACGCTTTAGAGTTCAAGTCCCGAACGGTGAAGGTTGTGGTAACCGTTAGCCAAAGGCAAGGGTGTCCGGGGCAACCCGGAATCTGAAAGAAGCTGAAGGCAAATCTCCGACCCGAGGAACACGAACCTCATAAGAGGCTGTCATTCTTGGATGAAATGACGATACATTAGCCCTTACAACCAAAGGGGAGGACAGTAAATAAGGCGGGTAGATGGAGAGGAAGTTTGTGCGCTTACCCGGGGAGGACTGATGGCCCATGCCCTACACTTATGGTAACTGGCCTCACGAGAAGTCACTGAACCATCAGAAGTCAGCCGAGGTCATAGTCCCATCTCAAACTCGAGATGGGACGGGAAGGACCGAATCATGAATAGAGAACAGGTTCTACCGATGTACGCATCGTTCGATGACGCAGAACATTTCAGCTCAACATATGAGGTAGGAGTGAAGTCACTAAAAAGCATTTTCCACCGAGCGTCGCTTTCTGAAGATGAAACTGACCAAATATTCACGGATAGATTGCCCAATGATGGCTACTGTAACCAAACTTGCTGCAATATCCATGAACCAGGATAGCTACGGTTTCTTGCTCTTGAATTCGTGCACCTGCAGGCATTTGCTTCCAAATTTTGATGGCGATCTGGTGGGGGTGGGAAAGAGCGACACCATTTTCCAACTATCTTGTTTAAAGCACTCTGTTTTCTTGTTCCATTGTTCGTAATTTTATTCTGTATTTTAAGCAATGTCTCCCCTTATTATCCAAATAGTAATGTAAACGCTTGGAACCCAAAGTAAATGGCAAAACCGAGTAAGCTTAAACTTGATACGAGGGAAATTGTTTTAAGTACACGATCGTTTAGTATTTTTCCGAAACCACTTGATAATGTGGCCATGGTAATATCCCATATCATTAATCCAAGGATAATTGCTCCTCCATACATAATTAAATGGAGATTATCATACCGATTTATTGTGTTTGCTAAGACTGATCCATATATACCTAACCAAAAGAGGATAGACAGGGGATTAGTAATCGATAACAGGAACCCACTCATAAATGTTTTGCTTAAGGAAGTCTTGTTTCTCAAATTAGGGGAATTTATTTGGGACGAGCTTCCCAAATTTTCAAATGCGGTGTAAAAAAGAACAAATGAACCAAAAAGCCATAGAAAGGACTTCATTAAAGGAATTTCTAAAAAGTGCACAACTCCTAAAAAAACACCAAGAATAAAACAAAGATCAGCCACAATTGAACCTAATCCAATTAACCAAGAATGGAAAAAACCATTCTTAATTCCTTGATTAATTTGAGCAGCATTTATTGGTCCAATAGGTGCAGCTAATGACAAACCAAGAAAAATATAACCGAGGAATATACTCAATATATTTCACTCCCTTTTATCAGCTTGTACCATTCATATTCAAGTATTTGTTAATTAATGTACGAGTCAATTATTGTGGCCAAAATAAGAAAACACATTGCTCAAGGGAGCAATGTGTTTTCTTGTCTCTATTAGGTTGTTGCTTGATTTGTTTCTTCGAGCAAACGTAACAAATCCGTAGCTCTTTGAATTTCTTTTTTATCCACTTCACTATCGGGATTAATCATTACCTCATTTAACGCTTCCTCTGCTAACTTAATAAATTGTTGTGCTTCTGCATAACCTGTATTGTTTTGCTGTTTATGTTCAACAGCTATCCTCGCGTTATTTAATTGTTCATGTAAATAATCCATTTGATGAGTCATTTCAAGCCTCCTACTTTTTATTAGTATGTTTGACTAAATAAACCTTTTATACTTGCTTTGAAGCAGGTCTGATTCAATAATCGATGATTATTTCTAATAGATCAACTGTCTGTTCCATCACGATACTGTATCAGCTAATATCATTTTTTCTCTTGCACTTCTCAAGCATATTTGATTGTACTCTCCTTTTTCTCTTCCGGTTTTACAAAGACAATTACGATAAGTAAGGCAAATAGACTTATCCCACCGGACAGATAAAAGACAAGATGGTGGGAAACAGACATAACTGACGCATAGACTGGAGGTCCTGCTGCAACACCAATAAATCGCATAGCACTATAAAAGGAGGTAATGGTGCCACGTTCTCCTTTATCAATTCCTTCTGTAATTAAAGCATCAAGACATGGAAGTGCCATCCCAATCCCGATGCCACTAAATACAAGGAAAAGAAGCAAAAAGAGAAATGAGTGTTGTAATCGTAATGCAACAAACGAAAGGGCCAATAATCCCATGCCACCAGCAATGACTAATTTCATTAGTTTTTTCTTTTGACCCATTTTCTTACCGGAAACAAAGGAGCTTATAGAGAGGAAGAGCAAAGGGATCGCAAGGAAGAACCCTTTTTTTACGCCTTTGATGTGATGGTAAGTTTCCAATGTGTCTGAGAGGTAAAATAAAACACCAAATAGAACAAACATAATAATGCATCCAATAACAAAAATAGCGTAAAGCCATTTTCCATTTGCTTTGAAAGTATCTTTAACACATTTGGTGAATTCAGTAACAGACTGTTTTTCATTATCTATATCTGGAATTTTCACTAAGAAAATAACAAGTAAAACACTAATGAGGCTAAAAAAAGGAATAAACCAAAATGGTAAAAACCAGATGAACGATGCTAATAAAGCACCTATTATCGGGCTTAATACTTTTCCTACTGTATTCGAGGTTTCAATTGTACCCAACCCAGCTGTGATCTCCTTATCATCACTAAACATATCTCCTATTAGAGGAATGACCACTGGAGCTGCTCCTGCAGATCCTATCCCTTGTAGGACTCTTCCGACAAGGATCATATGAAAAGGATCATCCATTTGCCAGGAAGCCCAACCAGATACAACACCTCCTATCCCCGCTAAAACAAGGCAAGGTATCATGATAACCCTTCTGCCTAATCGATCCGACAAATAACCAGCAATGGGTATTAATGCAATTGCAACAATCGAATAAACCGTTATGATT
This sequence comes from Pseudalkalibacillus hwajinpoensis, assembly GCF_039851965.1. Taxonomy (NCBI): domain Bacteria; kingdom Bacillati; phylum Bacillota; class Bacilli; order Caryophanales; family Guptibacillaceae; genus Guptibacillus; species Guptibacillus hwajinpoensis. Next base: position 235,539 of record NZ_CP156675.1, on the reverse strand, counting down.
AATGAAACCTGAAATGATGATATTCTTAGTTTCTTCTCAATCAAAGGCAGTACTGGAATTAACATTGAGTTACCTAGTGTCATAACAAGTGGGACTGATGATACAGCTAATAAATCAAGCTTTTTCTTTTTTTTGTGCACCTCTCATCACCTTTTTTTAGGTTATTGTGCAAACTCACTATTTGTATAATGTCTTTACATTTTAGTATTGATTTCATGACATTTGAATATTCTTCATTTGGTTAAATGAGTGAATATTAAATTGAACTTATAGCAAATTAATGAAGTAAGTATTTGAGCTTTAATGGAGAAAGTAAACCTAAATATTGAGGTGAAATAAAAGATGTCAAATAAAAAGAATGATCCAGCCGGGACAGATGACGCCATAATATTGATGTTTTTATCACTAGTGGAGGAAGATGGAATAGAAGTACCCATCACTTTAAATGTAAAAGGAGTCATTGTTTCAGGTATTTTAATCGGGGCCAATGCTTACTATGAAGGAATTTCAGAAATATCCAAACAGTTAAAGGATAATACGATGTCAAAAATCATTGGCAAGAAATTTACTGTATTGAAAGAAGCTTATTTAAAGCAGCTAGAGGATAGCAAAGAGGAAAACCCTGCGACTTTTCTTCATTTAAAAGACATTACTTTCACAGGAGTAGAGGGGTATAGTCATTCTAACTGGTGGAGAGGCAGAATTTCTTCAATAGACGCTATATCCTTTGATCCACGTAGTTTGGGATGAATATAAATATTGGATAATAAATGGTTACCAATTATATGAAGGCAAGGAGCAAGTAAATGAGTAAAAAGAGTAGTTCAATTGAAACGATCTCTAAGGAAGCAAGTGATAGGGGGGGATTGAAATGGTGGCAGTTAGCGCTAATTGGTGTCGGGTGTACGATTGGAACTGGTTATTTTCTAGGATCGACAATTGGAATCAAAATTACGGGTTCTTCCATTGTTCTATCGTTCATTCTAGCAGCAATTGGTACCTATATCGTATTTGATATTTTAGCAAAAATGACAGCAGAAGATCCACAGGAAGGGTCTTTTTGTTATTATGCTGGCAAGGCTTATGGACAATGGGCTAGCTTTAGTTGTGGGTGGAATTATTGGTTTTCAAATATTTTGATCATGGGTAGTCAATTGATTGCACTCGCCATCCTCTCCCGTTTTTGGTTCCCTCATATCCCCTTGTGGATTTTTGCAACTGCTTATGCGATTCTTTCTGTTTTGATCGTTTTCACAGGCACAAAGGGCTTCGATAAAATTGAGAATGTTCTTGCCATCATTAAATTCGCTGCAATTGTGATGTTTATTATTCTTGCAGTTTCTGCTTTATTTGGTTGGATAAAGGGTGGAGGAAAGCCAATTAAATTGCCATTAAAGGGAAATGAACTATTTACTGAGGGATTTAAAGGTTTTTGGGCTTCTCTTATTTATGCTTTCTATGCCTATGGGGGAATTGAAGTGATCGGCATTATGGCGTTGCAATTGAATAAGAAGGAAGATGCTCCTAAGGCAGGGAAAATCATGTTAACCAGTTTAACAATCGTTTATGTTTTATCTCTTGGACTTGCGGTCTCAATGGTGGCACTAGAATCATTTCAAGTGAATGAAAGTCCATTTGTAACAGCCTTAGCAAAATATGATCTTGCATTTTTTCCACACGTTTTCAATGGGGCAATTATTATAGCAGGGTTTTCAACAATGACCGCAGCCTTATATGGAGTAACTAACTTGCTTAAAGCCCTGGCTGAAGATGGTGATGCTCCCTCATTATTTGCTAAGAAGAGCGACAAATTCAAGAACTTACCAATTGCTTCTTTGGGACTCGCTACAATGGGTTTGGTGGCATCAATTGTGACAGCCCTGCTACTTCCAGAAAAGACCTATGAGTACATCACAACCGCAGCAGGAATTCTACTTTTGTACAATTGGTTTTTTATCATTACATCTTCTTTTCGTATTTTAACATATACGATATGGAATAAAATGTTTTCTTATTTAGGGCTTTTGTTAATCCTTGCTGCAATAAGTGGTACTATCATTGGAAATGAACTTCGTCCAGGTTTCTTTGTTAGCTTTATCTTTGTTGCTATTATTTCTCTTGTATGTCTAAGGATGAGGAGTGTATGGAAAAAGAACAAGAAGTCGATCAAATATTATTAAACAGACATTCAAGCGAGTACATCGTAAATAACCAGCATTTGAATTCCCTTTGGGATAATTACTGGGAAATGCTAAAAAGATTTACTGGAGAGATAAGATCTGAGCGCAATCCCCAACATTGACTAAAGTTACTTCTAAATCAACATAAAATGGATGAGAGAAACATTCCAAAGGGGCTGCAGGTCAAGCTGTTCGAGCATTCAATCAATATTTTGACTTTTCAGAGGAAGAGCTTTGAGTTTTCAAAACGAAGGGATGTGGCCATAATCAGTAGCTTATATGTAATCAAGTTGGGGAGTAGTACAGTTCTTTCTGAAGGTAAAGAAATCTATCAAGAAATTAGGGAAATATCTTCTAAAGGCCACTCAATTATCATTGTGGCAGGAGGAGCAAAAGTATTGAAAATCATTACCGAAATATAAATAGAGAAATCAAGTTTCTGCATCTAGATAATGGTAATGAGGTGCGCTATTGTTCTGTAGAGGAAATGGAACATATTCGGAGGTATAACAGTAAAGAATATTCTATATCCATCTTTACCAGCCCTACAGCTGCCCTAACGGTGAGTGAATAATTTCCCTCACCGTTAGGTTCTTTTCACTGGGTCCCCCTCATGATAGAGGTTCGGAGGCTTCCTTGTTACTTTTTCTTGTTATCGCTCTTATTGACGGATTTTGATTAAATATCACAACTTGACCATTTTATAAATTCAGCAAAATTCAACTGAAATCCTTATCATTATGGTGGAATTAAAGCGATACAGTGGCAGAACTATAGAGTTCGTTATTCCTATACGCTGTTAAATGTGATAAAGACCTAAATATAGGACAATAATACCTTTAATACAGCTGTTGACTTATGTTTTTCATTTCCCAATCGTTCCAAAATCTTTAATGGTTATTTTTACATTGTATTCGATCGGTACTTCACTAAATGTCTGATCCCAGTCTTTTTTTACTTTTTTCCACACTTTAGGATAATGGATCCTTAAACTATCTCGATATCCAAAAACATCTGCTTGGAGTTCTTCTTGTGTTTTTTCTGATACACTTTCTACTAGTCGTTTCACTTCTTTTTCAATGGCTTTTTCTGCTCTTGCTAGAGTATCATCAGAAAAAGGTTTCATAGAAATTCCTCTGTCTTCCCCTATACGTCCTTCAGACTCTATGTCTACCTCAAAAGAGATATTATTTCCGTTCACGTGTGGTTGTATATGAGTTTTCATTGACAATACTTCGAATACAATAGGATTGCTTTGTTTTTCGACAAAGATTTCTACATAACCGCCTTTTACATTTCCTTTTATCCAGTTAATTCCCATGACCTCTTCCTTAGTTAAGAAACCTTTAAGTTTTTTTGTTTTTCCCTCAAAAACTGAAGCTCCTTCCAATGTGACTTCTCCATTTGTTGAGATTACATTTTGCAAAAGAAAGCTAGATTCTGATTGTATTTCCCTGCTCAATTTTAGGAGTGATACGGGAGGTAATACTTTAGAATTTCTTTTGTGAGTATTAGTCGTCATTTGTGCAAGCTTTAGCGATGGCACGACAGATGGGTCACTTGTCTCAAGTATTTGACTTGCTCTATTTTTGGCAATTAAAATAAGGCAACTTGGTCTTATTTCGTGTTCTCTTAAAAAGTAATCCAGAATTTGTTGTAGGTTTGTTGTTCGTGCCAAGTCCTCTCCAATAACAATAACCTTTATATGGTGAGCTAAAGGGATCTCCTTGTTTTTTAATAAAGAATCAAGTGTCAACCCCATAAGGGAATGTCCTGTTTCGGAAACATTTTTGAATGATGATGCCCCTCCTTCTTTACCAGCTTCTGAACTATTAGACTTGGCTAACTGGTTGGTTAGGGTTATTAGGTTCTCTTCTAATCCTTCTTCTTCTAAATCAATCGCTACTCCTAAGACAAGCCCTAAATCTTCAATTTCTTTCATGCTCCAGCAAGAAGTTAGAAATAGGAGGGAAAGGACGAAAACGCTCCATTTACTGATATGGCTAAGCCTCATGTCTTCCCTCCTTTATCCATGAACCTATAAGAAGTAATAATGGTAATAACCCAAATAAAACAAAGGAAGCATGGCCGATCATATCTCCAAGGCTAAATAATTCATTGATATTTTTCGGCAGCATGGAAACGATGTAAATAATAGGTATCAATATAAACATCATCGGCTTGATATCCTTTTTGAAAAGCTGGGATAACCCTAGCGCTGCTGCATAATAGCATATCGCATATGTAGCAAATATTTGCATAATCCATATTATTAGTAGAAAAGAGTCAAACCTTTCAAAAATTAAACCAGGGATTTCATAACTTTGAATGAGACTGATTGTAGGCCAGGTTTTCGTTACAGCTACATCAATGGATAATCCCCCTATAACCATAAGTACAGTTAACAAGTAAAATAATACAGGAATCCCTACTCCAACAATAATAACTTTTACTGCCTTTTTTGGCTGTTCCATAAAAGCAATAATGACCACCATAATTTCTGCAACTGTATATGTGAGAGCCGTTGTCTTAATTCCTTTTAACACTGGTATGACCCCCTCACCCAATACAGGGCGCAGGTTATCTAATTCGAATATTTTAAAGCTCATCAAGATAAGCAGTAAAAATAGAATAACAGTTATAGGAAAAATCAGTTCATACAACCGGGCAATAGGATTAATCCCACTTCTGATTAAATAAAGTCCTATCCACATAAAAGGCATAGTTATAAACCAAGTAGGAGTACCATCTAACAAATAAAAACCTGTCACTTCTGCAACTGTTCGGACTTCAAATGCAGAAAGAATTAAAAAGTATCCTAAAACAAATAGACCAAGCAACTTCCCAATGATCTTACCTACAAGGGTTTGGGTGTATTGGTAAAAAGTTTTCCCAGGAAACCGTTGGCTTAAATTAACGTGGATTATCGCTACGAGTAGCGAGATGAGCCCACCCAGTAAAACGGTTATCCAGATATCTGGTGTCTGTACTTCCTGGGCTGTTGTTCGGGGGAGGGTCAGAATGCCGACTCCGAGAGTATAATTAATAAGAATAACTGTCGCTTGCGAAGTCTTTATTTTGTCTTTTTCTTGCAGACTTATCATGTATCCTATCCTCCCTATGTTATCAACTACAACTTATTTTTTCCGAATAGAATCTTTGGTATGGAGCATCCTCGGGCGGCGTTTCATCGTTTTAATCGGCATACGCACCAATAAATCCTTCCAGTCACTAAACCTGTAAGGGACAAAGGGACTGGCATAAGGCACACCAAAGCTTTTCAGCTGTACAAAATGGCTGCAAAGCAACAGAAAGAATAGAACCACACCAAATAAACCAAGCATCGAGGCGAAAATCATTGCTCCAAAACGAAGGATTCGTAAAGATATACCTATACTATATTGTGGGAGAGCAAACGAAGAAATTGCCGTTATCGCCACGACAATTACCATCATAGGACTGACAATTCCTGCTCGTACGGCAGCCTCTCCAACGATCAGTGCGCCTACAATTCCAATCGTTTGTCCAATAGGTTTTGGCAGACGCAGTCCAGCTTCACGTAGAATTTCAATAGATATTTCCATTATTAAGGCTTCAATAATGGAAGGGAACGGAACACCAGCCCTCGTTCCAAGCACAGTAATGGCAAGTTCGGTTGGAATTAATCCTGGATGAAAGGATATAAAGGCTATATATAAGGATGGGCCAAAAAGAGAAATAAAGGCTGCAAAAAAACGCAATAGACGAATGAGAGATCCTGCTATCCAACGGTCATAATAATCTTCGGGCGCTTGCAGCATCATGCTAAAGGTAACAGGGACAATTAAAGCAAATGGCGTCCCGGCCAAGAGAATAGCTACGCGGCCTTCCATCAATGCGGCCATGACACGATCTGGTCGTTCCGTATTCTGGACTTGCGGAAAAGGGCTTAGATAATTATCTTCAATCAATTGCTCAACGAATCCCGATTCCATTACATTATCAATATCGATTTTTTTAATTCTTTTATTTACCTCTTTCACTAACTCAGGGTCAACTATATCCGTGATATAGGCAACTACAAGATTCTTTCTTGATCGTACTCCCACTTCGTGTTTTACTAATGATAATTTCTCATTTTTCCCACTTTGTCTTAATAACGCGCTGTTATCATTTAAATTTTCAGTAAAACCAATTCGGGGTCCTCTGATTGCTTCTTCGGAAGGTGGCTCTCGTAGGTCCCGTGTTTTTCCTTTTACGGTATCAAGCATTAATACTGTGGAAGCTCTATCAACTAAAAGAGCCGCCGACCCTATTAAAACCTCAGGAACGAGCTCTTCCATGGTTTTGACTTCTTTTACTTCAATGAGAGAATGGATGTAATTTTTAATATAGTCTACGGAAAGTAAATCTTTTTTTCTATGTTTGGGGTTTGCTGAAATAGGGGGAATTAGTGATTTTAGAATATGTTTTTCGATTAGCTCTTTATCGGAAAGGCCCTCAACGAAAATGATAACTGCACGAGTATCGGTGCTACCTATATTGAACTCATGAAAACGCACATCAAAATTATAGCCGATCTCCTGCTTGATGGCTTTTAAATCTTTACTAAGCTCTCCCGTGAAAAATTTTGAATGCTGTTCCACTATCATTCATCTCCATCTTTATCTGAGTCCCGAACCCAAGCAAAAAATTTTGAGATTGCATATGGAATGAAAAATACAGTAAAAGCCTGAAGAAAAACCTCCCATTCAGGAAGGTAGAAAAAAATTTTCCCCCACATTTAACATCACCTCTTATGCAAACCAAGTGTTCTATTTATCGTAATTGATTCCATATAATAAAGCCTTTACACTAGTGTGTGCGAAAAGAGTAAGTTATATAAGTTTAATAATCATCTTTGAGACAAGCTTGGAAGGTTAGAAGTTAAAGGTATATCCTAAGCAGCGTGAGTTCTAAATGATATATTTCGTGAATTAAAGCTATTTACAATTTACTGTTCCACAAAATAGGTGAAGTTAGTAAAGCTAACTGATGAATCAGGAACGTTAAATATAAGTCATTTATATGGGGAAAAAAATCAGATTCTGACAGTAACAAATTATATATAAATGGAGAGGTGTGCCGCCAAAGAGTATCAAATATTTGCTGATGGTATCCCAGGAACAATGTTTGGCATGGCAAAGCGATTAAAAAAACTCGACGTGAACTTTATTATGGAGAGGAGAGAAAAGGCGAAGTCACAGTGGCTGCCTTCGATGATACATACGGCAATCTTAAAAAAAAACAGCAAATGAACTCTATTTTCCTCATGTTCAAATGATGGCCGATTGGAGAAGATCTAGCTAAAGAAGGGGTAAAAGACCTTTTTGATTTTATAGAAAGAGACCAGCAATTCCGTGTGCTGTTTCCTATTCTAGTTTTCAGAGAAGATACGGCAGAAAACTTGCTGAGAATCTCGACACCACTTGAGCTCCTTCAAGAATTAAGAAAGATGGGCAAAAAGTAGAACATTTTCTTGAGATCGCATCATTCTACCTTGAGCTACTGAGATATTCTAAGCCAAAAACCTTCATAATCGAGCCTCAGTACGACGATATGAGGCCGGATATCTTCATGATTTGGCGTGGAGCCCCCTTCTGGGTTGAAATCCAACGCAGTATATATTCAAAAAGGATTATGACAGAGAAGATAAAGCGCTACGAGAAGTATTTTTACAGCAATATGTGGAAGGAACTGGAATGGCAACCGGAGAATAAACCAGTATACCCTCGGGTCTGGATAGTAGCCTCAAACAAATATACCCTGGGGCAGTATAGGTTTCGCATTCTTCAAACTCAAAATGCTAAAGAACTGATCGACATGGCCAAGAAACCAATGAGTGTACGCGTAGGTTCAACAACGAAGACAGGTTAATGCCTGTCTTTTTATCTACCATAAGCTACCTTATGGGTTGAGAAATGAGGTGAATACAAATAAAAATCCAACTCACTGAAGCCCAGTACAAGAGGTTTATTGAAGTGCTAATGCCCAGTCTGATCAAGTTAGCAAAGGAACGGCAAAGATATTCTACAAGATAAAAGGGGGATTATCATGGGATTCAAGGATGATATGAGAAAGTGGAAAGAGGAAACGAAGGCAGACTTCAAAAAAGTAGGTGACGAGTTTAGGGCTACGCGAGCAGAACAAAAAGAAAAGTATGCGAATGAGCCTAAGATGAGTGAACAAGAGAAACTCGCTAAGACGGGGAACATGATGTTGAAAGGATATGCGCTGTGGTATATACTGCCGTTCCTTGCGTTTATGCTGATCTTAGGAGTGATGGTTGCCTTTTGGCTGTAGGATATGTTCATTAGTTTATTTTAGTTGTTTCTTAGGGAGGTATGAACGTGTTCAACGTTGACTATGAGTTCATCTGTCAAACTGAGGAAGGCGCTGTATTCCGGGTAATGTGGGGAGATGGAAAGAGTAAGATGGTGCTGATACGAAATGAGGATATAGAGGATGATGACGATCAAAAAAAAGAAAGCCCCTGATAGGAGCTTTTCAAGGCAATACATTACATCGTATCTTAATTTATTACTCAAAAGTATTACTCCCTTGTTTTTCAAACCATTCAAAAAAAGCATCACGTCCTACTCGCTTTAATCTACCTACTCTAACTAAAGGAAATCCTTTAAAGTCCATCACTCTATATGCGTTGCATTTTGAGGTTTGTAAAATTTCAGCAACTTCTAAAGCAGTTAATATTATAGGATAATCAGCTTTAGTCTTAATCATCCTTACTTACCACCAAACCAACGGGCTAAGAAGCCCTTTTTTTCTTCCTCTTTTGCAGCAACCATCATTTGCTTAGTTTCTTGCATTTCCCTTATAGATTCCATTAATCGTTTAATGTGTGTGTGTGTGTGTGTTCGTTCGTTCATTCGTTCATCGATGCTTTGAAGCTTGTTCTGTAGGGCTTCATTCTGTTTCGTTAGTTGTTCGTTGTTAGTTGAATCTAGCAAATGACGAAGGACATACTAGATGTACAGATTTAGAGTAGTAGAGCCGAAGATAGTTTACAAACGGTATGTATCATTATCTTTATTCTAAATAACGAGTGGTTTTTCGAAGCAAAATTTAGTGGTTAACTTTCTTATTAGCTCATCCCTTTCTTCAAGTATAGGTATATTATGTCGTATAATTCAATGTAAATAATTAAATAAACGTTTATGTAACCATTTATGTAACAGTAATATGTTTGTTTAATCGTAACCTCTCTATATCTAAGTTACCTTATGATAGGGGTCGACTCAGGGAAGATGTGGATTTACAACGTTAAAGGCTTCCAAAGTACGAATTACCATGGAATAAACAATTGAAGTGGGGTGTTCCTTGTAACACGTTTCAGAAAAGAAACATCGCTGGTACGGCAAAGAGCATAAATTCTTTATTTTTCTAAACTCAAACAATTCAAAACTAGAGAGTCAAGGGTTGAAAAGTGTAGGCAGCCAATTCTCAATGGAAAGGGATTTAATGATTAGTATTCGATGAGAAAATAAATGGATCAAATCTTTAAGATTTTCAATATCTTAGAAAGTAATACGGTTTATAGGAGAGCGATTGTTGAAGGACTAAGAGAAACGCCATTCTGATAATGGAGTTTCCCTTTTTAAAATCCAATATCAATAGTAAGATTTAACATAAGTTAATTTAACTTTCTTGGTAGCTTCCTTTCATCAAATGTAGGTTTAATATTACGTATAAGTGGATGTAAAAAAGTAAATAAACGTTTATGTAACCATAAATGTAACAGTGATATGTTTGTTTGATCGTAACCTCTCTATATCTAAGTTCCCTTTTGAGTGAAATAAGGCGCTCTTCTCTTTATCTAAGTGGATTAGGATCTGGTTTGCTGTTTATAGGGGTACGGAAACGATTCGAGGATTGAGAGGCCACGCTGGGGAATATTAACTTTATAGTATGGTTAGCTTTTCTTATTTCCTTCTGTCAATTTTCTGTACAAAGCTGATCTTGACACATTTGTGATGTCGCAATTTTTCTTTACGGTCATATTCCCTTCTTTGTAAAGCTTTATGGCATAGTTCATACCTGGACCCTAATGAAATAAAAAATGGACTGAACGGTAAAACGATCAGTCAAAAATATTTATCTTGCTCAATTAAAGCGCTCGATTGCAGCAGATACAACCGAACGGATCACTTTATCTTCTTGAGTCCTCTGTGTAATTCACTTTTAAAACTTCTATATAACTCCTCTCTGTTGTGTTGTATTCGTTTGTTTATCTCTAACCAAACTGTCTCAAAGATGCTTCAAATAGTGAATACTTTCCGAATTCTGGTAAAAACTACCCGAGAATACTGAATTTTGGAGGGATGAAAGTGAATAATGATCGACTGACATCCGCTGAAATCATGAACCTTTGGAACTCTTACTTAGGAAATACAATGGCTGAACATGTTTCTAAGTACTTCCTTACTTATATACAAGATCAAGATGTGTATGCCTTGGTTACTGATGCATGGCAATTGGCTAAAGAGCAAGAACAGGGAGCAAAACAGTTATTGACACAAGATGGGCAGCCCCTTCCTGACGGGATTACCGAACATGATACCCATCCAGGTACGCCCCGGCTTTATACAGATAACATAATCCTTTTGATTAAATACACATTAGGCCAGGATGGTGGAGCAGCCTAATCGATGTCTTTATCCACGTCCATCCGTACTGACGTTCGTCAGTACTACGAAACCTACGTGAAGAAAACAGCTGAATTTTATAACAAGTGTGCAAACCTTATGGAGAAAAAGGGACTGTCCCAAACAAAGGTTCATATCCCAACCCCTGACGGCATTGAAAAAGTTCACCAACAATCCTTTTTGGGTGGTTGGTTTACAGGACATCGTTCGTTAAATGCCGCTGAAATTTTGCAACTTCACTTTCATTTTACAGGTTTAGCCGCCGCTAAAGAATTTTACCGAAGTTTTGCTCAAACCGTGGATTCAAAAGAGGTAAAGCAATATTTTGAGCGTGGGGAAACCATGATCGAAAAACACTTAAAAATCCTCCAATCCCACTTAGCGAAGGATGAATTGTCCCAAATCCCTACATGGGAAAGTGAGATTAAAGAAAGCACGGCGGCTCCTTTTTCAGAGAAACTGATGCTGTACAAGATCTCTGTTTTATCTGCATCCGCAACCGGTAAGTACGGCATGGCGATTTCCAGTGTGATGAGGAAAGGCGTAGGTCTTGATCTTTCAAGAATGATGGCAGAATTTCTTCAATATGGGGAAGATGGTTTAAATCTCATGATTGAGCGAGGTCACATGGATCAAATTCCATTAGCCAAAGGTTAAAACGGAGCGTTTTATTTTGATCCCTTAACAATAGAACTTGAATTGGAGGTTACTGTATATGGTTGATCACCAACCTAAATTGACCTCCGCGGATATCTCAAACCTTTGGACATCCTACGTGCAAGGGACCATGATGGTCTGCGGACTGAAATATTTTGTAGCCAAAGTAGACGATCCGGACATTTCATCTGTATTGATCTATGCGCTGGACATCATGCAACAGCATGTTGAAACGGTGACGCAAATTTTTAATCAGGAAAATTATCCTATTCCGTATGGTTTTACAGATGAAGATGTCAATGAAAACGCGCCGCGTTTATACTCGGATACGTTTTTTCTCATGTACATCTTAGATATGGCCAGATTTATGCTGCCCGCATACGGTCTCGCAGGCGCAGTCTCCGCACGATTAGATGTTGTTGATTTTTATCGAGTTTCCTTAGACCAAGCACAAGAGCTTCATGTAAGAGCTAAAAAGCTGGCATTTCAAAAAGGTGTATATGTGCGCTCACCTGAGATTCCCAAACCGGATCAGCCGGACTACGTGACCAGTCGAAGCTTCTTGACGGGTTGGTTTGGTGATCGCAGACCATTGCTGGGAATTGAAATCACAAATTTAACGACCAATATTGAACGAAACGCAATAGGAAAGGCCATTATTATCGGTTTCAGTCAAGTAACCCGTTCAAAAGAAGTACGGAAGTACATGGAAAGAGGACGGGATATTTCACAAAAACACATTGAAATTTTCTCTTCTATCCTTGGTGAGGAGCATTTACCTGCGCCCATGACTTTGGATCATCAAGTAACGGATTCTACGGCCCCGCCATTTTCGGATAAATTATTGATGTTTCATATTGCCGTCCTTTCGGCTTCAGGTATAGGGCAATACGGCCTGTCGATGTCCGTAAGCCCGAGACACGATTTAGGCTTACATTATGTTCGCTTAACGGCAGAAATCGCGAAGTTTTCCGAAGACGGAGCAAAGATGATGATTGACAAAGGTTGGATGGAACAACCCCCTAAGGCAGCAGATCGTGATCAATTAGCCAAACGAAAACATTAACCAGAATGGACAAAATACGAATGAAGGGATGAATCTAAATGGAACACAACGTTGACTTAACCTCATCAGAAATCGCCAATCTTTGGTTGTCGTATTAAAATGATTCAATGGCCATTTGCGGCATTAAGTATTTTTTTAAACACACTGATGATGACGACATTCGTTCTATATTGGAATATGAGTTAGACCTTCACTCATTGGGACTGGCATTGGTCAATATGGTATGGCGATGGCTTCCAGTCCGAGACACGACTTAGATGTTACTTATGTAACAGCAGAAATTGGACACTATGCTAATGATGGGGCAAACATTATGATTATTAACAACGGTTGGCTGGAACAGCCGCTAGAAGCAGCGAATCGTAAAGACTTAGCAGATTAAGTTAGGACAATGCTTAATGGAGACTCGAAAGAATGACAAGCTTTTTTTCAGTTTGTTTTCGCGGCTTATTTTGTGACGGTAATAGGAATAAGATTCTTTAGTTTGAAAAAATATTCTTTACCATAGGTAGCTGCTATTAAGCAAACGGGCCATTAGTTACTCCCAGTCTAGTGGTGTTATTGGAAGAGGAATGATTACATGATATTGGGATTTATTATGCTTCAGCATCATGTTAAATAAGGGGATGAAAAAGGAATACGAGGAGGCCAGAGGGATTTCCGATGGCTTTTTATCTTTAGAATAATACAGTTTATAGGGGAGCGATTGTTGAAGGACTAAGGGAAACTCCATTCTGATAATGGGGTTTCCCTTTTTAAAACCCAATATCAATAGTAATATTTACCTAACTTAATTTACCTTTCTTGGTAGCTTCCTCTCATCAAGTGTAGGTTTAATATTACGTATAAGTAGATGTAATAAATTAAATAAACGTTTATGTAACCATAAATGTAACAGTAATATGTTTGTTTAATCGTAACCTCTATATATCTATTTTGAGTGAAATAAGGCACTCTTCTCTTTATCTAAGTGGATTAGGATCTGATTTGCTGTTTATTGTTTATATAGAATAGGTTTCATTGCAAAGAACTGAAAACCCCAGCACTTTGACGGGGGCCGAGTTAGATGAGGGAGTTAGATAACTAGAGAAAATAATTTCACGTACCATACTTATTTTAAATATTATAAATAAAAATCATCAATAACCTCATCGATTTGTTCCTGAGCAATTCCTATATACCGTAATGTTACGGAAGGGGAAGAGTGATTGAAAATATTTTGTAGCATGGCGACATCTTTATTTCGTTTATAGAAATGATATCCAAATGTTTTGCGAAGCGTGTGAGTGCCAATGCCATCTAGACCTACTTTGTTAGCGGCCCGATTCAAAATTTTATAAGCCTGGACCCGCTTAATTGGCAAATCGGTAAGTCTTGAAGGGAAGAGGAAAGCTTCTGGTTCCATATCAAAAATGTATTCATCGATATCCATACGTAAACTGGCATTGATTTTAAATACTTTTGCTTTCCCAGTTTTTTGTTCAATCATTTTAATATGTGTTTTTCCTCGTACATGCTTTACCTGTAATTTCAACAGATCACTAATTCGCATCCCTGTATTAATTCCAAGGACGAATAAAAACCAATTTCGATAACCATCTCTTCGTAAGACTCGCTTAATTTCTTCAATTTTTTCCGAATCACGAATGGGTTCTACCGTTCTCATAAGTCACCTCTTCTCCTTTGCTGAAATCACTTATTCTCTGCGAAAGTGCATTCAACTTCCTGACTAAATGTGTAGTATGTTAATGTTTCCTTTTAGGAAACAACTATAATCGTTATGTTTCGTTACTAGTATACCAGATTTGAAAGAGTAGTTAAAACCCTTATATATCAACATGTCTTTTCTGAGGTAAAGGAAACACAATAAGTATTTAGTTTCCCTCTAACGCTATATGTGCATTTAGTTTTTAAATCTCTTCTCTTTGTACATTAGAGGTAATTAATAAATTTTATAGACAAGGTGTAGGGAATTGGGTAAGTAAAGTGTTAATGATGGAATAATTTATTATATTTTATTTAAAGTATGGTATGTGAAATTATATTATGACCCTTCATACACAAATCCGCATATGGGGAGTCGTTAATCTTTTTAATGACAAGAAATAAGGAGTATTTCTTATAGCATCCGAAAAACTTATTCAAACTTCCAGGGGGAATCCATATATGCTAATGAGTCATATCCCTTTTTCAAGTTTGCTAATAATCGATTTTACGACATTACGAATTTGACCAGTTCGATAGGACTCAATAAAATCACAGTACAGAAGCTGTAAAATGTCCTCAACCGAATAATTGGCATCTTCGTAAAGCTCTGATAGGTCTGCTAAAAAGACTTCAACACGGAGACCAGCCCGCCGTTTAATCGGACAGGTAATTTCTTTCATTCTTTTCACTCCTTGATTGAGGAGTACTTCCTGTCCAGTGTACGTTCTTAAAACGGCCGGGCGTTTGTCCCTGGCCATGAGTTCACGAAAGACTGCATGATGATCAGGGGATTGCCTGATATTATGCAAAAAATCCTTCAACAATAAATCTAATAGATCGGCTTGGGTAAACTGAAAATCACTAAGTTCTGTAATATCTTCACATAGAAGTTCCCCTCGTAGATAGAGAGAAGCCGGAACCACAAAACGGTATTTTAATACTTCGGAAGACTGGATTTTTTTAAAAAGTCTTTCAACAATCCGATCACGCAGGGAAGTCCCTTCGTAAGCAAGATTCGAAACCTCTTCGTGAACTAGCTTGAAACGGTCAGATTCTGAATGCATCTCACTTAACCTCCTTTTAAGATAATATTGCAGAGATAATACGGTAAGCTGCCCGCCGCAAACTACAATCCCATTCAATACTGAGATCTTGAAGTTGTTTAAAATAATCCTGCTCCAATTTAACAGGGTATGACAATTTAGACTTGGAAGGATAGGGCACAGTAGGTTCCGGAAAGAACTCCGCCCGTGGCAGTTCAGTCTTCATCTTTTGACTAAGATAGTTTGTGGGGTATTCACCGGCCTGACGGGCTAATGCCTTAATCATTTTTCGCTGATCAAGCGTGAGAGGTATCTTAATATCATGTTTCTTATCACGCCGCACTTTGCGCCCTTCATTTTTTGTGATCGGCTTTTTCCGAACATTGGTGGTCCGAACTGGTTTAGGTCTCGTTGCTTTCTTTTTCTGAAACATAGGATTAAGTGAATCCATCATTCTACCTCCCCATTGAAATTCACTCCACTTTCAAGGAATATCCTAGAGTCAAAGAGTCAGAAAATCATATAGTCATAGATATGCGAGAGGAGGGGAGGATAGAAGTATAAAAGCGAGAAAGCCTGGCGATACTTTCTAATAACGAATAATATCCATTCAGGGAGTGAAATGAAATGGCTAGAAAGAACAACGCAAAAAAGCAGGGAATCTCAAAAAAAGATGCAAAAAAGCTTGTTTCGTTATCTCGCAAAAACAGATCGATCTCCATGATTTCAGTTAGAGATGCAAGGTAAGTAGAGTAGTATATTTTGGCTAAAACTCATATCTCCAATAGGATATTTCGTAATGATCCACCTCTCACCTGTTTTTCTATTGTTAAAAAATACAAAAAAGGTATTGTTTATAGAAGTTAAAAAAAGGGGGATGGATCTACAATCCAGAATTAGATTAATTCCAACAGTTTAGTCTACATTATGCAATATAATAAAAAGGACGTAAGGGATAACGTCCTTCTGACTATACAATTTCTTTCTGTTACGTTCCCTTCCCTTTGGGTTACAATATGTGAATTCGTTTCAAAGGATCCTTCTTAGAAAGGACTCTACCTCTTATACGTTGGCAACGTTATTTATATAGAATGTTAAGTTATTAAATTGAATTCATATATTTTTTTACTTTGGCAGCCGTTTCAAATCGGTTTGCACCTGAAAGTACGGTAAACTTGTCTGCTTTTAACCCCTTTGAGTTTCCACCTATTACGATCAATTCACTTGCAATGCTTTTTAACTTTATTAATTGGTAATACGTTGGATAAATAATTAATATTTGTGGTAATAATTGAATTTGAAAAACTCCTCCTTTTTGATTGAGAGAAGGAGGAGGGGCATAATTCCAGAAGAAAAACGAGAAAAGGCTTATTCTACTTTGATCATTTGTAAAATAATGGGTGTACCTGATAAAGGGATATCCTTTGTATGGAGAATAATTTTACCTTCTTTTACAGTATAGGTAGCTGGTGGTTGTAAGACTGCATTAATAAACAAACTCATATAAGAGACCAAAGTAGGTGATAGAATTTTTTGAGGACCATAATTGGAAAGAGAGTCATTATCCATAAATACCCTTTTAGATCCAGTAGACATAGTATAGTATTCAAAAACTTTAACTCTTTTTGGACAAACATAGCGAACTTCTTTTTTGGGGAGTTCTGGGAATGTAAATAGGGGCGATTGCTTTTGTTTATTTTTAGATAAATTATCATTCATTAGCGGTAGCCCCCGGCTGTCATTGAATTTTATAGGAAGATATTACCTGTATGAGCTAACCAAGTAAATACCTGTTAACCTATAACCATTATTTATATTATGTATATATTGTAGGGTAGGGGATAAAATTTTAAAAAGGAGTTATAAATAATGGCATTACAGCTTATGAAGCTTCTTGTAACGGCAACGTCAACCATAGAAACTGGTCCAACTCCAGCAAAGTTCTTCTATGTTACCACTGGAGAAACTGCTGCAGGGGCAACTTTATCAATAGATACTGCAGATTTTTTCGATGATGCAGGTGCTGCTGCTAGTAATCTTCCTGTATTGGCAACAAGTAATAGTTACTTTAATGTGAATGTGAACGGTGTGTTACAAATGGAAGGTATTTCAACCTACACACCTGGTGCCACAACTGTTGGTTCCCTTGCGATTGAGGTTCCTGCAGGAGGAGATTCTATACCAACGGGCTCACCAGTTGTATTGGAAGTTATAAACTTCTCTCCAACTTCTACTACGACTGTTACAACATAAAGATGTGGTTGAATGAACTATCCTCAGATACTGGAAGCCTTATAATAAAGGTGGCCATTATCGGGGGTATTTCAATTTTCAGTCGTGATTGAGAATGAAAGCATAGTTAACGCCAGAGAGAGACCACTTTATTATATACTCAACTTTTCCCTTTAATTTCCCAGGTCCACAAATTGCCGTGAGATCTCTGTCATTATCTCATCAAGCATGTTCTCTCCGAGTCGTTGCGTTCGGAATTTTGACAAGGACTTTTATCTGGCAGGGAGTCTTCTGGATTGATCACGAGAAAATATATTTAGACAAGATTAACTTCTTCATTTGTTCATCTGAATAGTATTAAATATATTGTAAGAATAGAAGTTTACACATGAAATCAAGGGTTCTTTCGCTAGACGCCGAAAACGTTTGAAAGGTGTCCTTCAGTAGCTCGTTAATAAAACAGAAATCAATAACTATCGTAATCTTTTTGAGGATATGATTTTCCGGAATTTTATCGTATACGGAGTGAAAACTTGATTACTTTGACTCTAATCGAAGCACAAGGCCTGGATGAGGGTTCTACGAAAGCTGTGATTCGGAGCAGCCGGGAAATCCATCTTCTCCAGGACGACGAAGTGATCGTCGCTTTGGAGATGGTGAATGATCGTAACTTAACCGTACATACGTATAATGAAGAATTAGCTCTCAAAACCCAAGCCAATTTGCACATATATTACGATCTATTACGAAAATGGATCGACAGTATGCAGGATAGGACCGCAATATAAATACCAAGGGTCAATACAGACAAACGTAAACGTTGATGTTTACGTTTGTCTTTTTAGTGCGCCCGGTATGGGCTATAACTAGGTGATGAAAGTCCACTACAGGCTTGGCAGTAGGAACTGTTAGCCTAGACAATGGTGTCTTGGATGTCTTAAAAACGTTCGAAATGGCGACGATCTTTCGCTTCATGCATGGCTTCTTTCAATTCATTTAGCTGATTTTGAACGTCCGTACCTCATGCATCCTTTCGAATATTTTTAATTCATACCCGACAGAATCATTAATTCAACTTATATATACAGAATTAGCTTTTATAGTAAATTCAGCATGTTTGCTTTGAAGGTGGTTTGCATTACTAGGAATAGGTGATAGCTTCCCGAATGATAAAAATTCAACTCAATTGTATTGTAAAACCAGAAATGCAAAGAATAACGGTATCACTATTTTGAAGGAGGACCACATTGTTTAGAAAGAATGCTGGAGACGTGTTGATGGAATTGTTAATTGATTGGAACATAGATCATATCTATGGAATGCCTGGAGATTCCATTAATTCAATCATTGAGTCATTAAGAAAAGTCGAGGATAAAATTAAATTTATCCAAATTCGCCACGAAGAGAATGGAGCATTGGCAGCTTCGTCCTATGCTAAGTTAACTGGTAAGATTGGAGTATGTACAGCCATCGCTGGTCCAGGAGCTATTCACTTACTTAACGGGCTTTATGATGCAAAATTGGATGGGGCACCTTTACTGGCTATTTGCGGGCAAGTGGAATCGGACCTTATGGGAATAGATTACTTCCAAGAAGTTAACCTTTCTCGCCTTTTTGATGATGTTGCCGTTTATAATCAGCGGATTACATCAGCTGAGCAGCTTCCAGGAGTGATAAATCAGGCAATTCGTACGGCGTATGCTAAAAGTGGCGTTGCTGTTATTACAATTTCTGATGATGTTCAGAAGGCTGAAGTTGAGAAGGGAGCTCGGTTTACAAGTCCCGTTGTTATCAAGCCTAAATTCTTTCCTCATCAACAAGATTTGATAAAAGCAGAAGCACTGCTTCGTAAGTCAAAAAAAGCAGTTATTTTAGCAGGAAAAGGCGCTAGGAAAGCCAGTGCAGAACTTGTGGAATTTGCTGAAAGAATGGCATGTCCCATAGTATTATCGTTACCTGGGAAAGGTGTTATTCCTGACAAGCATCCCTATTGCCTTGGAGGATTAGGGTTAATCGGGACAAAACCGGCTTATGAGGCGATGAAAGAAGCAGACACATTAATTCTTATCGGGACGTCCTTTCCATTCACCGGATTTCTTCCTGAAAAAGCGAGAACTCTTCAAATCGATACGAACCCTGTTCAAATCGGCAAACGGTACCCAATCGATGTTGGTTTGGTAGGAGAAGCGAAAGAAACGCTAAAGGAATTATTAAATGTACTACAAGTAAAGGAAGACCAAACATTCTTAGAAAGTTGTCAGGGACGTATGGCCGATTGGTGGGCCAAGATGGAGAAGGAAGAAAAGGTGGAGAATGTTCCGATTAAACCTCAAAGCGTGGTGAAAGCTTTACAAGAAGTCACATCCAGTGATGCCATCATTTCCTGTGATGTGGGGAACGTAACCGTATGGATGGCTCGACATTTCAGAATGACAAATCAGAAATTTGTTATCTCTAGCTGGCTAGCAACTCTTGGCTGCGGGCTTCCGGGTGCTATTGCCGGGAAAATTGCTTACCCATCAAGACAAGTAGTTGCTGTATGTGGAGATGGCGGGTTTACAATGACAATGAACGATTTTGTGACGGCCGTTAAATATGATTTGCCGATGATGGTCATCGTTTTAAATAACCATAAGATTGCCATGATTAAATTTGAGCAAGAAGTAATGGGGAATGCTGAATTCGGAACAAATCTACACAATCCTAACTTTGCTAAATACGCAGAAAGTTGTGGGGGAGTAGGGTTCCGAGTAGAAAAACCGGAAGATTTGATGCCTACTCTAAAAAAAGCAGCACTTCAGTCAAAACCTTGTATTGTAGACGTTGTTGTGGATGCAAATGAAGCACCACTTCCAAGTAACTTAACATTTAGCCAGGCAAAAGGCTATGCTCAGCATATGATAAAGGAATTGTTTTCTGAAGGGAAGCTTGATTTGCCCCCGTTATAAAATGAGGAAGGGGTCAGGTACGTACCTGACCCCTTCTTCTTGATGCTTCTCGAATTTTTAGAGAGAGGATCCAGGAGTGAGTAAGAGGTTCATATAGATGAGAGCGCTGATCTCGATTACTTTGATCACTGGATTGTCGTTTATTTCTATTTTAACTTCAATGATGTAGAGCCCGAAATGAGGAGCAGCATTTTATTGTTGTCTCGGTTTAACTACAGAGTTAAATTTCCATATATTCCTCAAACGTGTGTTATCAGAGAAGAGTTTCTTCGATAGTTTACCCTAGCAGGAGAACTAGACCGTACACTGTATAAAGTTCATTATAATTTAGGGATCATGATCAATTATATGATGGGCGTAATGTCAAAAAGGAAAATGGAAAAATCCCTTCTTTCTGTTTGAGACTTTTCGTTGATCATTATTTAGCAATGAATCATGCATTCTACATAAAAATCGATCTAGGATAAAACCAAAAACACCATGATCCTTTTCAGGAATCATGGTGTTTTTTATCTTTTAACGTTATTTGAAAAAATCGGTACCTTGAGGTAATAGTATGCATCCAACGTATTCAAAGGAGCTATGAAACACGATGATCAGGGAAAAAGATTCGCTTTTTAAGTCAATCTATTCGTTTTTGAAAAGGGGTTTAGGCTACTTCTTGTCCGCTTTTCCTTTAAGAATTTTTACAGCGTTTTTAATAACACCAGGGATCGGTACGTTCAACCTTCCGGCATTCTCAATAATAGACAATAATTCATTCGATAAATAAAAGAAAAGAGTAGCATCTCTAATCATATGACCTCCAAAAAGTTGATCAAGGGAATGGGCGATTGCAATGATACTAAATATAACTATTTTTTTAAAAATACCTATAAAGCCGAACGCACTTGAAAGCTTCCCTTCATATGCTGACGCAAGCATTCCAGATATATAGTCCACAATCACAAATAGAACAAGCATATTTAAAAGTGGCGTCATCGAACCGAATAAGTAACTGATATATCCCCCTAGACAAACGGTCCCCATCTTATATGAAAATGAAATTCATTCCATCTTCTCGCCTCCATTCAATTACATTCATAAGAGGTTTTAGCCCCTCCAATACCATATGTAAATAATAGAAAAAATGATTGAGCAGAGGTCTATCATAAATCGATCTAATTTTATGATTGCGCTGTTTTTTAACACCACGTCAAAAAACAGTCAATCACTTTCTCACTCCAAAACGATGATCCGTAAAACTTTCTTTTGTAGTGGACAAGAACCGCTTCCCTTTCGAGCTTGTTTTCATAAGATGCTCTATCTCATAAAATAAGGAGGGAAATGATGTTTGGATTTTCCATGATCAAATTAGTACGACGTTTTGGAGATAAGATGGACCAGCCTTTGCGAGACAGGCTTGTTAATCTTTATCGTCCACTCCATTGGGTGCCCTGTTTTCTTCATTCTTCTTTTGAAAAATGGATAAAAAGGAGACATAGAATACCGGTCATCATCGAATTTTATCAATCAAAAAATGCTTGCTCACTAGGGTTGAAAGAGGTTCAACAGGTTGCTTCCGAACACCGTAGATGTAAAATAAACCATGAATTTAATAGCATCTCATGTTGTTCAGCAACTTTAACAGCCAACGCTGTTGAGCACCTCATTGTGAACGGTTCGCAAATTAAAAAAATACACTACGACCGGGAAGTCAACGCATTACTTGATGTAGCTTCTCCATCCATCCATGCGAATCATGTAAACGATTCAGGATTAACAGGGAAAGACGTGACAATAGCCATTATTGATACAGGGATATACCCCCACCCTGATCTGGATAGCAGGATCTTGGCCTTTAAAGATCTAGTAAACAATCGAGATACTGCTTATGACGATAACGGACATGGTACTCATTGTGCTGGTGATGCAGCAGGAAACGGACTTTCATCCGATGGAAAGTACAAAGGACCAGCTTCAGAAGCCAATGTTGTCGGAGTTAAAGTGCTAAACAGGACCGGTTCTGGCTCCCTTTCAACCGTGATTGCTGGTGTGCAATGGTGTATCGATCATAAAGAGACGTATAAGATTAATATTCTTTCGATGTCTCTTGGAAGCAGAGCCACTCAATCTGCCAGTGATGATCCAGTGGTAAGAATAGTAGAACAGGCATGGGAAAGAGGAATGGTCGTTTGTGTAGCCGCAGGGAATGATGGTCCTGATGAAAACACGATCGCTAGTCCAGGGATTAGTCCAACAGTTATAACGGTAGGAGCGATGGAGGATCACAATACGGTGAACCGTTCGGATGATACCATAGCCAGCTTTTCAAGTCGAGGACCAACCATCGATGGATTTACAAAACCTGATCTATTAACTCCTGGAGTAGACATCGTATCACTTCGTTCACCTAATTCCTTTTTAGATAAGGTATCAAAATCGAGCCGTGTTGGACAGCATTACTTTTCACTTTCTGGAACCTCGATGGCAACTCCGATCTGTGCAGGAGTGGCCGCTTTAGTTCTTCAACAAAATACAAATCTTACCCCTGATCAAGTGAAGGAGAAGCTTCTGAATAGTGCCGAAGATTGGGGATTACCTCCTAATACACAAGGAAAAGGCTATTTGGATGCCGAAAAGGGAGTGTAAATCTGGGATGACGAGGATTCGATCAGACAAACATGATTGGCTCTTTAAGATAAAAGCGCCATATTAATTGAATTTATTTGAATATTTTTGGTTGTTTGGTAAAATATAGGGTTTGAAGGCGATTTAAATAGTCGTCTTCCTATCAAGTTCATCAGTCGTCCTTCACACAAGATTAATAAGCCTTCAGAATAACGGATCGTCATTCTGAAATATCTATACATCACTCGAATACGAATGCATAAACAAGGAGATTTTAACCATGAATTCCTATTGATTATCACTTTAGTTACCCTTGGAGTGCAACCGGGATAAATAAAAGTGTCTCCTTTATACACATTTTTCCTTTTATGTGTTTTACTTGGCCGTACTTTTTGTGCAAAGGTAGCAGGGCTACTCCTAATAATTAATGTTTTCATTGGGATTGGAAACAACTTTATTAGGGGATATTTCGCTGATCAGTTTGGTCGAAAAAAAGTGATGTTATATGCAGAGACCTTGGTTCCGATTTCAGGAGCCTTTTGTTTAAATTACATACTAACCGTCTTGTGAATTGACACGAGGCGGTTTCTTTTTATACCAAAGGCGTTAAAAGTCAATTACTTCAAAAATGACACACATTTATTTTTGGCATTATGACCATTCAAGATTTGATCTAAAATAGTGTCAATTATATTGCCATTTTTACTGCCAATACATTTAGGAATCGCCCGTATTAAAATTTTTATATGGTGAAATAGGGGACATCATTGAAATACCCATGTTCTGTTAAAGGGAAGGATACTTGAAGACTCAGTTTCGAGATAATAGAGGTGCGGATTCCTCGTGTTCGAGAGTAAAAATACTTTGCGACTCTAATAATGGAATGCAAGATCCGATAACTTCCGTATAAAAAATATCGAGTGAATAATGAATTTTAACGATATTATGTACTTGTAAAGGAGGGAAATGAATGTTACAAGAATTCAATAATTTAATGGATTACATCGAAACACATTTAACGGAAGAAATCTCTGGAAAAGATATATCAAAAATTGCAGGACTATCTGATTACCATTTTAAAAGAATGTTTTCGTATCTGGCTGGAATGTCCTTAAATGAGTATATCAAAAACAGGAGATTATCAGTTGCGAATGTTGAATTAATAAACGGAGCAAAAGTGACAGATATCGCCTATAAATATGGGTATCAGTCTATAGAAGGATTTTCAAGAGCCTTTCGTGAATGGAGTGGTTTTTTACCTTCAGAAGTAATTAAAAACAAAATTCAAAAATCATTTCCCAAATTTTCATTCTTTATAGATATAAGAGGAGGAATATCCATGGAATTCAAAATTGAAAAGAAGGAGAAATTTAATATAGTAGGTGTATCGAAAAGAGTGCCAATTCAATTCGAAGGTGAAAATAATGCTATCTTAGAACTAGCCCAGTCAATTACAGAACAACAAAGAAGTGAAATGCATCAATTAGCTAATTTATATCCTCATCAAGTCCTGAATGTATCTTATGACTTTGATGATGGCTTCTTGGAAGAAAAAGGCTACTTAACTCATATGATTGGATTTGCAACTACAAAAGAAAATCCATTCGATGATTTAGAGCAAATTTCTATTGAAGAAAGCTTATGGGCTATTTTCCCTAATCAAGGACCATTTCCAGCTACACTTCAAGAAACTACCGCAAAAGTTTATTCTGAATGGTTGCCTTCTTCAGATTATACAATAGCAGATATACCTGGAATTTCTTTTACTAAGCACAATAGTACATCAGAAAATGTATATAGCGAAATTTGGATGCCAGTAAAGAAAAAAGTTAGCGATAAACTTGGGTGATTATTATATTTACAGATGAGTCATTCCGGTAAACCTTTATCTACCATATTACACCAGTCAATAAATATTGGCTGGTGGACATCCTCTAGTGCGATCATAAGCATTCAGACATCCTATTTTTAAAATATATGAAGTGGGATATAGATCCTCAGCATCTTAAAGTCCATAATTAGACATAAATACAATTTAATTCCATGATTCCAGTGTGAACTAGAAATGAATGACTATGAAATTCTAAGAAAACTAGAGAAATCGTAAGACTTTCCTTTCTTTATAAAGGGAAGATTGTTGAAGACGTATTTTCAAGATAACTTCGATTTGAAATCAGTTTAGTGGGATTGAAAATATTACATCTAACGTGTTAATGCTTAATGCTACAATGATGGTAATTTTAATAGGGAGGTAATTCGAATGAACTTACTTTTAACTAAATCGGGCGCTAAAAATTAAAGAATGTAAGGTGATGAAAACTTAACTGGTAAAGGAAGATTAAATGGAGATTAATGTTGATTTAGTTAGAAGTTTAATAAACGAACAATTTCCTGAATGGTCAGAATTAGATATTACACCTGTGAGAAATGGTGGTAATGACAATAGGACGTTCCACCTAGGTGATTATATGAGTGTAAGGCTACCGAGTTCTGAACATTATGTTCCTCAAGTCGAGAAAGAACAAAAATGGTTACCAAAGTTAGCAAAAGAATTATCTTTACCCATTACGACACCCATAGCAAAGGGGTATCCTAGTCAGGAATACCCGTTTCCGTGGTCAATCAACAAGTGGTTAAAGGGAGAAACGTTAACTTCTAAAAATATTCTTGATGTTAACCAATTCGCAAGAGACCTGGGAGCATTTTTAATTGAGTTTCAATCTGTAGATGCTAGTGGAGGTCCTTTTGCAGGGAAACACAATTTTTACAGAGGTGGCGATCTTGCGGTATACGATCAAGAGACGAGAGATGCTATTAACGCGAACACAGATACATTAAACACCTCATTACTAGATGAAACCTGGGAACTTTCGTTGAGCTCTAAATTTTTCGGTCATCCTGTTTGGATTCATGGTGATATGGCTCCAGGTAATATTCTCACTAAAGATGGAAAGCTCTCTGCCGTTATAGACTTTGGGATATTAGGAGTAGGTGATCCTTCTTGTGATTATGCCATGGCATGGACCTTTTTTAAAGACGAAAGTAGAAAGGTTTTTAAAGATATATTAAATACGGACGAAGAAACATGGAACAGGGCGCGAGGATGGGCTTTATGGAAATCTTTAATTACTTACAATTGGAATAGGAGATCTAACAAAGAAACCGCAGAAGATTCATACAATATCATTAATACCATCCAGGAGGATTACGAACTAAATCATAAGCTCTGATAGAATATTGTACAAATGAAAAGAACTAGTCAATGTTCGGTTAAATAGGGGTGATTTCTGTATTAGGAATCGCCTTTTACATAGAAAATGGAAGGAACATCTTGTTACGGAAAAGTGGTGTCTGTATTGGAGAACCTAGAAATTATAGGAGGGATGATTGGTCTGGTTCATTATTTAGGGGCGCTTTTCACAAGAAAATAAAATGTGTCCTTAATTTCATTGAAGGTATCTCAATTTCAAGTTTTCCAGAAAAAGGGGCATTTCTGGAGCAAGAGATAAACTCCTGCCTAAAGGTGGGACTATTTGTCTCTTACTTATATTGGTATATAATATATATGGTTGTCCAAATTGTTTAAAGGGAGCTGTTAAATGATGTCTATTAGTTTGAACCCCTATTTGATTTTTGACGGTAACACGAGAGAGGCGGTCAATTTTTACGAGAAAACACTGGGAGGAAAAGTGATGGATATCATGACGTTCGGAGATATGCCGGCGGACCCAAATCAGCCGTTGACAGATGACATGAAGGATCGCGTTATGCATGCTCACTTAAAAGTCGGCGAAGCAGATCTCATGTTCTCAGATACATTCGCAGGCATGCCTTATCAGCCAGGCGATACGATTCAGATTGCCCTCCATCCTAAAGAAGAGGGAAGAGCGAGAGAAATCTTTGCTGCCCTTAAAGACGGTGGGCAAGTTGTCATGCCCCTTCAAAAAACGGATTGGAGCCCCTTATACGGGATCGTAAAAGACAAGTTCGGCGTTACTTTTCAAGTGAATGTCCCAGAGGATCAGTCGAGGTAATAGCCCACACCCTTCTTTATCACCATAAAAAGCCTCCTGTTCGACGAATGGACAGGAGGCTTACTCAGATACAATTGGAGATTGTTGTATCCTTGTAAGGTGTACTTCCAATAGCAATACTTTAGGAGGGAATTATTTGAAACTTGGTGCATTTTCTGTAAGTTTAAGTGTGAAAGACATCACCAAATCTAAAGCGTTTTATGAAAAGCTAGGATTTCAGCCCCTTGGAGGAGATGCTACTCAAAATTGGCTCATTATGAAAAATGAAAGCTGTGTTATTGGGCTTTTTCAAGGAATGTTCGAGGAAAACATCCTGACCTTCAATCCTGGATGGAATCAAAATGCCGAAGATATTGATTCGTTTACAGATGTTCGCGAACTCCAAAAGCAGCTAAAAGAACACGGAATTAAAATCCTGTCTGAAGCAGATGAAACGAGCGAAGGGCCAGCAAGTCTTACGATTGAAGACCCTGATGGTAACCCGATTCTAATCGATCAACACAGATAAACAATTTTGGAGTTTGATGATGATAGTGATAGAAGCGCTATTAAGGGTAGTGTCCATGATAGGGATACGCCCTTTACTTATTTATCTGGATCAATATTATCATACAGCTATCCATGAGAAATCAAAATAACTTTTGAATGATATAATTGGAGAACAATTAATCAAAAATACATGAAAGGGAGGATGTATCATGACCAAACATAAGATCTATACAATGAGTGTCTCAAGTGTCTATCCCCATTATGTTACGAAGGCGGAGAAAAAAGGACGTACGAAAACAGAAGTCGATGAAATCATCCGTTGGTTAACAGGGTATAGCCAGGAAGAGTTAGAATCCCAACTGGAAAAGCAGACAAACTTTGAGGCCTTCTTTGCGGAAGCTCCCCAACTGAATCCTTCACGGACTTTGATCAAAGGTGTGGTTTGCGGTGTCAGAGTGGAAGACATCGAAGAACCAACTATGCAGGAAATTCGCTATTTGGATAAGCTGATCGATGAGTTAGCAAAGGGAAAAGCGATGGAGAAGATTTTGCGGAAATAATAATTAAAAACGAAGAAACACTGCTTCCATTTATAAAATATAAAAGAATCGGTGTTTTTTGTTGAATTGACAATAATCTTAAAACTTCGAGTCTTTTCTAATTTTCACTCTAGTAAAGAGGTGTGAGTGCTAAATAGTGTATCGGAACGAGAGGCTAGTTTTTTAATATGAAAACGTAAATTAGAATGATATGATTTTCACATTCCAATTTTAGATGAACAATTTGTAGAAGGAGGACATAGTCTTCAGCCGCCATATTAACTTTGTGTATAATCCTTATTTTATAGATCATTAAATTCATCATATTTAGTCTTATTTATTTCGGATTCTCTCTGGATATATTAGTACTAACCTTAGAACAATCACTTGTGAAAGTAATGCTGATTTGAAATAATTGGTATTATGCAATCGCGCCGGATTGTTGAAGACTTGAATTCGAGATAAATTGCAAATAAAGATAAACTAAAGTGTGTAGGAGAATTAATCAAAAGTAGGTTTATTAGAATAAGTAACCATTCGCTTACTAATCCCTGGATTTTTTCTTTTTTTCAACTTGTTCAATGGTATCTCCGTTGGCGATATTATATAAACTGCTTTTAGGTTGATATATTTTTTGAGAAGGCCATAATCCATGGTGGCCTGAAAATATAAAACTCACTAGACAAGCAACAAAAAAGTACTCTGCTCCTTTTCCGTCAAACATCTCCATGGCCAATAGGAAAGCTGCTATAGGAGTATTCGTACCAGCACTGAAAGCAGCTATCATTCCTAGGGCAGCAAGAAATGAGATGGGTAAATCCATGAAGTCATGTAAAGTGTTGCCTAATGTTGCCCCCATAAAAAATAGAGGTATGACTTCTCCACCTACAAAGCCAGTGCCGAGCGTAATCGCTGTAAATAGTAGCTTTGCAAGGAAGGCAAAGGGAGGTACATCTTCTTTAAAAGATTGTTCAAGCATCTCTAAACCTCGACCGTTGTAGTCTTGTGAACCTGCTATTAAAGTTAATACTACAATGATCACTCCTCCAACAAAGGCTCTTTTCATATGGTTTTTCTTGAAAATTTTTTTAGATAAATTTTGTATTCCGTGTCTTAATTGGCAGTATGAAATACTTAATAGGCTGAAAATAACAGCTGCTAATATAACTTTTGCAAATGTAACAAGAGACGTCTCAGGTAGAGTTTGAATTATGAATTCTACGTGTTCAACTCCCAAAGCCGATGTTGTTATATAATGGCCGATAAAACTAGCTACAAGGCACGGAACGAGCGCTTCAAATTTCATCTTTCCTAAAGCAGCCATTTCCATTCCGAAAACGGCACCTGTTATGGGTGCTCCAAAGGCCGCGCCAAACCCAGCGCTTATCCCACTCATCAGGAGGATTTTAGTGTCTGACTTATTTTTCCTGAAGAACATGTTAACTGCTTGAGCTACGCTGCCGCCCATTTGGATAGCTGCACCTTCTCTTCCAGTTGACCCCCCAAATAAGATGGTTATAAAGGTTCCCAAATAGACGATGGGGCCTATTCTCAACAGAACTTTTTTCTTTCCATGAACTCCTTCAATTACTAAGTTATTTAATTCAGCTGTGTCATGCAGTGTGTTATTTAAAAACACCTTTCCAAAGTTCATATATATGTACCCGAGAACAATTCCTCCTAAAGGAAGAAAGAAGATGAGCCATCCGCTTTCTTCTCTTACCTCTCCTAAAAAATCGTTAGTTTCTAATAGGAAAGCAGTGAACGAACCCACAACTATACCAATCAGGCTGCCGAAAAATACCCATCGACTAAGAACCGTGAAAAAGGTTTTATATTTTAGTTTTCTATCCATTTTGCATTCCTCATCTTAAGCCTTCGGGAGGTTTTTTTAGATGTTTTTTATTTTTAACTTCCTCAAAAAGGTTATGTGATTCATCTGGTTGATCTTCTGTTGTTTCAATGGGGGCAGGAGAGTTGTTTTGAATCATCGTCATCAGCATTTGAATATCTTTTTTAGTAGAGTATTGGAGATTAGGTTTTAACATATATCCTAACTGACCATTCGATTCGATGGTTGCCCATTGTAAGTCACTGATGTTTTGAATGTTTTGTTGTCTTAATCGCACTTCAAGCATATCAACCGTTAAACGTAATTTTTTTAAATTGCTTTCATTAATCTGTCCATTTTCGACAACCATAAGAGATTTTCCATAAATTAAAGTTTCTAGAGCATCATATTTCAAAACGATATACTCAATAAACAGAAGGGTAAGGACCATTAAAAATGTAATTACCATAGTAATCCAAATGTTCCTCTCGCTTACAGGTTGAATAATTAATGAACCAACAGCTATCATCATGACAGTCTGGGCAACCGTAAGCTGTGAAATTGACTTTCGTCCAGCTAACCGCAAAATAAAGACTCCACCAACGACAATAACAATAGATTTCCATATGAAATGTAAATCCAAAGAAGATCCTCCTTTTATAACCACCCCTATATATAGCTTGTTAAGGATATTTAAAAATATACATAGTAAAACCATAGGGCTAGAAATGTTAAAGAGGGTAGAAGTAGGGTAATGGCAGGATTGTTGAAGATTCAGTTTCGAGATAACCTAGAAAAAAGCAATCTATATTGAATGCTTTTTACCTCTCAAAGTTTGCCGATATACTAGGGTTTATTCATACTTGGCCCAATACCTTTTTAGTAAATGACATAAAGTAGTTAAGTATTAGACCACTTAAACAAACGATTAATAAAGTTCCAACACCAATTGGTCCTCTAAAAATCACAGCCATTATTAAGAATATAAGGTAAATGAATGATCTCGAAAAAAATATATTTGTTCTAGTTAATTCTTGTATGATTAACGTTAATCGGTCAACCGGGATCGGTGCAAAATTTGTGTGTAGATATATTGCAGTACCTAATCCTATAACAATTAAGCCGATTCCAAAGTAAACAACTTTGCTGTACCATAGTTCAGGTGTGAGCAAATTTTTTAATAAAAAAAGCCACATATCGATACTAATCCCCGTTATAAATGCTGTTAACAACATTGAAATTCTACAACAAAATAAAGACATTGATACCATCGTAGTGCCTATAGGAGGAGGAGGGTTAATTACAGGAATAGCTGTAGCAGCTAAATCTAAAAAACCAGGAATTAGAGTCATAGGAGTGCAAACAGAAGCATGTCCTGCCATGATAAAATCTTATGAGGACAATACCTTTTATGAAGAATATCCAGGTGAGGAATCAATATGTGATGCTCTTGTTGGAGGGATTGGAAAGCTTAGCTATGATTTAGCAAAAGATTACGTCGATGACTTTATTGCTGTATCAGAAGAGTCTATTGCTAAAGCAGTTAGTTTCATGGCAAAAAAGGGCTATCGCTTATTGTGCTAACGGAGCAGGTTAGTTGAACAATGATGTTAGTTGCATGTTTGAAGCAAATGAGGACAAAAAAGAAAAACCGTTCAGTTGTCTGAACGGAGAAAGTTGAATTAGAAGTGTTAATAAATAAAACTTAAATCCCTGTTTTAACGCCAAAACTTACTAAAATTAAGCCAGTTGATTTTTGGAATACTTTCTGAAATTTGGAGTTATTCAACCATTTTTTTGCGTAATCAATTACATAAACAAGGGTTAGAAACCACAATACAGCAAGGAAAGTAAGGATTGATGCTAACACAATCAATTGCTGATTTACATTTCCGTTCAAATCAATAAATTGAGGCATGACAGTTATATAAACCAAAACAGTCTTTGGATTAAGAACATTACTAAGTAATGCTTGCATAAAGGACTCTTTATTATGCCGACTTGAAGAATTGGTAGGTGCATTCGCTTGTGCTTGAATTTCCTCTAAAGAAAACACACTTTTAGCAAAAAAACTTTTTATACCTAAATAAATTAAGTAAGCAGCTCCCAAATATTTTATTGTACTAAAAAGAATTACAGACTTTGCAATGACAACAGATAATCCAAGAATAGCAACAAGCGTCCAAAAAGAAAGTCCCGTTGCCATTCCGAGAACCGTATAACGTCCAGCTTTTGGACCATAGCTGAGCGTGTTTTTCACCAGGAGCATAGTATCTGCTCCTGGTATAACAACCATCATTGCAGCAATTGAAATGTATGTTAGTAAGCTATCCATGTTGTTTCTCCCTTCCTTCTCTAATAGTGACTACCAAAGTAACTACTTATATGAGTATATCAGAAACATTTGGAAATAAACAACAGATTTTGATAAAATATTAGTTACTAAGGTAGCGACTAATATTTTGTTGGAGGGTTTATGAAGGAAATCATTTTTGAAACATTAAAGAATCTAAATTTTACCGAATATGAAGCGAAAGCGTATCTTACCTTATTGGATGAATCTCCATTAACTGGATATGCAGTAGCGAAAAATTCTGGTGTACCACGTTCAAGAATATATGAAGTTCTAGATAGTCTTGCCATACGAGGAGATATTCTGGTTAGTCCTGGAAACACGCCGCAGTATACTCCTGTTCCTGCAAAGGAGCTAATTAAAAACCGCCGAAGGGAAGCAGAAGAGAATTTTGAACTGGCAGAAAAATCATTAGCGGAGTTCGAACGTTCTGCAAATGACCGTGAAAATATCTGGAATATCACGGGACGCAATGAAATACTCGATAAGGTAAAAGATTGTATATTATCTGCAAAAAAAAGAATTCTCTTAGAGCTTTGGAAAGAGGAATTCGAAGAATTGGAGTCTGAACTAAGACAGGCAGCAAAAAGAAGGGTCAACATAACAATTATTGCTTATGGGGAAATCGCCTCTGATTTTGCTAATGTTTACCTTCATTATATGGGTCATGAAATTACAGAAGAGTATGGTGGACGATGGATTGTTATTAGTGCAGATGATTCAGAAGTAGTAGCAGGTATTGTCTCGCTGGGGAAAGATAGCCGTGCAGCATGGACAAGGCATGTAGGTTTAGTAATGCCAATTACAGAAGTCATGATTCATGATTTGTATCTCATGGAAATTATGGAGAAACATAGAGAACTTTTAGAGGAAAGTTTTGGGGAAAACCTCGTGAATTTACGCCATAAATTCTCTATTCACCCAGACTTTAAAAAACATTATTTAAAATAAATTTGTACTATTGTCTGTTTTATACAACATAAGAAGAACAGCATTTCTTCATAGCAAATAGGCTGTTCTTGTTCAACTAAAGGGTGCGATGTGGAAGACTCGATTTCGAGATAATTAACGTTTTGAAACCAAAATCGTTTTACTTCGTACATGTGTTATAAGGTTTTTTAATTAAGGAGAATAAAAAACAATAAATCCATCAGCAAGATCTGTCATTATTGCGAATAAATATGACATTCCCTTAGAAGAAGTGTTCCAAGCGCACAAAGAAAAGCTTTCCAAAAGATATGACATTTAATATAGAATATAGCATGATGTAGTTCAGATTATCATGAATTTGTCTGTTAAGAGGTGTGTAAATGGATATAGCAATGGTTTTATCTTATTTAGGTGTTGTAGTATTCCTTACTTTAATGCCAGGTCCAGATATTTTATTTGTTATTGCTCAAAGTATTTCTCAAAATAAAAAGGCAGGGATTGCAACTGCAATCGGACTTTGTACTGGTCTAATCGTACATATAAGTGCGGCTACTTTGGGGATATCTGCACTTATCTATCAATCTGCACTTGCATTTTCTATTGTAAAATACGCTGGAGCTATTTATTTGTTATTTTTAGCTATTCAATCATTTAGAGAAAAAGATATGGATCTCAAGGGCACTAATAATAAAAGGTTGTTCAACTATAAGTCATTGTACAAAAAAGGGGTTCTGATGAATATTTTAAATCCTAAGGTTTCCCTTTTATTTTTAGCATTGTTACCTCAATTTGTAGATGAATCAATAGGGAATGTCACAGGACAAGTATTTATTTTGGGAATGATTACAATGGTTCAGGCATTGGTTATTTTTGTTGGGATTAGTATTTTATCGGATAAAATACGCTATTTATTAGAACTCAACTCTTTTATTGCGAAAAGAATAAACGTTATAAAAGGGTCAATATTGGGAGTTATAGGGGTACAGATTGCATTTAGTGAGAAATAAACTGAAGTTATATAGTACTCATGAAAGCGTTGGTCTAAATAATGTTGGGAAGCTTAGTGGTTAATTAGATAGATTATTAAACGGGGGCAAATGCGTAACAAGGTGACTTGCCTCCTTTACTTATGCTGTGGTCCAGTTTGTGGAATAAAGAGGAAAAGCTCTTAAGCAATCGAGAAGAAATTTTTAGGAGACGTATTTGATAAACTTAGGAACATAGGAGGTATGAGGTATGAAGGTCCATAGAATAGATCATGTGGGTGTAATCGTAAATGATCTTCCTGCTGCTAAAGCCTTTTTTCTTGACCTTGGACTTGAAGTGCTAGGGGAAACAGAAGTGAAAGGAGAGTGGGTGGAACGGATAATTGGGCTTACTGATGTTAGAGAGACGGTTGTAATGTTAGGGATGCCAGACGGCCAGGCAACTTTGGAATTGGTCAAATTCCATACGCCGTCAGATGAAAAAGGTATTCAGCAATCTTTTGCAAATACCTTGGGTATCCGGCATATTGCATTTGCTGTTGAAGATATTGAAGGCGTTGTTGCCAAATTGAAAAAGAAAGGCGCGGAACTTTTTGGTGAGATACAAAACTACGAAAACGCTTATAAATTATGCTACGTTCGTGGGCCAGAAGGGATTATTTTAGAGTTGGCGGAGCAAATCAAATAAATATTGAGGAAACTTTGTTAAGCAAACGGGGGCGATTATCTAATAAGGGGTAGCCGCCTTTCTTTATTTTTGTATTGGGCAATCCTTCTAATACATTAATGCAATATTTCGGTCTTTTACCATTGGCGTTAGGATTATGTTTTTACCTCATAAGAACTAAAAAATGGAGGAACTTCTTTTCTAAGGGTAGCCCTTCAATTGGATAAGAAGAGTATCCTTCACTGATCTCCGTTAGTGGTAGTTTTAACTCTTTTATTAATTGGTAATGACGGAATAAGTGTCTCATCCGTATCAGAGTTACTGCTGGTATTAGGAACGCAAATCCTTGTTGTTGCATTCATTGAGGAAATGGTTTTCCGAGGATTTATGATTAATATTCTGATTTCTAAGGGTTTCAAGGTTGCAGTTATTACATCAAGTTTCCTCTTTGCTTTAACTCATTCCCTACAACTTCTTGGTGGACAATCTATTGAAGACACATTGTTGCAAATTACATATGCTTTCTTTATAGGGATGGTTCTTTCCCTGTTAGTGGTGAACAACCAATCGATTATTATTGCCATTACTTTTCACGATTTAAACAACTTTTTATTATGACGGCACAAACTAATGGTTCTTCAATTTATAATTACTTACTTATCTCCATCCTAATTGTACATTCTGTATTTTTATGGTCCAAAGCTCTGCGGTCCAATGAATTGAAAATAGACAGCGTTAGTAAACCAGCGGTGTAACAAATGTATTTGTTCAACTATAATGGGGCAAATCAAGAATAAGAATGATTGGGAGTGTGTAACACAATGAATGTATTGGTTCAACAGTAGAACTGGATTCAGCAAACTAGGGAAAAACTGTTTCAATATTTGGAAACCGTAACTAAAGAAGACTACACTCACGAATTTGATAATTTTGGTTGGGGTTCGATGCGAAACCTACATGTACACGTTACGGAGTTATCAATTCATGGCTGGGGAATTTTGGCCTTAAAAAAGGGCTTACCGTTGTAACATCTGATCAAGTAAAAAATGTGGAAGATATGCGACGAATTTTTGGATATGAAATAACTTTTGAAAAAAAGTACTTAAACAATCGAGGAGCATTTCTTCAATAAGAATATATTAGATATTTTAGAAAAAACCTTAACTTATTAGGCGCAATGTCAAATAGACATGCACCCTTTTTTTTGAGGATTCTTATTAATTGAGATACTTTAAAGCTTTTGGTTTGTTTCAACACTTGAAAATATGACATGGGTTACGGTTTGTGCTAAATCTGAAAGATTATTTATAAAAATTTCTATATCAGCTAATCTCTCAAAGTGTAATTTCATCATATAACAAGCTTGACCTGCAATTCGATGACAATATTCCACATTATTCAGTTTCTCAACCCTTTTCTTAAACAACTCGTACTGTCCATTTTTAACGGTGGTCTCTATTATACAACTGACTGGATAGCCTGCTTTTTCATAATCAATTTTTAAATGGTACCCTTTAATTACTCCGAATGATTCCATTTGTTTTATTCTTTCTGTTACAGCAGGAGAAGACATACCTACAATTCTTCCTAATTCCCTCATGGATAACCGACTGTTTTGATTGAGTTGATTCAAGATTTGTTTATCCTTAGTATCTAAATGCATATGTAAAGTATCCCTTCTATTTTTTGTTGAAATGCAAATTAAATTGGTCTAATGCTTTAAATATAACATGTAACTACGTGTTAATCTTTTCTATAATCATGACGAGGAGGGAGAGCAATGCCAAGAATAACTTTTTCTGAAAATGGAAGCAGTTCGTTTCAACAATTACTAGGACATAATCAACAAGTAATGAAAGAATGGAATGACTTGGGAGGGGTCTTAGAAGCCGAGGGTTCCTTATCCTCTCAGTTAAAAGAGCAAGTTAGAAGAACTTTAGCACAAGAGAATGGGTGTGAATATTGCAAAGCGAAAGGACATCCGGAACCCCATTTATTTGATGAAAAAACGTCAGTTGCAGTAGGATTTGCAGAAGCTTTTTTGTTCTATAGAGGCAATATACCCTTGACTGTATTTAATGTGTTACATAATTCATTTGGTGATGAAGAAATAAGCGAACTTTGTGCCTTTGTATGTTTTACTACGGCATCTCAGTTTTTTGGTGCCATGACAGGATTACAACCTGATCCTTCTTAGAAATTAGGTGAGTGACTCTTAACTTGGCCATACATAATAGTGCTTTGTTGATCTTCAAGAGTCGAGGATGAGACATATATATAAAACAACAGAGATATTAGGCATTAGTTTATTTGACTACCTACACCCTAGTGTTTTCATTTCACCAACTATATGTACTGTGATTTTTTTACTAATTGATGAAATTACAAGAAGTAACTTGAGGGAAAATCATTCAAAACATGCTTTAAACAATTAAAGAATGGTTGATGTTATCTTGAATTCAAGTATTCAAGATAAGGGGGCGATTATTCAATAAGAATAGTCGCCTTTTCTGGGTAGTTTAACTTAACGAAATTAAAAAGCAATATAAGAAATGAATTTGAGATTACTAACTTGATACGATCATAGTAAAAGTTGGTGGTTTTATGGAAAAGAAAACGATTGGGTTATTTCAAGCCATCGCATTATATGTTGCAGCAATTCTCGGGTCAGGAGTGCTTTTTTTATCAGGAGTCACCGCCTCGATAGCCGGACCTGCCTCACTATTGTCTTGGTTGATTGTTATTATCATGAGCTTTCCCCTGGCCTATTCATTTGCCTGTTTAGCCCGGGAATTTCCCGATGCAGGCGGTGCCCCCACCTTTGTTAGGAAGTCGTTTGGTGATCACCTAGGGAATATTACAGGGTGGTTCTATTTTGTCACGGCTGCATTTGGTCAGTCAATTGTTGCTTTAACGGGGGCTTTTTATGTAAGTAATGCTTTTGAATTGTCCCAATTCCAGAGTGTTTTTATTGCCGTCTCTATCTTATTGGTTGCTGGAATTACGAATTACTTAGGTATAGAAGTCAGTGGGAAAGTTGCTTTAATTATCAGCTCATGTTTATTGAGCTTATTAGTGATCACTGTCTTCCTATCATTACCAAAAGTGCAGATGATTCATTTTTCTCCTTTTGTTTCGAAAGGATGGCCTTCTATCGGTACAGCGATAACTGTTATCTATTGGGCATTTTTTGGTTGGGAAGCTATATGTAATCTTGCTACTAAATTTAAGAGACCTCATAAAGACATTGTTAGGAGTACCATTATTAGCGCAGTTATTATAGGGGTTTTATTTTTAGCTTTAAGTTTTGTTACGATTGGTACAGCAACGTATGGGAATATGGAAAGTAATTTATCCCCCATTGGAGTTATTATTGGAAATGAATTAGGAATAGGAGCACAAGTATTAACGGCTATTTTAGCTTTTATTATTTGTATAGGGACGTCCAATGCTTTTGTAGCTAGTCTTGCTCAGCTTGGATATTCACTGGGGAGAAACGGTGCTTTTCCCAAAAAACTATCTGAAGTACATGTTCCATCGGGGATACCTCGTCGAATGATTGTTTTTGTCATTTTATTTGCTATCATGGGCGTTTTCACTACCTTATCTTTCTCTATGACCTTCAAAGATATATTGTTCATCCCTACTTCTTTGGGAATTCTCGTATATATTTTTTCAATGGCTGCAGGCATAAAATTGCTTGAGAAAAGATCTCTGTCTTGGTTTTGTTCTATAGTAGCGCTAATTCTTTGTATACTTGTTCTTCCTTTTTTTAGATTATACATTGTAGTTCCTTTATTAGTTATCGGATTCTATTCCCTCTATATGATTTTTCGAAAGAATATCTTGATTCACGAAAGAAGGTGATCTCTACATGGAGATAAAAAATGAACTCTCCCTCCTAACTATGTGGAAGGCAATAATTACTTGTGATGCTACCTACGACTCTCGGTTTTTTTACGCTGTAAAAACGACCGGCATTTTTTGTCGACCTTCCTGTAAATCTAGAACCCCAAAATACAATAATACGGTTTTCTTTATAGTCATTGAAGATGCTTTCGATAATGGTTTCAGACCTTGTAAAAGATGCAGACCAGACCTTTTATCAGAGAACTATGATCCTCAAACAGATATTGCTGAACAAGTAGTGACTATTATTAATATGGATTACACTCAAACGATTCATCTTAAGGATTTGGCTCACCAAGTAGGAGTAAGCCCTTTTCATTTAAATCGAATATTCAAATCAAAGATCGGCTGTACTCCACATATGTATTTAGAAAAAATCAGAATTGAGAAGGCAAAGGAGTTGTTGTCTTCAACATCATTATCTAGCACTGAAATTGCATACCAAGTTGGCTATGGGTCTCATTCAAGCTTTTATAAAAATTTTCGGAAGAGGGTAAACTGTTCTCCCAAAGAATATAGAGCCAAAGTTCCGTGAAAATTGATAAGTGTATTATCTTGATATCGAGTCTTCAGGTTTAGGGAGCGATTGTTTAGTAGTGTGTTCAATCCTTAGACCCAAAGTGAGCATGTCACTCTCTTTATTTCAACTTCTTGTATAATGTATTTTGCGAGAATATCAATTTCTCACTCAGTGCAAAGATATTCATCCAGAAATAGGTCAGACTTATTGATCCTAATAGAATGTACAAACCGCAAACCCCCACACTTTAAAGTGTGGGGGTTTGGATCATTTTATTTTATTTCAGGGGGAAGGAGTTCGGGGAAGCTCCTTGAGTCATAGATTATCATAACAAGCATTATATTATTATGGGAGATTTTTGACAATTTAGCATTTATTGACCTAATAAAATCTTTTGTTTTAATCGTATAGGTGCGTATATTGGTGAAGTTATTAAAAATAGTATTAATCAAGACTTTTACTTGTATGAGTCTGATTCTGTCCGTAATTATTCGTCCAATCTTGATGGAGCGTTTAGTAATAACAACACACAGAGTGTTCTTTATACTAAAAAGAGGGATATGGTTATATTACCTTTGGATGTTGTATTGCAATTTTTGAAAGGGAACTCACCATACAGTAATCTTCTTACTTACGTAAAAGAAACGATTAAGCAACATACTTAAGGCTGTTTGAACACTTCGTCCTGCCACAGTTGATATAGATAGATAATAAATGCAAAACCGACCATCATAGCAACAATAGCTATTGTGGGCAAAGTCGATTCACTCGAAACAAGCCCAATCCGTTGCCATACCGGGTAAATGATGTACATAAATAACCCGTCCAAAAGTATATTGACAGTCAAATACATCCAAAATTTCCCGAAAGTAAAGCGAAATATCCAGATAACTATAACTAAATATGCTCCATACACCCAAGGAACCGGGACGACTTTATCCCACCCGAACAGACTGGAACCTGCTTCTTTCCACCATCCGTAATGGTGAGCCGCTTGATATGCTAAGGTATGAATAACGGTCATAAATAGAGCGACCGGCATGTACCTGCGTACAGTCTCCGTTTTCAAAAAAAACAAAGACGCCCAAGGCAATATCAAGAGTGACCAGAGAATAATCTGTTTCATGTAATTAATACCCCACATTAGTTTTATGTATAGTGTTACCCTCGGTTCATATATTTATTCGATTGAAAATGCCAGAAAGGATTCATTCTTGCACTAAAGGGTCTACGGACGAGATAATCCCCTTTTAGATATCTCGATTTTGAGTCTCCGGATAAGGGGGGAGCTTTATTAGGTTCCATTCTGTAAATTCTAGGTTAGTCGTGATCATTACGCTCGCCATATTTTAATTTATGATAAATCACCTCGATTCTAAGTCTTCAAGATACGTGAGCAATGTTGGGACAAGACCTCTATGGAATCTTTATTCGGACACATGAAGGATGAGATTGATTTTAAATCGTGTTTCTACGTATTTGAGGTGAAGCAAGCCATTCGGGAATACATGAATCATCACAATAATGAGCGTTATCAATGGTCATTAAAAAAGATGACCCTAGTTCAATACCGTGGTCACCTTTTAGCTGTCTAGGTGGTTTTTATTAAACTCATTTTATGAGGTACAGTTCAAGCCATCTCTTGCCCAAGAACTAATACTTCATAATCTATCTCCGTATTCATTAGGTTTTATATCAGTAGGATTGAACCCTCTGACTATCAGAAAAATTGCAAAAAACAGCTCGCAAAAAGCTAGTGGTGCATTTAAGATAAAGTAGACTGGATTCATTAATGTTATGATATTCAACATCAATATTAACGTAGCCACTAGAGTAAATGAAGAACCAATAATACCCCATATTGATAACCATCTTGGGATAAGTTTAATTTTATATAGGCAAAAATAGAGTATCAATCCGCCAATACTCCATGGCAATATCATTCCTATATGATTCAGAATATCTCTGCCTTGTCTAAGCAATTCAGCTATTATTTCAAAATATGCTGAGTTAGCTTGGTTAGCAGCTACAAAATTCTGACTCAACCATAATAAAAGAAGAAGAGAGCCTATACTGGCAAAAAGAAATCCAGCTCCAATTATCCTGAAACCGAAATATCCCACCGCTAAACCTTTGTTGTATTTTTTAATTATCGGATACAATAATACGGTTATAATTACATATACTACGGCCATTGCAGCTTGAAAAAATATTGCGACCAAAACTTGCATTTCGATTTCAGGCAATTTTTCAAGATAATCTGGTTGTTCTAACGCTGGAACAGAACTAAGTATTCCAAATATAAAACTGAATATTAACAGTAGACCAAGGAAGATAGCGGTTCTTCTGTTTGATTTTATGATTATTCCCTCCTTTCCCCAAAAACACATAAGCCTTATGAGCTTTGTGTTATCAATAAATCTTCCTGACATTATTGATGCATAATTCCCTTAAGAACCCGAAGGGCCAGGCTGCGAAAAAAGCAGTTAGTCTAGGCAACAAAATTGCAAATAAGAAAATATAAATTAATCCTTCCATGGGCTTCTCCCTAATTTAGCTATATGCTCTTATAATATATATCAAAACAAATTCCCCAAAAAGGATTATGTAAATTTTTTAAAATCTTATTTTGTATATGCAACAATACGACAGGTGTATTCCAATAGAAGCTCAGCAGATTCGCCGATAGTAGCACGTATTGCATCTTCTCTCAGTTAAACCCGATTTAATGTAGGAGGGATCTCATTTGGGTCGACCATAACTTCTACTACAGTTGGACCTCCTTCCACAAAAAGGGCTTCATGAATCGCCTCTTTTATTTCCATGGCAGTTTCGCAGCGATAAGCGCGAGAACCTAAAGCCCTTGAAAATCGAGCAACCTCTAGACCGACTGAATACGAAGCACCTACAGAAGAGCCAAACCACTGTTTCATGCCTTTATCAACCATATCTAATTGATTGTTGTTAAAGACAATGAAAAGAAGAGGAAGGTTTAGATCAACAGCTGTCGCCACTTCAGTTCCATGCATGTAAAAACATCCATCGCCGGTTAAACAAATAATAGGACGCTCTGGCTGACGGAGTTTTGCACCTATCGCATACCCGATGGCATGCCCCATTGAGCCAAATACATCATCAAAAAAGAAAGTTCCGGCTTGAAAAATATCGAGGTGTTTAATGGCATAAAAGGAATGGCTTCCATCGTCACCAAAGAAAATGGTCTCGGATGGGAGTGATGACCTGATCGCATGAATGGCGATTTTTGCAGAAAGGCCCCCTGGTTCTCCAGTTACTGAGGAAGCAATCGTTTCCTTCTCTTGTGGGAGTTTTTTTCGTCCTAATAGTAGGCATGGGTTCGACTGTTTCTCTTCTGTCATCCGATAAAACTTTTCAAGATTGTGTTGTCACACAACTGGAATTTGCCAGTGTTCGGCAAGCCACTGAACATGCTCATAGGCTTTCGAAAGGTGCACACCTTTCCCAAGAAACAACAAAGGGGATTTTGCTTCTTGCAACCTTTCGAAGACATTCTCTAATTCGCTTGAAACGACCAATGATCGGGAAGAAGGGAGTGGGATGGTGAACGAAGCACATTCATCTCGTAGCACATCCATGGGGATGGAAAGATGGACAGGACCCTTGCGACCTGTTTTGGCTCGGTCAAGTGCATGGCGAAGCATCATCTCAAGCTGATCTGTTCGGTCAACTCGCGCGCTAAACAGTGTGACGGGTTCAAACATTTTGACAAGATCTGTTCCAAACAGAGAAGAATCCTGCCCAATAGGCTTTCCTAGTTCCCGACCAGAAGGCTGTCCAGTCAGAAACAACGTGGGTGCATGATATGCTTTTGCCTGTGCTGCAGCTGTTAAAAGATTGGTACCACCAGGACCGGATGTCGCAATCGCTACGCCCAGTCCTTCTTTTAAGAGAGAATAGCCTGATGCCGTAAACCCTGCACCAGATTCATGTCGGTTTAACACAAAGTGCACGCCTTGCTGCTCAAGTGCCATTATTAAGGGAACAACTGGTTTTCCTGGTAAGCCGAATACATGGGAAAGCCCCCATTGATTAAAGTGACGCGCCAAAAGCGTAGCTACGTTTTCCAATCAGGTTAGTTCCTTTCTCTTGCCAAAGGTAGCGTAAATTGCACGATGGTGCCCACGGTCGAGTTTATCAAAAAGAGGAACGATATCTAATAAACATGTGACCTCTTTTTGATGAGAGAACAACACTTCTATGTTTTCCAATTTGTTTTTTTCTCGATATGGATCAGCGAATACCTATTAAGTTGAGAGTTTCATAGTTTTCATCATTTTGAACGGTGATAAAACCAGCTAATCTCCCGTCAAGATATTAGCTGGTTTCCGTACCATTACAATAATAATCGAAAGAATAAAAGTCCGCCGAAAACTTTTTTGATAACTATTCTTGTAAACGCCAAATTCTTCCGAATACTTTTTTCATTTTTAATCCTCCGTTTCTTCTTGATTATTTAAGTAATCTCGTATCATCCATCTTAAAATCAAACTAATTAATATCAGGTATCCAATCAACTTCGGATATGTGATAGTAATTATAGAGTTTTGAATTAGCAACGTGCCAATAAGTAAAACGAGAATAGTTAACCAATAAATAAGATTTCCTGCAAATAAGGCATTTTCTCGTGTACGTTGGTCATGCTGAAGATTAACCTTATTCCAATTGCCTTTTCTATGAATATCTAGACCAAGTGTAATCAATTGAATTGTTGCTAAAAT
The DNA here is from genome assembly GCF_039851965.1 of Pseudalkalibacillus hwajinpoensis. Taxonomy (NCBI): domain Bacteria; kingdom Bacillati; phylum Bacillota; class Bacilli; order Caryophanales; family Guptibacillaceae; genus Guptibacillus; species Guptibacillus hwajinpoensis. The sequence continues at coordinate 191,400 of NZ_CP156675.1, read as the reverse complement.
AGCAATGATTAATGTTAATTTAGAGTGTGAGATGAAGAAATAACTAATAAACAAAAACAGTGGAATCACCATACGCATAATAAAATTGGTTCGATACGATAAATTCATTTTATTCTTCTCCCTCAATCCAAAATAATTTTTCAAGCGGACATTCTAAAACAGTTGCTAATTTAAGTGCAGTACCAATAGATGGTTCATATCGTTGTTTTTCAATCGCTATAATCGTTTGTCTTGTAACGGAAATACTTTCAGCTAATTTGTCCTGTGTGATACGCTTCTCCTTTCTAAATTCTTTGACTGAATTTCGTACACCATGTTTCATGAATTACATCCTCCCTGAAATGTAATGTGCACATTACATAAACCAATAATATAAAAATTTAAATGTAATGTCAACATTACATTTAAATTTTTACTAATTCGAATTTTTCCATCCTATTTGTAAACTAAAACAGTCAGCATCTATATAAAAATTGAAGTAAACTGCCCGTTACTTTAAATTCACATTTTCACAATCTCTTCCTAATTAAAGGCTGTTTATATTTAACATTCATGACCAAACATACATTCGTATATGATGGTGATACAGAAGAAAAGAGGACGGGGATAGATATCAGTATGAATGAAAGTCGTATGTTTCAACCAGATACGCTTGCCGAGATTTATACAGCGATGGAGTTCTCAACAGAAGTGGTTATTACATACAAACTTAAAGAAAAAATCATTTCAATCCATGGGAGCATTCACTACCTGGATTTCTCTTCTCATCAAATTCGAGTAATTAATCATCTCCATGTTGTTCATCACATACCCATTGATATGGTTGAGTCAATTCGGCCTATAGAATAGACAATTCGTTTTTAAGTTCGATCGAATGAAGAAACCAGATAGTAACTGGAAAAGGGATAGTATAATTCCAGTTTGAAAGGACTATTTATCAAAAAAATGCTTCCTATGGCTTCTTACAAGGTAAGAGGCCTTTTTCAATATTTGTTAATTCCTTCTATTATTTGCTATAAAAACATAACAATCTAAACGAAGAACTTATAAAAATGGGGTATTATATGAGGAGTCTAATTATTTTATTTACTATTTTTCTAGTTTTTGCGATTCAAAATAGCGCAAGTGCACATTCTGGAGGAACAGATGCCAGTGGCGGACACAAGTGCTCAGACACGTCAAAAGCAAAAGGGCTCTGTACGGGGTACCATTCTCACAATGGAGGAAGTGATTCATCCGGTAGTTCTTCTGAATCAACTTCAACATCTAGTACTTCATCATCTCAGTCCAATGATAAAGATTGTACCGATTTCGCCAGCTATGATGAGATGATTTCTTATTGGAATGCAAAAGGGTACACAAAAGATTATGATCCAGAACGGCTAGATGGTTGGGGGAACGTAGTGGATGATGGGATACCATGTGAAGCGCCAAGTGGCTATGACACTACAAAAATCAACGGTAGCCCAGCTCAAATCGCTCAAAATGAACAAGTATCTGGAGAAGAAGCAGGCTATCCAAAAGGACTAGAAGATGGTTATGCCAATAAAGAAGAGAATGCTACATCTAACGAGGATTCTGCTAACTACCGCAATGGTTATGAACAGGGATATAAAGAAGGTCAAAGTAAGCTAAATGCTGAAAAAGAAGCTGCCGAGAAAGCTGGCTATGAAGGAGGCTTAAAGGAAAGTAAACTGACTATCCCAGCAGCCTATAATAATCATTCTGCTTTAAAAGCGTCATTTGAATCTGGATACGATCGCGCAATCGAAGAAGTAACCCAGGAAAGAGAAGAAAAGTATGCGAAACAGGGCTATGAGGATGGAAAAAACGATAAAGCCAATCCACCCTCTGTAGAGGAGGAGAATTATCGTAAGGCTTACGAAACAGGATTTGGAAAAGGACAAAAAGAATTGAAAGATTCTTATATTGAAAAAGGCTTTAATGATGCCTTTACAATGTTGAAATACAAAACCCCCGGTTTCAAAGCAGAAAAGTACAATCAGTGGTACAAAGAAGGGTTTGAATCACTCACAGAAGTCCTTGATATTCAGGAAACTGCATACCAATCAGGACTAAGTGGCGAAGCGTTGGCTATTCCTGAAGAATACGTTGCATCAGAAGAAGTGTTTACTCACCATTACGAGATAGGCGCTACAGAATATGATGAGATTAAGCAAAAAGAAACGACACGAAATTCTGTTGGAATTGGCGCCATCATTCTAGCATGGCTCGGCAGACGGTTTTATGTAGCGAAAAAAATGGTGGCTTAGGGGAGATCTTTAATGGGTGTATACAGAACGGTTTGTTATAAAGTAGAAGATGTTTTTGTCAGGGTACTGAGTCGAAAACAGGATTCCGAAACAATTACCATGAAAGTAATGGATTATAGAGGCTCAAAAGAAGCTCAAAAAGCGAGGAAAAAGGAAAAGGCACAGCAGCGAGCTGCTGTGGCACAACAACAAAAAGAACGAAAAAAAGAACAGGAACACCAGGAAGTTCTTGGTCTAATTGCAAAGGTGATGAACTTAAATAAAAATGATTATACCAAATACGAATACAATGAGATAAAAAGGAATAAGAGCTTCTTCACCAACCTTGTGGCAACAGTCTATGAACCTGGGGAATACGGCTTCTGTTTCTTGAAATGTGAATTCGATATGTCAAAAACGAAGGAACTAAAAGGATACTTGATTGTGACCAATAAACGAGTCTGGTTCATATCAAATGACTTCCGTACTCAGCAAAAGTTTCGTTACCAAACCATCAAAGACGTAAATTGGTTTAAAGACGGCATGCTCGAAAAGGGGCTAAAGATCCAGTATGGGACTAAGAAACTTGAATTCGATGAGATTTTCGATGAAAAGCAGATGCAACGTGTGGCGAGTAAAATTAAACAAGCTTTATAGAGTAAAAAAGAGACCCTTGGGATCTCTTTTTCATTTTTTTAATCTTCGTATTCAAATCATAAGGTCAAGTCTAATCCTTATTAGATCGGGCTCTATTCCTCTTAGCACCCAACGCCTCTGCTGCACGTTTCGCTTTTTCCTGGGTAGAGTGAACATATAAAACAGAAGTCGAGGTCGAGGAGTGACCCAGCTGTTCCATCACAAGCGATAAGTCCTTGCTCTCACCCATTAAGTTTGTGGCATACGTATGCCGAAGTTTATGGGGAGACATCTCTTTTCTATAAGATTTGGTGTACTTTCTCACCAAGTCCTGAATCGTACGAACAGAAAGAGGAGTCGCTTGTTTCTTATATTTAGAGAGAAATAAGTACTCATGTTCTGCATCCGTTCCACCATATCGTTCACATCGAATGGCCAAGTAGTTAGCGATGTCATCAAAAACCTCTGGAATAACGTGAACACTGTCCATTTTATTTCCTTTACGTATAACAGAAATGCTGCTGTTTTTGATATGAAGATCTCTCACTCGAATGTCTGCAAGCTCGTTTAATCGAATCCCACTTCCTAAAAAGAGAGATAGAATCGCAAAATCACGCTCTTTATCCCTTAAAAAGTAGGAGCGTTGCCTTTCACTCAGGGAATGCTCGTAGTCATTTAGAAGGTAGTCTAAAAAAGCGACATCATCATCTTCTTGAAATATGCTATCGGCCAGTTTTCGACTGCGTTCGTTTAGCGTTTCTTTAGGTTTTATAACCGCTATTTTTTGCATCACATTGCGATGGAAGAGAGGTTCGCCATCAACTGTTTCCGTTTGAGTAGTTAAATACTTAAAAAGGGAGCGTAAAGCAGACTTCTTCCGATTAACCGAGGTTTTTTCTCTCTTTTTTGATTCGAAACGAGAGATATGAATTTCCTCATTCGATACCTGGTTAAAGTAAGCACGTGCTGCATCTAAAGGAAGCGTAGCCAGTACCTCATGTGAAATGTTTTTAATAGGACCTTCATCAGCAAACCCCTGAGACTGAAGCCATACCAAAAAGCTCTTAATATCAATCACATAGTTCAGAATCGTTGAAGCTGATCGTTCGTTTTCTTCTAACGCGAGTATATAATCACGAACATACTCAGGAAGAGAAGGGAGGAGGGCTTCATATTTGCGTTGATGATTCAATTGTTGTCTAGAAGTGGCCATACATGCTATCTCCTTAAAATAAATAACTTCGTGTATAATACAATTTTTACACGTTTTTGTTACCATAATATAATTATCTTAAACTAGTATGATAAAGTGGTTTTCGTAAACTCCATAAAGTCGATTAAATGATCCTCAAGGATCTTCTGTAAAATGACTAGATTGACTTCCTGGTAATCATGAACGGCAATGTTTCGAAATCCTACCATCGCTTTCATCTTTTGACTAAGAGGGGAGGAGATGACCTCTTCATTTTCAAGAAAAGTAAAGGCATCACGGCTGTTTTGAGGCAGCCCAAGTTTCTTCTCGGCTACGATATGCATCGCTAGGTCGATACTAGCTTCACAAGCTCTTTGAAGGTTAAGGATAATGGAATCCTGTTTTGTGAAGTTGCTTAGATTAGCTGGATTATCAGCATATTCCTCTCTAACCCTACGTACACAACGTTCAATAATACTGATTTTGTTTAAAATGACGTCATTCTTCATTAAACACCGTCCCACTTTCCTCAATGTCATCGATGATCAGTTTCCGTTCTTCACCTAATTTGGCGTACATCTTTAGAACTTTCATTTCATAATTCATGCGTGTTTGCTCATCTGAAGAATAAATGATTTTACCTGTAGCCACGATTTGCCCCTGAAAGACTGTCGATGCTCTTCTCAAATCAACCAAGTCAACGTCTCGATTCACTTTTGTGGCCAACTGCTGAGCGAGCATAAATACCTCATATTCATCCAACGTGACAGGTGAAAGGAAAGCGACATCGAGATCACTTTTTGCATGAGATGTTCCTTTAGCTGTAGATCCAAACAAGTAAATCAAATGAGGGGATACCGTATCTTTTAACGTATTCACGATTTCCGTTAGCATCTTATTATCCAATGGAATAACCTCCATTAATTGGTTTTCTTCTATTATAGCAAACGTTTGTTTCGTTTACTAACAACTATTCGTAAAACTGATATTATACACGAAGTTAAATGAAGAGAGTGACATGCTCTCTTTCGGTCTAAGGATTGCACACGTTACTAAACAATCGCTTCCTATAACGGAACAAAAAACGTGATCCAATATTCTTGAATTGTCCCCTTTAAACCACAAAAATGTCACAGCATTTTAATATGTTGTGACATTAATTCTCCGGTTTATTTCTAGCTGAATAAACGATTAACCCTACAGTACTATGTCTTGTTTGACTTCGGGGTAAGCGAACGATAACGTGGATGTTCAGCGAGAATAGAGTCTCGCATTCGTTTTATAGCAGGATGGTGAGATTTCATAAACTGATCCTTTGAATCATATCGATCAATAAGTTCTCCTTTTTCAAGCACACCAAGCTTATCAGAAATGGAAAAGGCTGCTTTAATATCATGGGTAATAAAAAGATAAGATAATCCGAAGTCGACTTTCAATTCGCTTAATAAATCTAAAATTAAACTTTGTGTAACCATATCTAAACTACTAACTGATTCATCTAGGACGATTAACTTCGGTTTAAGTGCTATTGCTCTAGCGATATTAATCCTTTGTAATTGTCCACCACTAAATTGATGTGGGTATTTTTTTATATCATCTTCACTTAATCCTACTCGTGCCAATAACTCCATAACCCTTCTTCTCTGTTCTCTTTTGGTGAGTTTTTCATAATTCTCTAATGGCTCACTTATAATACGTTCAGCTGTCATTCGAGGATTAACCGATGAATATGAATCTTGGAAAACAACTTGTAGGTCGCGACATACCTTTCGTTGAGTCATCTTATCTGCATTATAAATATCGTATCCTTGAAACAGAACCTTTCCTTGCTGTGGGGGTTGTATGCCAAGAATCACTTTCCCTAAAGTGCTTTTACCAGCTCCACTTGCACCAAGTAAACCTAAGCATGTTCCTTCTTCAATAGAAAAGGAAATATCATGAAGTACCTTTTCGGATTGATCCTTCCATTTAAAGAGTTTCTTAGAATTGTAGCTATAACTTACTTCTTTTACTTGTAATAAGCTCATTCGTTTCCCACCTCTGCAAGATGGGGAATAGGTTGTTGTTCACCGTATAAGGTAGGCCTTGTTCTTAACAGTTTCTTTGTATATTCATGTTTTGGATTATCAAATAAATCAAAAACATTTGCTGATTCAACAATTCTTCCTTTTTTCATCACGATTACATCATCTGCCATTTCTGAAATCACTCCTAGATCATGAGAAATGAGCAGAATAGATGTCCCATATTCAGAGCGAATTTTGTCTAATAAGCGAAGTATTAATAATTGGTTATGAAGATCTAGTGCAGTAGTTGGCTCATCAGCAATAATAACAGAGGGATGTAAGCATGCAGCCATGGCAATCATCACCCGTTGAAGCATACCTCCACTCAATTCAAAAGGATAACTTTTTAGTAATTTATCAGGGTCAGGCAAATTTACACTTTGCATCATATCAATCGCAAGCTCCTTTGCTTGCTTTTTCTTTAATGAGGTATGTGATCTAATCGTTTCATCAAATTGATGTCCAATCGTAAAAATTGGAGTAAAGGCATTCATCGGATTTTGCATGATAAAGGCAATATCTTTTCCGCGAATTTCTCGCATTTCTTTGTTTTTTAAACCATTTAATTCTCGTCCTTTTAGTGTAATACTACCCTGAATTTCCGCTTCTTTCCGTTCAAGTAGCTGTAATATAGACATACTTGTGACTGTTTTACCACTACCACTTTCCCCAACAAGACCCATTACCTTCCCTTTTTGAATTCCAAAATTAATGTCTTGAACAAGTGTGGCAAAACCATTATTTGTTTTTACTTTCACATGTAAGTCCCTCACATTTAAAATATGTTGCCCTTTTGTTTCCATTATTTTATCAGCCCTTCTTTTTATCAACGTTTAATTCCAAAACGTTCTGATAGTGTCTCGCCTAATAAATTGAAGGTAACGACTACAAGCATAATCATTAGACCAGGATAAACCATTAATAATGGATTTGTCCTGATATATGATTTCCCTTCGTGTATCATGGCTCCCCACTCCGGTGTAGGGGGTTGCACACCTAATCCTAAGAATGACATGGAAGATAAATGCATGATAGCCCAACCCATTTCTAATGTTCCCATTACTGCAAGTGGTGGAAGGACATTAGGAATGATATGTTTCTTCATAATTGTCCATTGAGAAGATCCACTTATTTTAGCTACGGTAATATAGTTCTGTTCTTTCAGACTTAGAACCACACCTCGAATGACCCTTGAGTAATAGACCCATTGTACGAAAATTAATGCAATTACGACTTGTGTAAGGCCAGCTCCCCATATACCAACTAATCCAAGAACTAGCAAAAGGTCTGGGAATGCCATCACACCATCTGCAAATCTCATTAACGCTTGATCCACCCAACCACCTTTATAACCCGCAATAAGGCCAATAATCAAACCGATGCTTAAAGATGAAATGAAAATCAATGTAGCAAATCCTAGCGAAACGCGAGCGCCATAAAGAATACGTGAAAACGTACATCTTCCTAAGTGGTCTGTTCCTAATGGGTAGTTCAAGGAAGGGCCCTGAAGTTTATGAGCAAAATTAACTAAAGTGGGGTCATTAGGAGCAAGCCACGGAGCAAAGATTGCGATAAACAATAGTGTGCATAAGATTAGAGAACATAGTATAATCACTTTTTGACTTTTTACTAATACGCTAAAACTTGCAATCATTGGTACTACCTTCCTTTTCCTGAAATACGCGGATCAATATACATATGAATAAGGTCAACGATTAAGTTGCTTATAAGAAATAAACCTGCAGCTAACAATACATAGCATTGAATAACAGGAACATCACGATTAAAAATAGCCTCGATAAAATACCGTCCAAATCCTGGCCATGAAAATACTGCCTCTACAATGATAGCACCTGTCATCAGCTTTCCTAAATTCATTCCGAGACCAGTAACCATAGGAGATATGGCCATTCTAAACACATGTTTTCCCATTATTTTTCTTTCATGAATTCCTCTTGTTCGGGCGAAAAGCACATAAGGCTCTTCTAAATTTTCAAGAACGCTGGCACGTAATAGGCGGGTATATAAAGCAATTAAAGGTAAAGCCAAAGTTATAGCGGGTAAAACTAGATGTTTCCAAGTTCCTATACCTTCTACTGGGAATATGTCAAGTTTTACAGAAAAGAAAAAAATCAACAAATATCCAAACCAAAAGGAAGGTATGGATGCCCCGAAAAAGGAGAGAAATCGACTAAAATGGTCGATTCCACTGTTTTTCTTTATACCTGCTAAAAAACCAAGTGGGATACTGACTAGGATTGCTATGATGAGGCTCCCTAAAGTTAACTGAATGGTTGCTGGTATTCGAGAAGATACCTCTTCCCATACAGGTTTACTCGTTACATAAGATACCCCAAAGTCAAATTGGGATATCTGAATAACAGAGTTTATATATTGTACAAGAAGAGGCTTATCTAAGCCAAACTCATGTCTTTTTTGGGCCAATAGCTCATCTGTTGGTTGGATGTTTTTTGCAGCTAAGTATGCCTCAGCAGGATCCACTGGTGATAAGTGAATCATTCCAAATGTTATCAAAGTAGCTAAAAGATAAATTGGAACGATCGTCATAATTCGTTTCAAAATAAAATTGCCCATAAGAAAAACTCCTGTCGCTTACTCCTCGATACTAATACCTGTAAATGGATGTTCATCCCGGTTAGTAGGGAATGTAAAATTAGAAACATCCTTTTGATAGATTGCTATTTGCTTAATATAAGAAATCGGTACAATTGCACCTTGCTCTTGTAGTGTAGCTAGAATGGATGAGTAAAGTTGTTGACGTTCCTTCTCATTTGTTGTTTGTTGAACTTCAGCAATTTGGTTCAGTAACTCCTCTTTATTTGGATAAGATGAAATAGCTTCTCTAAACCCAAATCCTTCTGTAGCAACTATGTTTACGAAAGTATGTGGGTCATATGGAGCCCCATAGTTACTATAGAAATTCATATCAAACTCATTTTCACCGAATCTTTCGACTTGAGTAGTAAGTTCAACTCCATCAAGATTTAATTGAACGCCTATTTTCGCCCACTCGGATTGTAATGCTTGTGCCATCGTTTTTTGAATGGATTCAGCAGAGTTATACATTAACTCTATTTCAAGTGGTTTCCCGTCTTTTTCACGAATATCTTTCCCTTCTGGTAACTTCCACCCTGCTTCATCTAATAATTGTTTAGCTTTTTCAATATCATAATTAACCGTTGTTACATCAATATTTGAAGTGTAAGGCATATTAGGTGGTAAGGTATAGTCAGCCTTCTCTTCCAACCCAGATGTTACGCCCTTAACAATTGCTTGTTTATTAAATCCATAATGTAATGCTTCGCGCAACCGTATATCAGAGAGATTTTCATTATTTGTATTCATAACTAGCATTCTAGTAGCTATTGGTTCAGAAATACCAGATTTATAGGAAGCTGTGGATTTTAATTGGTTAAAAGCATCAATATTAATAACACCTTCACCATATAAAAGGTCTAATTCACCTTTTTCAAAGGCTAGAACGCGTGTTTCAGCATCAGGAATGATTTTGACTTTAACTTTCTCTACTTTTGGAAGTTCACCCCAGTAATTTTCATTTCGTTTGAAAATAGTAAATTCATCTACTTTATGTTCATCCAAAACCCATGGGCCTGTTCCGATTGGTTTTGCTACACCTTTTGAAGTGTCCCCACTTTCAGGAAATCCTGCCTCTCCTAAGAAACGTACTGGACGAACAACAGCTAACTCCTGAATTGTAGGGTAGTATGGTTCTTTTAATGTAAACTTAAATGTATGTTCATCTACGACCTCTGTACTATCAATTAACGAAATAAATTTTAACCAACCATGTGTTTTTTTATTTTTTAAGATAGTGTCAAAGTTCTTTTTCACAACCTCAGCATTAAAACTTGAGCCATCAGAAAATTTCACACCTTGACGTAAGTTGAATACATATTCTTTTCCATCTTCAGAGATTTCCCAAGATTCCGCTAAATGAGGCTTTAGCTCTCCTCCATCTTGGTAGCTAACTAAAGGTTCATAAATCATAGATTGAGCAAACATTTGAGAAGGATTATAGACATGGGGGTTTATTTCACCTACATCCCTCGGCCAAGAAAAAGTAATCATATTACTACTTTCACTAGTAGATTCAGTACTTTCTGTAGTTTTACTTGAACATCCTAGTAAAGTAATGGATAAAATAAGAATTATTGCAAACATAAGTAAAAATCGTTTTTTATTTATTTGGTTTGACATAAAACTTGCCCCCTAAATCGAAATTGATAATCATTATCAATGGTAATGTTTGAACATTTAATTGTCAATATGGGTTTACCATTTTCTAAAATATTCGACTAAGGACATTCTATAAACAAAAGCTATGTGGTAATTGATATAAGAGAATACGGCGAAATATGATTGCTGTAAACGTAAAGCTATGGAAATTTTTCAATCTAATTAAATATCCAAGCCTCATTACCGGGTTGCCGTCAGGGAGGAAAAATGTATGGAAAACCCACCACCACTGTTTCGAAACAGAGCTTTTCTACTTGTCTGGATGTCAGGTCTAAGCGTCATGCTGGGATTTTCGATGTTCTTTTTGTCTGTTTCCTGGTTCGTGGTAGACGTACTCAGACAGCCTGCTCTTCTTGGTATTGTTATGATGTCCGTAGCGATCCCACGTGTCGTTATGATAATTTATGGAGGAATCCTTGCAGATAAAATTCGTAAATCACTGATTATGTTTATTACAAATATGCTGCAGGTATTTGTAATGGTTGCCATGATTCTACTTTATAATATCGACGCCTTACAGATCAGTTCATTAATCATCATTGCACTCGTTTTTGGCTTTCTCGATGCCTTCTTCTACCCTGCAGTTTCTTCGATGATACCGACTATTGTGAAGGATCAGGAACTCCAGCGGGCGAACTCTTTGTTTCAAGGTTCTACAGAAATAATGTTTATTATCGGCCCAGTGATTGCCGGTTTTCTGCTCACGATCGGAGACTTCACTCTTACTTTTTCTGTTTCAGCTATCTTGATTGCTGTTTCCACGATATTGGTTTTTCCCTCTTTTGTAAGAGATCCTGTGACGGAAAAACGAATCAATGAAAGGACTGTTTTGGATGATTTAAAAGAGGGACTAAACTATGTGAAAAACTCTCCGCTGCACAGGACGGGAACCCTCACTATCGTCATTATTAATTTATTCATGATTGGTCCTATGATGATTAGCTTTCCTTTTCTTGTCAGTGCACTAGGAGGCAGTCCTTTCGAATTGAGCCTGTTAGAAGGTGGGTTGGCTGTCGGCACCTTTCTCGCAAGTGTGGTGCTCGTTGTTTGGAATGTAACACTTCGACGCGGCAGGCTGGTGCTTTTTTCCTTGATTGTATGTTTTTTATTTTTCTTTGTATTCAGCCAAGTCGAAACGCTTTTCTTTCTTGTACTGCTCGCAGCCCTTACCGGATTTTCGGCAATGTTCGTTTACCTTCCTACAGTGACGATGGTCCAGGAAAAAACGGATAAAAACAAGCTCGGTCGTGTGATGAGCATCATTACGCTTGCAGCAAGTGGTTTTGAACCAATTGCGTTCGGGTTCATTTCCTTTCTTGTAGCTTCTGATCTACCTATTCAAACAGTACTGACCTATACGGCCAGTACCGGGCTTCTCTTAGGAGTTCTGCTAATTTGGAAAAGCACTGCTTTTCGAAATATGGATTAAATGCCCGTTTAGAAACAACTATAATTCGATCGGAAGAACAATAAGACAAATACAACGAAAGGGTCAGACTTAATCACCATAAAAACTTCTTTACGTTTTGTACGATTAAAGAGGTTTATAAATTCTTTTTAAGCGCTAACGTTTTTTACGATCGCTTTGTAATAGGAAGCGCCGAGTAAATTTGCTCATAAGTTTACGGCTAAAGGCATCAGTGATCGGCTCCTTCCCTTGGTATAAAAAAATACTCGCTCATCTTCCAGTTGTCCTTGGTTTGGAATAAGGGCATCTGATTTAACGTAATAGCATCTAGATGCCTCCACTCTCCTGCCATTTCCAATGCTTCTAAAAAACGTTCGCTGAGACCAGGAATGGGTAGGCATAGCGGATAGATTCACCAAGCACATGTTTCCTGTAGAGTGTTCTAAAAAGTGTAATGAAAAAAAAGGAAAATAGAAAATTCATAAAAAAGCCTCCCTTAAGATTGATTATCTTAAGGGAGGCTTTCAGCTGTTTTAGATTTTTTGAAAAAAATCCAGTCAAAACCTTATCATACCGAGGGTTAGGGAGTTATCACATCATGTTGCCCATACCTTTGTTAGTATAAATAAGTATAATTAAAGTTTAGAAACCTTATATTATCAACGCTTCTATTTAAAAATTCTACCCTCTAATTAAATAAAACATCATAGATTGTGCACGGTGTCCAGTCAAACTCCAGTCATAAATGACCTGGAAAAATACATGATCGTCATACAGGCACTACCTCTTCTCATATTTATTCCTACAGCTACAGCTCATCATTCTAGGAACCTAACCACTTTGATGTGACCAAAGATCAGATCAATTCGCTTCTTTAAAGATCCATTCTCTTATTCGGAGAACATGTAAATATCATATTAATTTATCGCTAAAAGAGTCGGCACTATTTAGAAATAGCCTCATTAGCCTATTAGCAAGGGGGATAACGTTTGCTAAGCCCAAAAAGAGGTTTTCCAGTAGTTCAGAGAACATACGGAAAACCTCTTTTTATATTTTCAAGTAAAATTCCCCAAATTAATAAGGAATAACCAAGGGTACTCGATTAGGTACCTATAGATTCACAGATATGCGAAATATTCTTCGCCGCAAATACGAACATACTCCTCTATTCGGCATCGATCTCTCTAGGTATATGTTTGTAGGTAGTTATTTCTCATTATCTTCATCTTCCTTGATTAGTTCAATCGGAGTCAGAGGTCCATCGTATAATCCACCCCCGTTCTTAGCATCAAATACGCGGATACTTAGAACATTTTCTTCACCGTAGCGAATCACTTCTGCAGGGATCGTATATTCACGCTCCCAATCCCATGCAGAGATCATTCCTTGCTCTCCTTCTCCCGTCGGGAAACTGCCAGACTCGCCGATCATTTGACCATTCACAAACGTTTGATCAACATCATCTATTTTTCCAAGCTTCACTTTTAACGAATAGCCTTTCCATTCTTCTGGAATATGGATCGCTTTTCGATACCATCCATAAGTGTCGTCTTCGAAGTAATTGGAATGATCTTCCCAACTGCTTGGAAGGTTAACCTCTTGCCAGCTACTGTCATCGAACTCTGGAGACTTCCAAGTTTCATTATCTCCTTTTTGGAAAAGCCAGCTTCCCGCAAGATTTATTAATGGCATGGCTATAGGTTCAGGTACTAAGTTCCCTATGGCAACCGTATAAGCGTCTGCTTTCCCATTTGTATCATAGGTGAAGGTCACTTTCTGAGTACCTCCGCCTGCTTGAGCGGGGACTTCTACATCATTTGTTTCTACTTCCTCACTATTCACAGTAAACGGAACAGTTGTTGTTCCTGAAGTTGTGCCATAATTGGTCACTGTGGCTTCAGCTATAATTCTATCCCCATCCGCTGTTACAGAAAGGTTGCTATATTCAAAGGTTGGTTCTTTTTCGTTGACCTCCACTTGATTGACACCCAGTCCATCAACTTGAACTTTATATTTCCCTGGTTTAAATAGTTTATTGTATGAGAGAGTCACTTCTTTGATACTGTGAGGTGCAATTCTGATCTTTTCTTCAGCTACTTGCTCACCATCTACCATCAATTGGACCGTTTTACCTGTCACGACTTCACTTTTATTCTCCGCTTCTACCGTTATCTGGAATTTATCATTGGATTGGATAGCTTCTGGGACATGTTGATAGGAAAGTTTCAGCTTAGGATCCTTATATTTAGGAAGCTCTTTCCTTTCCTCTTTAGAAGCAGGATACATTCGTACAGCTTGTCCGCCTCCTGTGGCCATGGAAGCCACTAGTGTATCTTTATGGCTGACAATCACTTTCTGAATAGAAACAGCTTCAGGATTTTGTTCCAAGTCCGCATCATGGGCGTCAGAATAAATCTCCGCAACATACTTCTTGCCTTTATCCAAAAAGTCTAGGTCGACATCCAAGTCTCTCGCCTGTTCATCCGTAATACTACCGATATAAAATTCATCGCCACTGCGGCGGACAACCGTAGCATAATCACCAATTGCAGCATTTGGAACCATAATATCGTCCCACGTTACAGGTACATCTTTGATGAACTTAAATTCTGGTAAAATCTGTCCATCTTCATCTTTGTAGTTTTCAGGTAAGTCCGCAGCCATTTGAGTACCAGAAGAAATCGTGACATACATAGCTAATTGTTTGGCACGAGTCGTATGGACCCTGGTATCTGCGTGGGAAATTTCCACATCAAAGATACCTGGTGTAAAATCGATCGGCCCAGCCATCATTCTTGTAAATGGCAAAATCGTATCATGTTCTGGCGGGTTATTTTGATCTCCAAACGCAGCATATTCCATTCCCATGACACCCTCACGACTCATCCAGTTCGGATAAGTACGTTCGAGACCTGTCGATTTGATCGGTTCGTGTGTATTAATCATGATTTGGTGTTCTGCTGCTTTCTTGACTGCTTGATTATAGTGGTTGACCATATATTGACCATGGTGCTTTTGGCCCTCTGGATTGTGCATACCGTTGTCAGCAACGTACCCACTCTTAATCGCATGTATCCCCATCTGTTGATACAAACGGTATGCTTCATCCATTTGCTCCTCATAATTGAGGATATCTCCAGATGTTTCATTATGCATAATATAGGAAACGTTACGATCTTTGGAATATTGAACTACTTCTTCTAAGTCGTAGTCAGGGTATGGTTTCGTAAAACTAAATTGATCTCCATTTTCTATCCAATTTCCATCCCAGCCGATATTCCATCCTTCCACTAGTAGACCGATATTTTGATTTTCAGTGTCTAAGTATTGATTCGCAAAGTCGATATAGCGTTTGGCATTTTCTGTGGTTGCTCCATGCTTTTCTCCGGATGCCCAGGTTGATTTTCCACTGATCATTTCCCACCAAACACCCACATATTTCATCGGTTCGATCCATGAGGTATCCTCGATTTTACTAGGTTCATTTAGGTTCAAAATCATATCCGATTCCACTAGATCCCCGGCATCTTCACCGATTTCAATCGTTCTCCACGGAGTTTCAACAGGAAGGGTATCCTTTTTCACTTTCACATTGCTGTCCGGCCATGGAGCAAGAATACTTTTGAATGTATTCTTTTCCCCTTCTACCGCCTGCAAAGCCATCCCTGAGTAGTCGACGAGCTCCGCTTCATGAACCGTCATGTGAATACCCTCTGGTGTTTTCATTGTAAATGGGGTGCTGACTTCCTCCACCTCACTTAATGGTGTTTGATTGTAATTGTATTCGTAACTGTCCCAGTCATTCGGAATCCACCAGGACGTGTTATTGCTGGAAAATTTAAATTCCGTATCTTCTGAAGTAATTTGCAGGTTCTCATCTAAGTTCTCTTGTTTTGGCAGCACATAGCGAAAGCCTATTCCATCGTCATAAGCTCTGAAGACGAGATTCATTTTTCTGTGTGGGAACTCTTTTTCCTGGAGATACACGGTTAACTGATTGAAGTGGTTCTTGATGGTATCCTTTTCTCCCCACACAGGCTCCCAGCTTTCATTAAACGTTTCGGTCGCGGTATCCACAATCTCAAAATTACTGTTCAATGGATCTTGGCCTTTAAATTGAAACCCCAATGAAGAAGGCTCAACCAATTGCACCTTCTCATGAGAGAGCTGGTATTGGGGTTCCCCGTTTTCATTAAGGTTGAAGGTTAGATCGATTTTCCCATTTGGCGAGCCTACAGAAGCAGATGAACCATCAGCCCAAACCATAGTGGCTGAAAAAGAAAATAGGATGCTCAGCATGACAAAAAGGGTTATACTTTTTCTAATCATTTTCTTCCTCCTCTTAGTTAGATGGGACGTGAGAAGTACAAATTAGCAATTCTTCATTAGCAAAAAGAGTAAACGCTTACGTATGAGATTATGGACATCCCCCCTTTATTTACAACCATTGTTCTGCCGTTTTTCACCCTCCGCATAATTTTTAACGTAAACGCTTACGTAAATCCTTAAAAAAATTTATTTTATTTTTTTCACAGATTCTCGCTCTACTAAATGATGGGGCATCACGCTAGACTCTGCTTGCTTATCATTTTTTAGAGTAAGGACCATTTCGATCGCTTTTTCTCCCATTCGCTGAAATGGCTGAGAAATCGTTGTAAGTGGCGGAATGGACATCTCCGATAGTTTTAAGTTGTCATATCCAATGATTGATACATCCTCTGGAATACGTATCCCTAGTTTGTAAGCAGCGGCTATTGCTCCTATGGCGATTTCATCACTGGCAGCAAAAATACCCGTAATTTCAGGATGACGTTCTAAAAGTCGAGGTAGGCTGTTGATTCCATCTTCATAGGTGAAACTAGTTTGTTTTTTAACTAATGATTCAGAATAAGGAAGTTCCGCCTCTAATAGTGCCCGCTTAAAGCCTTCAATTCTCGACCTTCCAGCCAGGAGATCATTCGGGTTCCCTGAGAGCATTCCTATTCGTTCATGACCAGATTCAATAAGATAATTTGTAGCCGTATAAGCGGCATGAGAGTCATCTACCTTAACATAAGGCAATGGATATTTGTAAGACTGCGTCAATACGAGCACCACTGGGACGCCCATTCGCTGAAATGCCTTATAATATTCCTCATTGACCTCTTCACTCACAAATACAAGCCCATCCACCCGCTTCTCACTTAATAACTGGATATATTTCAAGGTCTTTTCGTGATCTGCAGCTGTATTACACACAATCACACTGTAACCTTCCTCATTAGCCCGGGCTTCAATTCCATGTAGGACTTCTGATGATAGAAGACCGGATACACTAGGGAAAAGCACTCCAATTGTTCCTGAATTTCGATTGACAAGCCCTCTGGCAATCGCATTTGGCTGATAGCCAATCTCCTCAATCGCCTGCAAGACCCGCTGTTTTGTTTTTTGAGAAAATCCGGGTTGATTGTTCAGGACTCTGGATACTGTTGCAATCGAAACATTCGCTGCTTTTGCTACATCTTGGATTGTTGGATTCATGATTATTACACCTTACTTCCACTTTACGTAAACGCTTACTCAATGAATATCTATACTATACCTACTTGATATTTTTTCGTCAAGCTAATTAGAAAAGCTTTATAGGTAAGGAAGAGAATTTATTGTCTAGAATATCGATTAAAAGTCTACAAAGAAGATCTTTTTTCTATTACTGCTTTAAAAAGAAAAGCCTCCCACGGGTTCAATGAACTTGTGAGAGGCTTATAAAATTTTAACTCTATTTTTTGAAAAATCCAGTCAATTTCAACTTGAAAATCTTTCAAATCCTTGGTATTAAAGGGTTTATAAGAAACCAAATGAACCAACACCCCTTTATATATAACGGAATTTAATGAGACATCATAAAAACAAGTAATGTAATAAAAAAACACCCCCAAAAACCTTTCTTTTTCCTTGTATTTGTTCTCAATTAAGAAGTGTTTTTTGTGATTGATGGTTAGAAATACGTATCATTTCCTATTTGCCCGTACCATTAAGTACTTAATCCCATATATTATTAAAAACCAAAAGGGTGGACTTATGTCATTAATTAAAGGTAATTCGTGCAACCAATGTAAACAAAAAAATCGTAATTATTGTTGTGATTGTTGTTGTGATTGTAAACACCTTCTCCCAATTCGGGGACGACAAGGGCCGCCTGGTCCAGAGGGGCCGCCTGGTCCAGAGGGGCCGCCTGGCACTCCGGGAGGACCAATAGGACCAGTAGGACCAGCAGGACCAACAGGGGCAACTGGACCTCAAGGAATTCCTGGACCAACAGGACCACAGGGACCAACAGGACCACAAGGAACTCCAGGATCACCGGGAGCTACGGGGGCTAGGGGAATACAAGGACCTGAAGGAGCAGTTGGACCACAAGGATTAACAGGATCAACAGGAGCAACAGGGGCAACAGGACCACAAGGACCACAAGGAATTCCTGGACCCCCAGGTGGGTCTGGAGGACCACAGGGACCACAAGGAATTCCTGGTCCAGCTGGACCAACAGGTGCGACAGGACCACAAGGAGTTCCAGGGCCAACAGGACCACAGGGAGAACAGGGAATTCCAGGGCCAACAGGAGCTACAGGAGCTACAGGACCTACGGGAGCTACGGGACCCGCAGGGCCACAAGGAATTCCTGGACCCCCAGGGACAGCAGGAGCAACAGGACCACAAGGAGTTCCAGGGCCAACAGGACCAGCGGGACCAGCAGGAGGGGTATTAGATTTTGCAGATTTTTTTGCATTGATGCCTCCTGATAATGCAGCAACAGTAGCTCCTAATACAGACGTAAGTTTTCCACAAGATGGGCCTACTAGTGGAACGGGCGGTATTACCCGTACAGGTCCCAGTTCATTTAATTTATCAGAAATTGGTGTTTATCAGGTCTTGTTTCAGGTGAGTGTGAGCGAAGCTGGACAATTGATTCTAACTCTCAATGGTGCTGACCTAGCCTATACCGTGGTGGGAAGAGCCACAGGTACTTCTCAAATAGTAGGGATGGCTCTTGTAGAAACGACATCCGTCGATTCAGTACTAACTGTACGAAATCCAGCTGGCAATTCAACTGCCCTAACGATTACTCCTCTGGCTGGAGGGACCAGACCTGTATCAGCACATCTTGTTATCACGAGACTCCAATAGACGGGTAAATAGAACGAAACGTTTAAACACTAAAATAAAAAATTAGCAATAACAATAAACAGTACCACATCATTCACATATAGAAATAGGAGCTGATTCGAGCTCCTTTTCTTGATGGTTACAAACTCCTGAATGTTGGGAAATATCTTTATAACTTATTGAACTAAATAAACTACACCGTGAGTTCAATAAGAAAAGGAGAAATTAAGAAAAATGCAACCAGTAGGGAAAAACAGAAATAAATGCTTGATAATATCACTCCCATAAAATAAGACTTACTCCAGTAAACTCGCTCTATAAAGAAAGGATAATCTTTCGATTTTTCTAGTTTTATTAAGTTTTTATAGTTGTACATTATTAATAATAGCTTGAATCATGGGATTAAGTTGAATTAATGGACAATTTTGGAGTTTTAGAGTAATAAAAGGCTTATCCACTTAACCACTCCCTTCCAAAAAGTGGGTAATGAGCGAAAATATGATCGCACATGTGTGGATCTCCACAAACCTCATGGAGGTCAACCCTCCCATGTCTCACAGAGTCTCTGCTCCAAAATTCTTCGTTCAACCTTTCCATGAGGTGGATGTCAGCTATGCTGCCCGACAGGATAATTGTCCGTATTTTTATTGATTTGCCTGACTAATCCGTGCTTCAAGTGTCTTAATAAAGAACTAAATAAACTAGCGTAATCTATGCTGCTTCCTGTGATAATGCCATATGAGGAATATCGCTTAACATTCTTTCTTCACTAAATTCAAACTTCTTTTTACCGATAGCGAACAAAATACGAATTAACTTGTTGCACAAAGCAATCATAGATTGCATCTTCTTCAATGGATTATTGGGCCGAGTTGTATAATACTCATGTAAGGCTTTAAAAGCTGGTTGGACGTTATCACATCATGCAGCCCATACTCTGAGTATCTTAAATACATAAAATTTACGGATTGAAAATGCTTGTATGACCAGTGTTTCAACTTAATTATGACCGGTCTTTTCATTTCCTTTGACTTTCTCATAAAAACAGCTATGGGGTATTGGAACTTTCTACGATTTCTTTCACTTCGGAGAGTTTTAAGGTTTTTCCCATTGCCCACATCAGCTTCGGTAATAGGGCTTCTGTATTCATATCATTAGAAAGGATGACTTTGCTTTGATCGATCAACCGTCCCACCTTATAAAGAGATAAGTCAGCACCTTCCTCTAGACACTGCGTAGTTATAACTACAATTTTGCCTTCTTGGATTAAATTCTCGACCGTCTTAGAAAGGTCTCGCCCCAAGAAAGGAAGGCCTCCGCTCCCGAAGGTTTCGATGATCACTCCTTTAAATTGATCTTTGATGGAATCCAGGATTTCTGGTTTGACACCAGGATACAATTTAAATAAATGAACATCGGTGCATAACCCGCTTTCTAACCTCAGTTCCCCATCCGCCTTATCAGTGACCTCCATGTTATGTTGTATGTGATTCCCTTCAATATAAGCAATATATGGATAATTAATACTCTCAAAAGCATCATAGCTTTCCGTTCTCATCTTGACTGCTCTTGTACCTTCGATCACTCTGCCGCCAAACACCACAAATACACCTGCAGCGCCTTTGGTTGCATACGTAACAGCATCTGTTAAGTTTTTGACCCCGTCCGTTTTTTTAGCATCGATCGGCTGAATCGAGCCAGTCAAAACAACCGGCTTCTGTAAATTCGGCAAAAGATATGATAATGCAGCTGAGGTATAGGATAAGGTATCCGTACCATGTGTTATGACAAAACCATCAAAATGGTGATAATTGTTATAAACAGCTTTTGCAATTTCTTCCCAGTGTTCCGGCTGCATATTTGAACTGTCTATATTCAAAACTGTTTCCGTACTTATATGCACTTCGTTTTCATTCAATGGCAAGTAACGAACTAACTCCTCGATGGGAATTCCCGGTATCAGACCCTCATCTGTTTGTATACAACCTATCGTTCCGCCCGTTGACAATAGAAGAATTTTTTTCATTATCTCCACACCTTTTTATTAAGAAGAGTCAAAAACTCTAACTGAATTTTATCTAGTTTACCATAACAAATAGGAATAATTTTGGTCAGAACCATAATTAAGCTATACTAGTTAATGGGAGGATTACCAAATGAAATTAACTAGACTCACTAAGCTTCGTAAAGAGAGAATGTGGACGCTTCAAGAAACAGCAGATCAATTAGGGATTGCCAAAAGTACATATGCAGGTTATGAATCGGGCTACCGACAACCTTCTTTAGACTCGCTTATTAAATTGGCCGATATTATGGATACATCTATCGATTACTTATTGAATCGTATTGAGGACAGCCAGTCTCCCATAAATAATAAAACGATTCAGTTAGATCATTTCGACCAGAATGAAAAATGGGAGATCCGTATCGACGATGAACGTTTGACTAAAGACGAACTGACTGATTTCATTGCTTTTGTTCGAGCAAAAAGACTGATAAGAAAAGCGTAGATCAATGCACACTTAACACTCCAGGACTAGTCATTTTATGTGTATCTAAGATTCGATTTAATTCCGTATCTGTCAGTACACCTTCTTTTAAACACACATTCCTGATCGTCTGCCCTGTATAAAGCGCCTTTCTGGCGATTTCAGACGCTTTCTCATAACCAATATAAGGATTCAAGGCGGTTACTACGCCTATACTATTCTCTACATTGTTCTTCATCACGGATTCATTTGCCTTAATACCTTTAACGCAATAATCTGTAAACACTCCAAAACCATTTTTCATGACTTTAATGGATTCAAGTAAATTAAAGATAAGGACTGGCTCCATTACATTTAATTGCAATTGTCCTGCTTCAGAAGAAAGGCAGATGGTTTGATCATTTCCAACCACTTGAAAAGCGATTTGGTTGATGACTTCTGCCATCACCGGGTTTACTTTACCAGGCATGATTGATGAACCCGGCTGGCGAGCCGGAAGATCAATTTCATTCATACCTGCCCGAGGCCCAGAAGCCATTAGTCGAAGATCATTAGCCACCTTGGACATATTTAGCATACAGGTTTTCAGATGACCCGAAATTTCAGTATATAAATCTGTGTTAGCTGTTGCATCGACTAAATTTTCTGCAGACACCAAAGGATATCCACTTATTTTTCTAAGATTACTTACTACTCCGCTGACATAATCAGGATCCGCATTCAACCCTGTCCCGACTGCCGTTGCACCTAAGTTGATTTCATATAAATTCTCAAAGGAGCTGTTGATCCGCTCAATGTCTCTACCAATCATTCTTTCATAACTTCCGAATTCTTGCCCTAATCTTATAGGTACGGCATCTTGAAGGTGTGTTCGACCTACTTTAATCACATGATCGAATTCTTCTGCTTTCTCCATAAAAACACCTTTCATTTTACGCATAGAGACTAGCAGCTGGTCCAGTTGTGATAGTACGGCAAGATGAATGGTCGTCGGGAATGTATCATTGGTAGACTGGGACATGTTCACGTGGGTATTAGGACTAAGATATGGGTAATCACCTTTTTCCTGTCCCAATATCTCTAAAGCTCGATTACATATTACTTCATTCGCATTCATGTTAATGGAAGTTCCTGCACCTCCTTGTATCGGGTCTACGATGAATTGATCATGATGCTCTCCATGAATGATTTCAGTAGATGCCTTTATAATAGCATTTCCCAGATGGGATGAAAGACGCCCAGTTGAAATATTCGCTTCTGCTGCTGCTTTTTTCACCATGGAAACGGAGGTGATTAAAGATTCATGGATACGATAGCCTGTAATCGGGAAGTTTTCAGATGCTCTTAAGGTTTGTATGCCATAATATGCATTTATAGGAATCTCTTTTTCACCTAAGAAGTCTTTTTCAACTCGACTAGTTTTCACTTTATACATGATGTAACCTCCTGAAATGTTGTAATCGAACCTTATAGCGATACGTCACAATTAAATAGATATTCATTGCTTTCACTTTCTATATCCAGGTTGATGTAGTGAATCACTTCTTTCATAGAGTGGTATTTCCCAAGATAAATCATTAACTTCGATAACAAAGCTTCTGTGTTCATATCGTTTGAGATCACTACTTTGTGTCGGTCTATCTTGCGCCCTACTTCATATAAATCTATGTCAATTCCTTCTTCTAAGCATTGAGTAGTAAGGACAACCACTACTCCTGACTTTATCAGCGCTTCAATTTCTTCCGCTAAATCCACTTCGTAGAAAGGAATGCCTCCGCTCCCAAAACATTCGATGATGACGCCTTTGTAGTTATTAGAAATGAACTGGAAGATCTCCTTATTTATCCCAGGATACAGCTTAAGTACAAAAACATCTGTACACATTCTAGTTTCTAATTCGATCCCTTGATCTCTACTTATTTCTTCAGGCTTCGTGTGATAAGTGATATAAGAATTATCTACATAAGCGACGTATGGATAGTTAACGCTTTCAAAAGCATGTTTACTTTTTGTCCTTAATTTCACAGCTCTTGTTCCTTTGATTACTCGCTTGTTAAATACAATATATACGCCAGCCATCCCATCAGAGGCATAATGCACAGCATCAATCAGATTTCTTTCCCCATCAGAATTCACTAGTGACATCGGAATTTGAGAACCCGTCAAAATAACAGGCTTATTTAAATGTAATAACATATTATCCAATGCTGCCGCAGTATAGGCCATAGTATCTGTACCATGAGTAATGACAAAGCCTTCATATTCTTCGTAGTTGTTGTAAATGATTGTTGCCAGTTCAATCCAGTGGTTCGGATAAATGTTTGTACTGTCTAAGTTCAACGATACCGTACAATCCACTTCACAGTTGAATTGGCTCACCAAAGTTCGGATCATGTCTTCAGGACTAAGTTCAGGTGTCAAACCTCGCTCGCTCTCAACCGAGGCAATCGTGCCGCCCGTACCGATAAGAAGAATTTTTTTCATCTATGGAACACCCTTTCTTTGCATGCTGTATTTCTGTTGTTATTTAGCCAAATGTGTCACATCTTCTTCTGAATCCGTTTCCTTCTCCTCAGAGTTCGTGTACCAAATAAACTTACCTGTATATCCGTAAATAATGACAAGCGCGATCGACACAAAGCTCATCCACATGAATGGTAGATAAGATAATGTAGAAACACCGAGTATCCCCGCCATAAATATCCCGTTATCAGACCACGGAACCATACCTGATGTCATTGTCCCGCCAACTTCCGTATTTCTCGACAAAACCCTTCGATCGATGTGAAGCTTGTCATAGCTTCTCTCCATAAGCTTAGGAGTCAGGATTAAGGAGACGTACATTGCACACCCAAAAATGTTGGTGAATAAGCCGGCAAAGAGCGTCGAAACAGATAAGCTTCCTGCGTTTTTAATTTTTTCTACGAAAGTATTCATGATTACCGTTAATACCCCGATCTTTTCTAACATACCGCCAATGCCCAAACCAAGAATGATTACTGCGATAGAACCAAGCATTCCGCTGATTCCGCCCCTGTTAAGCAAGTTGTCAATGAATTCGGAACCCGACTCCAAACGGAAGCCATTGTAAGCAGTTTCAAGTGCAGGTACGAAATTAGTATCTTGAAAAAGGACGGCCCAAACGACTCCCACCAACGCACCAAATGAAATAGTAGGGATGGAAGGCTTCTTTAATACCAACAAGCCTATTACAACTAACGTCGGCACCAGCATGAGAGGACTGATATTGAACGTATCATCCAATGCACCCATAATTGAATTGATCCTGTCTAAGTCAACACTGCCGCTACCATGATTGAATCCGGCTATGGTGAAAAGTATCGCTGTAATTACAAATGCCGGGACATCCAAATACAGCATCGATTTCACGTGGGATATGACATTGACTTTTGACATTGATGCTGCAAGTACCGTACTGTCTGAAAGCGGTGACAATTTATCCCCGAAATAAGCACCAGACAAGACTGCACCTGCTACTAATGGAAGTGGCAAGCCGAGGCCCTCTCCAATTCCCATCATTGCAATCCCAGCTGTTCCAACCGTTCCCCAAGAAGTTCCTGTAGAAAGGGAAGTTAAAGCGCATATAACTAAAGTAGCCAACAAAAATATGGACGGATGAATGAAGTCCAAACCATAATATATAATTGTCGGAACGACTCCTCCTGCAATCCATGTACCGATCAGAGCACCTACAGCCATCAAAATGATGACAGCTTCTAATCCATTCGAAATACCTTTAATAATCGAACCTTGCAATGAATCATAAGTAAATCCTATCCTCAAACCAAGTAAAATGACGATAAACCAGCCTACAAATAATGCTAGTTGAATAGGTAATTCAAAAAGAGCTGTAAAAGAGAAAACGACAGCCAAAAACGCCACCAACACACTACAAACTTCCAATAGAGACGGTAACCTTGCTTTACTCATTGCAATCTCCTCCTATTTTCTTTTAACAACAACCTTAAGTACGCAATTCGAGAACATTTTTCATCATAATACCACAAATAAGCGAATTTTTAAATTTTATTTACGCATTTTGAGAATTTTCAAGGGTTATATTTTCCACTTACTACTTAATTGGGCAGTTTTTAGTCCATAAGTTATTAGAATTGAAGATGCCAATAGGGTGTGAATCGTTCTACAGGAGGCTTTTTCATTAAATTCTATCTTTTTTTTGGCATAACAATTCGAAGTGTGTCGGGATCTAACCATAAAAAAACCTCCCTTAAGATTGATTATCTTAAGAGAGACTTTTAGATGTTTAAGCTTTTTATAGAAAAATCCAGTCAAAACTTATATGTAAGGTTCCAAAACCCTATCATAACAGGGGTTAGGGGGTTATCACATCATGCCGCCCCATACCCTGAACTAAATAAATACTAGAAGAAAAGATGTACAACCCCCTATATAATCGGTGTTCCGACTTTACGGTATTAGTATGAGGTGAAATAAGATATCAGTATTAATGAAGAATATCCAGTCAAAATTCAGTCCTAATACAGTGGATCTTATAATTAATTCAGTCCCTGGTTAGAGTAGGTAATACTTAATGAGCAGAGGATTGGAGTTTCCAACATTGCTAGTTAATAGTTTAATTGATTGTGGAGCTAATAAGGGGGATGCTTCATACACTCCCCCCTTATTAAACCAAAAGAATTTAAAGTACTGTTAATTTCATTACTGAATGTTCAACGTTAATTCTTTGGTTTTGAGGATGCAAGATGTTGGTTCCTAATCCTTTTTGTGTTTAACTTAATGTCTTTATCTCTACCACCTATTTCATTGGAAGACTTCTATTATAGAGACTACAAGAGGGAAGAGAAGAGGGACTAAACCCTCCTAACATTATTAAGAGGTTAGTCATGGATGGAACCCATATGCTTAATTGCTACATTTTCAAAAATTGCCTTTCCACCTTCAGAGAAAAGAGTAATTCCTTGGTCCTCTTTGGGAGGAAAGACTTGATTGGAGTGAGCAACTTTCCCATCGTCGATAAATACTTCAACGCTTGTCTTATCAACTAGTATTTTTAGATGAACACTCTTTTTATTAATATCCACCGGTGCTCGGCTTTCCAGCATCTGATTTGTATCATCGGGATGATTTGTAGAGCCGCGGTTTACATAGGAGTACCCTTCTTCTGGAAAAATCCCAACATCGATATGACGGGATTTGTCGCTGGATTCCCTGAGTCTGATCCCTACATTTTTAAGTTCTGACCAGAGGATGTCTGCTTCCAATTGATAGACATCTCCCTTGATATCAAGTGTCTTTGAGCCAGCAACCTTGAGCTTAGGATAGGTATCAGTAGACTGTATCAGTTGATCGATTTCTTTATTTGGCTGGGAAGCAAGAAAATAACTACCTTGTTCATCTCTCTTCAATTCTATTTTTCTGACAATCGAGTCCTGGCCATTAAAACCTTCTTCTAACGTCGGAGTGTTATTCGCATACCCCCAGTTGTTCATCCATGCTAATGCATAGCGGTGATCGAGCTTATCTTCACTTTTTCCGTCTTCAAAGGTTACCCCCGCATACCAATCAAAACCGTAATCAAGCCACTCAGGCTCCTCATGATCGGGAACAAAGGTTTTACCATTATAATGACCGACCCAATACGCATACGCGTTTGGTTTTCCTTTGGCCTGGCCGTTTGCACTAACGCCCATTACCCACTTTATGCTGCCGTCATCAGCGCGCATTTGAAATAGGTCTGGACACTCGATCAGTCCGATATTTTCAGTCTGGAACCCGCCTGTGTAATGCCAGTCTTTCAGGTTTTCAGATTTATAAAAACCGATTTTTGACCCCTCCGCCATTAACATGACCCATTTTTTTGACTTCTCCTCCCAAATAATTTTAGGATCTCTAAAGGCTTCTGTTCCAGGATTTGTCATAATGGGTTTGTTCTTGTAACGGGAGAACGATTGACCATCATCGGTGCTATACCAGAGGTATTGCTCTTGCTGACCATTTGCGGACGGCTGGGTTACTACAGCCACAATGGCGTCTTTCCCAAAACCGGCTGTATTTTGATAATCCACCACCACAGATCCGGACCATGGATCGCCGTTTTCATCTGTGTATTTCATGATAGCAACACCTTCGTCGTTCCAGTGAACCAGATCTTTAGAGGTCGCATGGCGCCATTCCGTTCCGTTTCCTACCGGATAATCTTTGTTATAGAGGTAATAGTAGTGATACTTCCCATTAAAATAGATGGGTCTTTGCGGGTCATTTTTCCAATTGTCGGGAGCTGTGAAATGATAATTCGCCCGATATGAGTACGGCTCCTTTTCTGAATTAGGACCTGGAGATACCTTAGAATTATTCTGTTGCCACATGTAAAGTATAAGAGCTAAAAAAAGAAGGATGAGGAAGGAGGCTCCCAGCCACATTCTCGGATGATTTTTAAAAACATTCATATTTCCTTACCTCCATATCTTTTGCTTATGATAAAAAAAAGAAAATGCCGAATGATCCCGGCATTTTCTTCTCATCGAAATTTTACTCTTCATCATGCAGTTTGATTTGACCTTGCTCAAGTATGCTATCTTCAACAACAGATGATTTCTTACCATTCAGCTCTACTTTAAAGCTTGGAGCAAATGTGGACTTATGATCTTCAAAGTATCCTCTGTTTGTCATATAACTAGTAACTACGGTTTCGTCCGTACCTTCCTGAGGGATTAGGTAGTGCGCGTAGTTCCAAGTGATATCATATGGATCAAGGTCGTGGTGAAGAACAATACCTGTTTTGTTCATTGGCTTAAATGTGCCGTTTAGAGAGTTTGATACATAACCAAGCAAGTAGATATCTTCGTTATCAATGCCATCAATCGTCATCTTAGATCCGCGGGCACTTGTGAATAGATACCATTTGCCATCTTGTTTGAAAATGTTCGGGCGTTCAATTTCATCTGTTACTGTATTAGAGGCAACCAAAGGCTTCATGACTTTTTTCAATTTATAATCGTCAGTGATTTCAATAATTCCGACAGCACCATTCGCTAGCTCAGCATACTCTTTTTTAGGGCTATTCAAGAGCTGCTCTTTTTCGTTCTGGAAGAAATGGTTGCTGTTGCCGTAATAGGCCTGATTGTAGAGAGACTTCTCTCCAGAGTACCCATAGTCTGTTCCTGTATTTGCTTCAAATACAAGATATTTGTGACCATTTTCCTCAATATAGTGAGGGTCTCTGAAGGTATGGTTTTCCTTCCAGTTTATCTCATCGCCTCCAAAAGCTTGCTGTACATTTTGATAAACGGATCCGTCGCCGCCTTCAAAGATTGATTTATGATCTTCGACACCGTCCACTTGAAGAGTTCCCGCTTTTAGTTCAGAGATATTTACTTGTGCAGTTGTCAATGTTTGTTTTCCGTAAAGCTCTTTATCTACGTTAAAATCAGTACGGTTTGTATAAAACAAGCGAATTTCTCCGTCAGAAGTGAACGTGGCAGAACCAGACCATTCTTCTGATTGATTTTTTAAGTATTTATCGTTTGCTTCGAACTTATCATTTTCGTCAAATACACGTCCCGCATTTTTCCAAGCGTCGATTGATGTTTCATCCGCTTTTTTGTAGAACAAATAAATAAATGTGTCTTCAGGATTTCCAGGTTTACCAGCTAAACCAAAAAGGATATGATATCCTTTATATTCCGCTACAGTTCCGTCCGCGTTTTGAAGAGGCCATGTATCCCACACATCCAATTTAATTTCTTTTCCTTCTTCATTAACCCTTGTAGCGGAAGGGATGTTTTGAATGGTTGATGCATCGAATTTTGGTACAGTGTAATCCTCATCCCCATGCTGTTTGATCATATCCTTCATATCAGCACGAGTGATATGAGAAGTGCCATAGTCCTCTTTATAATCTTCTGGAGCTTTTGGCTCCGCATGGGCGAGATCGCTTCCCCCTGCTAGAATGACTGTGCTGAGTGTCAATACCGTCGCTTGTTTGGCAAGACGTTTCAGATTCATGTTTTTCCCCCTAGAATGTTTTTTGTCGGGCCCGACCTAAGTACAATTAAAAGTATAAGAGAGTTTTTGGAAATTGGATATGGACGATATTGATATGAATTTAGTCGTGAATTGATGAAGAGAATCCAAAAATCCTGAGAGCATGCTCACTTCCTCTGAGCTTGCTCCCAGGATTTCTGATAGGCTTGCAACAACTGTTTCCTGCTTAATTCATTTTTTATATACTGTTGGGTAGTGTATCCGAATTCTTCCCGCATACCCGTTGGGAAATTGATCCACTTGGAGGATACTGTACGCTCATCATCATAAAATCGCATGATTTCATTGGCCAACGGGCCGGATTCTTTTACCTCGAGGTGCTTAAAAGCCGGGATGAACTTTAGCTCTTCGGTAAAAAACCGCTGTCCCTGTTTCGAGTGAACCATCCAATTCAAAAATTTTTTAGCTTCTTTTTTCTTTTCCGGGGTCGTTTGTTTATTGATCACCCAATAACTAGGAGTATTCACTACTAATGGATTCTTCTCCTGTTTATCATTAATTGGAACCGGAAGAATGCCAATGTTCATGTGGGGAGAACGTTGATCAATCATTGGTTGGATCCAATTACCCTGTAAAATCATCGCTGCTCTTCCTGATGCGAATTTATGGATCTCCATCGTGTAATCAGTGGATAGAGGTTCTTCCCCCCCGTACTTAACTGTGACATCCAGTAACTTTATGAGGTCCTTGAACTTTGAATTGTTTTCAATAGATTTTGTTCCGTTATTTAACCCTTTTATAAAAGCAGCAGGATCTTCTTGCCGGGCAAAAGCAATATTTATCAAGTGGTCGCCCAGCTTCCACTTTTCATAATATCCAGTGGCAAATGGAGTAATCCCAGCTCTTTGCAATTTCTCTGCCGCAGCTTTTAATTCAGATAAAGTGGAAGGAAGGGATTCGATGCCGGCTTCAGCAAATAAGTCTTTGTTATAAATAAAACCATAACCTTCCAAGTTCATTGGCATTCCGTAAATGCTGCCATCAATCGTTATAGGCTCCAGGGAATTTTCATAAGCTTCATTCACCCAGGGTTGATCAGAGAGATCCTCTAAATAATTCTTCCATAATCGGGCGCTTTCATAACCTGGATTTGTGAAGATGTCCGGCCCCTCTCCAGCCGCCATCTGGGCTTTCAAGTCAGAGAAATCATCTAGTGCCCCTCCTACTGTATGAACTTCGATTTCGACACCGGGATGCTCTTCTTCATAAACACGAACCATCCGTTCAAAAGGGGAGGCAATTTCGATTTTAGGGTTCCGAATTTTCAGGGTGACTTTTTGTGGTTCTTTTGTCACTTCCTCTACTGGAGAATTTGACTGGCATGCAGAAAGAAGCAGACCAATTAAACCGATATGAAGAATCTTTTTTGTCATTCCATCACCTCAGAGTTTTTACACATAAGCTGAATGTTCTTCTTGCCATTTCATTTTGTTCCTGTTTCTAAACTCGAAAGGTGTTAAACCTGTCACTTTTTTGAACAGTTTGGAAAAGTACTTCTCATCCTGATAACCCAGCAATAAGGAGATACAATAAATCGTTTCATCCGTATCTCTTAACCAGCATTTCGCCTGGTGGATTCTAAGTTTCGTTACGTATTTTGACAAAGGTAGACCGGTCTCCTGTTTGAACTTACGGGAGATATGCTCACGACTGAAGAAAAATAAATTTGATAATTTTTCCAAACTCAACTCTTCCATATAATAGGTGTCAACATAGGACACGATGTCCTTCATACGGCGAGCGTTATTCAAATCTTCTAGGCGATGAATAGACCGGTATTGATGATGGTCCAAGGCTACCTGTAGATCCCGGAACGAACTTGATAGCTTCCTTAAGGGCTGTGGGTGTTCGCTGGTCACAAGACGAACAGGGATATCAAAATTCTCGCTCATCCATTCTTCTACCGTGACCCATTCATTCTCCAAAGTTAAAACAAGACAAAGGTTACGGTCGTTTTGAAGCGAGAATGCATTTCCTAATTTTTGCTCTATGAGTTTATCAGCCAATGATTTTATGTACGGTTCAGCATGATGCATGTGATAAAAAGAAAGCAATGTCATTTCATAAACCTCAGTTGCTGGCAGTGAGGGCAGGAGATCATTCACGTCGAAAGGTTCTCCCATGCAAGCTGCCGTGACAATCTGGTCCAACCTTAATTTTACGTAGTCCTCATCCAGCGGTTCATCTGATTGACGTTCCTGCTCTTCCTTCTTCCAGGTCTCGACAGCCTCCTTCAAAGTTTCATTGAAAGCGTCTGCTTCGATAGGCTTCAACAAATAATCAAAACTATTGTGTTTAATGGCTTGGCGCATGAAAGAGTAGTCATTATACCCCGTTATTAAGATGACTTTCCCTTGGTAGGAGATAGAATTCAGCCATTGGATGAGTTCCATTCCGTTCATACCAGGCATTTTAATATCCGTAAAAACGATTTCTGGATTTTCTTCTTCTATAATTGTTTTTGCTTCTTCCCCTTGACTAGCTTCTAAGATCTCCGTTACACCGTGAGTTTCCCATTCACCTAAAAATCGAATGACTTCAAGTACATTCACTTCATCGTCAACAATTAACACCTTCACACCTTTTTCCTCCTTCTATAAAACGAATTCCCACTGGGGAGAGTTATTCAGTAATCTTGTTATCGACAGGGATGAAAATCTCCACTGTAAAACCCTGTCCTTGATTCGTATCCACTTTCATCCCCGCTTTTTCTCCGTAATTAAGAACCAGCCGATCTTTGATATTTTTCAGACCAATATGTTCTTTTGCGTACGCCCCTTTGTGAGAAGATGTATAAATGTTTTTTCTTAATGCTTGAAGTTCATTGTCTGACAGGCTTGCTCCATCATCTTCTACTATAAAATAAAGGAATTCGCGTTTCATTTTCCCGGAAATTCTTAAATGGGCATCGGTAAACCCCTCTTCGTAACTGTGCTTAAAGAAATTCTCAACAAGTGGCTGCAGAATTACGCTGGGAATCTTCATTTCCAATACCTTAGGACTTATCTCAATGGAATAATGAATATCATGACGGAACCGTTCCATTTGCAGGGAAAGGTAGCTTTCTATATAGTTTATCTCCTCTTTGACTTTTACCCATTCGTTCGCTTGCATAGAATATCGCATCATCTTTGATAATGATATCACCAGCTGATACACATTTGGAGCATTTGATCTTAAAGCCACAGCACCGATGGATTGAAGAGCATTGAATAGGAAATGCGGATTCACTTGTGACTTTAAGGCTCTTAACTGGTTTTCCTTATTTTCAATTTCCAGCTTATATTCCCGGTCAATGTGGAGGTTAATGCGGTCCATCATATCTTTCATATGCTTTTCCAAATAACCGATCTCATCATTTCTTCTGTCATCAAAAGGCACCTTGGTATGACCACCGTCAATGGTACGCACCTTTTTGGTAAGTCGCCTTATCGGATGAGTGATTTTATAGGTAATCACACTGATCATTATAAACCCTAAGACTCCAACTCCTAAACCGACCACAATACTTTTATAAGCGGTTTGTCGCACCTCATGGAACAGAACTTCTCTAGGGGTGACTTTCACTATTTTCCATTCATTTAATGGGGCTGATAATGTTTTAGATAGGAGGATATCCTCGTTCTCCCCCTCTTCTTGTTGCAGCTGTGTTTTTAACTTTGTAGAAGCAGGGTGGCCGATCAGCTCAGTGTCACTACTGTAAATCACTTGATCATTTTCATTTAAGAGGTACACAGACTCCTCTTTTTCTTCCATCAAGTCATTGGCAATTT
The DNA here is from genome assembly GCF_039851965.1 of Pseudalkalibacillus hwajinpoensis. Taxonomy (NCBI): domain Bacteria; kingdom Bacillati; phylum Bacillota; class Bacilli; order Caryophanales; family Guptibacillaceae; genus Guptibacillus; species Guptibacillus hwajinpoensis. Next base: position 158,114 of record NZ_CP156675.1, on the reverse strand, counting down.
GAGCAATTTTATTCAGTTCAACATCCATAGAGATGACCCCCAGAAATTCCTCCGTAAATACATTGGTCATTTTATGATGAAGGGTAATTACTTTTGTTTGATCAGATTGTGGCACCATTGCTGCATTATTATAATTCTCTATGGGATGTGGCGGCTCAATGATATGTTTGACATTCGATTTGTATAGTTGTTTAATATAAGGTTGCTTTAAGAAATCAGGCTTTGATTTACGAGCACTTACCATAGCGTTATAAACAGTGAATGACTCGTTTCCTTTATCCATATAGAAACGCACTTGACGGATTTCCTTACGCATCAAGTAAAAATTCTGAATACTTTTTTCTAAATAACTGGAATCTTCCACTTCATTTTTAAAAATACGGAACAAATCCTCGTCACGATACAATAGGTAAGGGAGACTCAACATTTCATTAAGGTATTGCTGCAATTCCTCTGAGCTATCTTCTATCTGCCCCTGGCTATTGGCAAGTTCATGCTTTTCTACACTATTTTTAGTGTAGCCATAAATGAGCAGCACAGATAAAAAATAGGGGAGAAGGATAAAGATGACCAACATGAGCAACAAACGGCTTTGAATGCTATTCACTTCAGAATTCCCCTTTCTAGGAAGCTATGGATGGGGAGTATCCATAATCGTTCTATAATTGTTTAACCTATACCATCTAACCATGTATCGTCAACCTAACAAAAGTAACACGCTACCGCATTCATTTGACAGGAAGAATTGTATTTAAGGAAGCAGTTGAATTCATAGAAATAGTCTCCGGGATGGAAGGACTGCTAAAAACGGCTTATTTATACGACAATAGTCCAGACATACTTCTTTCAAAAGATTTATTTGTTCGAGCACCTTATATTGCCTCTCCACACGAACGGACTTTGCAGAATTAAAAAGTTATTTAAATGGGGATTCTTTTCTCGGTAACCAGCGGCCATTAGATACAGCAGAAAGATCTTATTTATTCACATAACACTCAAACCACCATGATGGGACCTAATCTAGCCCTAAGATGTAGCTCAAATATCACTAAACAAATAGGTTTAGAAACATGTTAAGAGGCGCTGACATTCAAAGGAAATAAGGGGGGGCGCATAGAAGAAAAGGTGGAAGAAATTGAGCGGAATGAGGTAATAAAATTTCTCGTGAAGAATAAGCTCATAACTTTTTTAAACAGCTAAGGAAAAGGGATTTACGAGGAGTAAGTAATAGGCTTAGATCAGTCGATGTCTCGCGCGGTAACTGTTGGGATAATGCCCCCGATGGAGTCCTTTTTTGGGCACATGAGAGATGGGACCTCAAGGCGTGTTCATCTGTATTTGAAGTCAAGCAAGCTATTGAAGAATATATGGAGTATTACATCATCGTCGATAACAGGGGTCCTTACAAAAAATGACCCCGGTACAATACCGAGGTCACCTATTAGCAGCCTAGTACCTTATATTAAACTGTCCATTTTTAGGGGTACTGTTCAATCAAGGAGCTGCCATTGAAGACTTGATAGTTCAATTCGATGGTTCTGCCATATTCTTTATTTATTCTTGTGATTTTTTATTTGGTTTGAATTTCACTTTATTAAATAAAACCGTTGCATCCCATACGTTCAGACCTAAGTGTCCTTCTTTATATGACTGATCTCTTGTATCAATCACCAGGTTGTTATCTAAATAAGCTTTTATGTGATCACCTGAAACGTCCACTTTTAAGCGATAGCTTTTATTAGTTTTTATATTTCCGTGGTTGTAGGCCGCTAAGTCTGTACCGATGCCATTAGTAAATTTAGTAAGTTTCACCTGATTATGTTTCGCATCAATATTGACCCCATACGAATTCTCACCTGACGAATCTGATCGAAAGACCAAGGCACCTGCCCCCACTATGTTTCCGACTAAATCTTTACTAGGATCATCCGGGTGTGAATCTGAATCGAGAATTTTGATGTCGGCCTCATACTTAAAGTCACTCCCCGTCTCGTCAGAAAGAATGAAAGAATCACCGCTGCTTTGCCCTTGTTTTCCATCCATCGTATCTGCCCAATTCCCTGAGATCGGTTTCCAGCTTGTCAGCTTAGACTGAAACCCGCTTTTTTCTTTCCAAATACTATTCAACGGGTATATATCCAACGATTTTAAAGTGACGTCACCTGTATTGCTATAAACTTCTAATCCTTGACTAGACGGATCAGGGAAGATTTGATCAGTAATCACTGTTTCCCCATTGTTCCCAAATACTTCTATAGATGAACGATCGATAAAAATATGCATTTTCACAGTCTCATTTTCTATAGATAAAGGGCCTTTATGCTTCTCTAATACATTGCTGCCATAATCGAAAGTACCGGAATGAGTACGATCCACAAACAGCGTCTTATCATCGACTTCATATCCTATCGTTGTATGTTCTTCTTCTCCTTTACGGATTTTAAACCCAAACTCTTTTGCATTCGTATTTGAAATATCAAATTCAGCAATCAGCTCATACGAATCTCCAGAAAATTCAGTCAGAAGATTATTGAGTTCTGAAGCTTTTTTATTCTGATAAGAGATTGCGTTGCTATTATCCTGTATGCTATTAAGAGAAATTGGTGTTTGCTTCAAACGAGAACCTTCATCTGTCTGAGTAAGTTCCATTTTACGTGGGAGTGTCCCTGAGCCTCTCCAAGTAGTCGTTGGTGTATGGTTCGCATACTGCCAGTTACTCATCCAGCCCAGCCAATATTTTTCACCATTCTCGCCTTCAATTCCGTTCCAGTCTACAGCTGCATAAAAATCAGCTCCATAATCGGTCCACAGAATTTCTTCGGAAGGATTTTCATTTGTAAAGGTTTTTCCATCAAAGTCTCCAACAAAGTACTGCATTCCTGACCCCCCAGCCGGGGCACCATCATTAATGCTCACTTGCAGGACCCATTTCGTGTTAGTCGGATCTCCATCAATAGGAAGCTCTACTAAGGTAGGACATTCCCAAATCCCCCCATTACTCCCATGTGTGGAAGGCACCCATTCACCGGTGATCGCAGACCAGTCTTTTATCGTTCCACTTTGACGAATTTTATCACTTTTTGGCTCTTCTGCCACTTGATCAACGTCTGTTGGCATTGGGCCTTCATTGTAAACATGGAAATCGTCAAGGTTTATATGCCCCCAGCCGCTCGTAGACTGATCAACAGCTTTAATATAAAGAATTTCTCCGATAAATTCCGAAGCATCCCATCTATACCGTTTATATGTTTCATCATTGTTAAATTTGGAGTTCGCCTGACGAATTAACTCCTGATCATCAGCAGCCCTCATTAAAGAAACATAACGATTACTGAGGTCATCCCCTCCACCTAATAAGAAATTAATTTCGCCCGATCCACCAAGCTTAAAATAAGAAGAATGCAGCTCGCCTGTCGCACGATCTCCCTCCTGTTGATCGGAAAAACCCCATAAATGATAATTTCCCTGCTGGTCAAATGACCCTCCCCAATAATCGGTGACGTCTGTAACATGATCATTTGTGAAGGCATTTCCGTTTACCGGCTGCCATCCAGTTAGATCCCCTGTTTCAAAATCAGGGTTAACAATGGTATTCCGATCTGTATGAATGTTTTTCCCTTTTTGGACATTCTGGAATAAAGTCGAGGAATTCCATACATTTAACCCTAATTTACCACTTGAAAAAGATCCGTCATTTAAATCATGTACTAGCGTTCCATCTAAATAGACTTTAATGTTTTCATCAAATGCCGCTACCTTTATGTGATAGGTGTGTTCGGTATCAACCTGTACGGACTTTTCAGCTAGTACACTAATCTCCCCATTTTCAATTTTCATGACTTTCATGACATCATGTAAGGCATCAATATTCGCGAAATACCCGTTTTCTGCAAGATCATCAGCACGGAAAACCAGTGCTCCAGCTCCCCCGCCGTTATGTTCAGAAATTTTTATATCCGCTTCATACAAAAAATTATCTGTAGTTTCTTCACTAATTGTAAAGGCATCACCTTCATACGCTCCCGTTTTCCCAGCTAAAGAGTTCTTCCATGTGCCATTTATGGGATTCCAGCTAGATAGGTTTGTTAAAAAATTTGATGTATTCTCAAATTCTACGTTACGAAAGCTCGCTGTTGAGCTTTCTGCGGTTAAACCAAAGAAACCATTTTCAAACGTGCTGTCTTCTTGGTCAACGACAAGCTGTTCATCAACATAAACCTGTATCCGTTCTTCTTCTACAACAACCTTCAAATGATAGGTAGCAAAAGTGTCGAACTTCATCGAGTGACGAGTCATTTCCTCATTTATTCCTTCCACATTCTTACTTAATATTACTGTATCGCTTTTTGCATCTAAGCGGACAACATAACCGTTTTGAGCATCCTTATCAGAACGAAATACCAGCCCTCCTTCTCCTTCTCTGCCATTCTTTTTATGGAGGGTGATGTCACCCTCATAGGTAAATGCACCGCCTTTGTCAGCTGACACGGCATAAGAGACCCTATCTAGACTGTTTGCTTGAATACCTCCATCAGGTCCAAACTCGCTGGCATATTCCCAATCCTTTAAGTTAGGGGAGTTATAGAACATAATCTTATCTTTAGCCGCTAGAGACATAACCCACTGACTTGATTCTTCATGCCAAAAGACCTTTGGATCTCTCCAGTCTGCAACGGGTGGATCTGGCATCACCGGATTCCCCTCATATTTATCCCAGCTTCTTCCATTATCAAGGCTATAAGCTAGACTCTGTACCTGCCCGTCCGGTCCTGAGTGAGTAAAAATGGCTACCATTGCCTCTTTTCCAAAACCAGCTGTATTATCCCAATCTATGACAGCGCTTCCAGAAAAGATGGAGCCATGTTCATCTGGAAAAAGAGCAATCGGCAAGTGTTCCCAACTTACAAGGTCTTTACTTACTGCGTGGCCCCAATGCATCGGCCCCCATGTATTCCCATATGGATGGTACTGATAAAATAAATGGTACTCCCCTTCGTAATAAACCATTCCATTCGGATCATTCATCCAATTAGCTTCAGGGGAAAAATGGTATTGATTGCGATGTGGTTCATCATAATAACCATTCTCTTCGGCAATGGCTAAAGTAAATGGCAGACATACAACAATGAAACAGGTCAGAAAGACTAACAGCCATTTCCCTGTTCTTTTTATCAATTTCCCACTCTCCTTAAATAGGATAAATAAGATACATTAGGAACGTAACCGATCAATTAATACAGCAGATATAATAACCCCGCCTTTTACAACCAGCTGCCAATAGTAACTAACATCCATGAGAGTCAGTCCGTTTGTGATGACCCCCATAATCAAAACTCCAATAATCGTCCCTTGGATTCTTCCAGAGCCGCCCGTCAGTTTTGATCCCCCTAAAATAACAGCCGCAATAGCATCTAATTCATACATATTCCCTGCTGTAGGCTGACCGGAATAAAGACGGCCTGCAAGGACTACTCCACCTAACCCGGCGAGCAGGCCGCTGATCGAATAAACATTGATAAGTGTTTTCTTAACTTTGATCCCTGTTAGTCTGGCTGCTTCTTCATTACCTCCGATGGCATAGATGTGACGGCCAAACATGGAATATTTCAAAACGAAAAACATGATAATATATACAAATAACATGATATAAATAGGTGTTGGAATGGAAAGAATAGAACCTGCACCGATAAACTTAAATACACTCGATTCAAGGACCACAGGGTAACCTCCACTTGATACATAGGCAAGTCCCCTGACGTAAGTCATACTACCCAATGTTACAATAAAGGCCGGTAACCCAATTTTCGCTGTAAAAAAGCCATTAATAAAACCAATGACATACCCTGCTCCTATACCAAGCATCATAGCTAAAATAGGGTTGACCCCAGCTTGGGAAGCCATTACAGAAACAACTCCTGATAGAGCCACAATCGAACCTACAGACAAATCAATTCCGCCAGTCAAAATGACAATCGTCATACCAGCTGCCAAAATAGCAATTACGGAAACTTGTTTTAGGATATTGGTCATGTTAGAAGTTTCTAAAAAGTTGGGTGCGATGATCGTCATCACTATACATAACAAAACAAGAATAATAATCATTCCAAGGCGGTTCCATAGAAGTGACAGACTGTGTGCGATGTTAAATCCTGGTTGTGTATTTGACTGGGTGTTTGGCTGTGGATTTGGTGACAAAGTGGATCTCATTTTCCTTTCCCCCCTGTGGCAAGATTCATAATCTTCTCCTGTGTTGCTTCCGATTTGTGCAGTTCTCCCATAATACGTCCCTCATGCATCACACAAATTCGGTCACTTACTCCCATGATTTCAGGAAGCTCAGATGAAATCATTAATACAGCAAGACCTTGATCAGCAAGTTCAGATATGATCTTGTGTATTTCGGTTTTAGCTCCAATGTCAACACCACGTGTAGGTTCATCTAAAAGCAATACTTTTGGATTGGTCGAGAGCCATCTTGCGATTACAGCTTTTTGCTGATTACCGCCGCTTAATCCCGAGATAATTTGGTCGGCTGAAGCAGTTTTAATTCTCAAGTTTTGAATATATTGCTCAGCTGAAAGATCTAACGCCTTCCAGTTGATCTTTCCTTTTTTTATAAATGTGTCTAATTTGGCCATTAAAATATTTTCTTTTACAGACATATCCAGAAACAATCCTTGTTCCTTTCTGCTTTCCGGCACGAGAGCAAGCCCATATTTAATCGCATCTATAGGGGACTTAATGTACACCTGCTTTCCTTGGATATAGACTTCACCATCCTGAATATTAGAAACACCAAATATTGACCTGACCAATTCTGTACGCCCGGCCCCTACTAATCCGGCAAAACCTACGATTTCACCAGGATAAATTTTAAAAGAAAGATCTTTAACAAAGGTAGAATCACTCAAGTTTCTAACTTCTAATGCTGGTTTAGCCATTTCTGTTTTTATATAGTTACTAGATGTTCTTTGAAAAAGGTCTTTCATATCACGGCCAACCATTAAACTTACTAAGTGATCTGGGTTTGTTTCGCCAATTGGTCCACTTTGAATCCATTCTCCATCTCTTAAAACAGTATAACGGTCAGAAATTTTAAAAATTTCGTCCATACGATGTGAGATGTATACAATAGCTACCCTATTTTTCTTTAAATCTTTGATAATTTGGAATAACCGATCAATCTCTTTATCTGTTAAAGAAGCTGTCGGTTCATCCATAATCAACAACTCTGCATTGTATGAAAGCGCTCTTGCTATCTCAACCATTTGCTGCTGCGCAGTACTGAGTGAAGAAACTAAGACTTCTGGGTTTAAATCCAGTCCCATGGAAGCTAATACTTCCCTGGCACGATTATGTACTTCCCCCCACTTAACCATACCAAGTTTATTTCTTGGATACTTCGTCCCCATTAAAATATTTTCACTGATTGAGAGGTTCGAGGAGAGGTTCAGCTCTTGATGGATGACACTGATCCCTTTTTGCCTTGCGTGGAGCGGGTCTTTCCAAGAAATTTGTTCACCCTTGTACGTAATTGCACCGCTTTCTTGGTCTGGGGTATAAATACCAGACAATATTTTCATTAACGTTGATTTTCCTGCACCGTTTTCTCCCATTAAAGCGTGTACTTCACCGGGATAAAGGTCGATATTGACATCTTTCAAAACGGTAACACCTGAAAAAGTTTTGCATATCCCTTCCATACTGAGGACAGGTTCTACCGTAACATCAGATGTTCTTACTTTTTCATTTGTAAGCATGAACTTCCACACCCTTTCCCAGATTCATGCAAGGTCCTTAACAGAAGGACCTTGCATGGAGGTTTGGAACTCTTACCAGCCAGAATATGAATCTATATTCTCCTGTGTAATTAGATCAACTGGAATTTTGACCACTTCATCTACAGATTCACCTTCTAAAACTTTTATCCCTATATCCATAGCTTTTTTAACCATTTTGTCTGGGTATTGTGCGGATGTACCAGCAATAGAACTTCCTTCCTTGTTCATCGCTTCGATCACATCAGGCGATCCATCGACACCTACGATATAAAATTCATCTTGGCGGTCTGCCTGCTGTTGAGCTATTTCAGCCCCTATAGCCACAGGGTCGTTATTAGCAAAAACGGCGTCAATCGTACCAGGTTCATTGGCCTGCAGAATGCCTTCCATAACCTTTAACCCTTGTTCTCGATTTCCTTCCCCGTTTTGTTTAGCAATCACTTTGATGTCCGTATCCTTTATGGTATCTTCAAACCCGGCAATTCGATCTTTTACAGCGGTTACAGGAGGCCCATCAATCACAACTACATTTCCTTTTCCATTAAGGTCCTCAATGATAGATTCAGCAGCAAGGACACCTGCTTGATAGTTATCAGAGGTAACCGTCGACTCTATCCCACCGTCTGCCCCTACATCAACAGCTATAACAGGAATACCGGCGGCATCCGCCTGTGCAACAGCACCTGCGATCCCTTCAGAGTCAACAGCATTAAGTAAAATCAAGTCCACACCCTGGGTTATAAAATTTTCAATTTGGGAGGTTTGTTTCGCTAAGTCTGCATCAGCAGCCTGAACGATAATTTCAGCACCCATCTCTTCAGCATAGGATTCCGCTGCTTCACTCATCGAAACGAAAAACGGATTAGCCAGGTTATTTAACGTTAAGCCGATTTTCAGCTTTTCACCCCCAGAATTGTCAGCGCTTTCGCCCCCTTGCCCAGAAGTTTCATTGCTCACTCCGCAAGCAGTCGTAAAAAGTAGTAATAGTCCCATCAACACTACAGAAAAGCTCTTATACCTTACCTTCATATCTTTCCTTCCTCCTTACATAATCGTTTCTTATAAAACGCTTACAAAATTAGGATTATTACCCCCCTTCCCACCAACCGAGTATAAATAAATACTATTTGATTTGTTTTCCATCTATAGCATATACTAGTTGATTATTTTTGCTTATTAATGATGATATATGCACGAATAATTTTTGTCAATGATTTTTCGAAAAATTTAAAATATTTAATAAACACTTGTATTTTCAGCATTAATCAAGTGGACACTAGTTTTTATGGTTACTAAAACCCATACAACTCTATGATTATTTACGCTCATTTATTAACAAATGAGCATTGGATCAGTCCTCCTATACCTTGAAATCTAATGATTGCTTTTCTTTCATCCACAAAAATCGATTATAATAATAGGAAGAAGGAGAAAGGTGTGTGATTACAATGTTTATGGAAGAACGCAAATCTCAAATTCTTGAATACTTGCGTCATATGTCACGGGCATCTGTACACGATTTAAGCCGTCAGTTTAAGGTTTCGGATTCAACGATACGGAGAGACCTAAAGGAACTTGAGGAAACAGATAATATAAAAAGGACCCATGGCGGCGCTATTCTCCTACAACCTGTTAGCTTCGAGGAATCTATTGGGGAGAGAAAAAAGGATTATATTGAAGAAAAAAAAGCCATTGCAAAAAAAGCAGTAGAATTCATTAACCCCGGAGATGCTATTCTATTAGATTCCGGAACCTCTACCTATGAGCTTGTAAAAAAGTTAAAAACTTTTTCCAACCTTTCGATAGTGACCAACTCTATTATTATCATGCAGGAATTAGCAGATACAGGTTTAGAAGTGATGTTGCTAGGAGGCAATTTACGGAGGGAAACCTCAGCATTGGTCGGGCCCTTCGCTGAGCAGGCACTCAACATGATTAGAATTGACAAAGCATTTATTGGGACAAATGGTTTGGATCTGAATAATGGAATTATAACCACCCCTAACCTTACTGAAGCGCGTATAAAACGAATGATGATTACTAATGCCAGACATACCTTGTTACTTACAGATCATAGCAAAATTGGTAAAGTTAATTTTGCCAAAGTTGCTGACCTTACGGAAATTGATTTTTGTATTACAGATAACAATGTACCAGCTAATTTTGAGGAAAAAATGAATAGTTATAATGTCAATGTACATATGGTGAAGGTATAACATTAGAGAGATTGTGGATAGTCTACACTTAGTTGGACAGTTTTAAAGCTTCCTCCTGAAGATAAGAGGATTGCAGGAAAACCTTACTGGTCTCGTACAACAGTTGAGCAGTATTATGAGGATCTTCGTCCGTCTCAAGATAATAAGAAGAACATCCAATACTAGAATAAAGCTTGCTTTTTACTTTTACGCAGGTTTAGAGCAAGGTTTTGTCGTATGCAATAAGAGTAACTAGAAAGGAGCTGTCTAGGTGGATTCAAAAGCGATCGCAAGTGGAATAAGGCGATATAAGCATCAAGAAAGCAGCAGAACCTTATTAGGTTTTGAAACATTAGTGGTTTCTGCTATTGTGGGTTTTCTTTTTAAATCATGGGCAGCGTTTGGTTTAACATTCCTCCTCTTTGTTATCGTCTCCTTTGTGCCGATCCTAACACTGATCGTTAGCCTGGCATTCAGTCTGTTTTGGGCTATTATTGGTATTGTCATCGGAATGGCGTTTGTTGGATCCTCTTTGCTGTAATAGCCTTCTATCATAAGGGACAAAACTTGCAATACCTATTAACCGGTTTTGCTAAAGATCTATTCAAGATATTCATTATGTAATTCACTATTTAAATACCTAGCCATGCCGGTTTTAACTTTTCTAAGCCCTTGTTTCCTATAAAATTCCTCATTTCCTGTAGTGGAGATCATATGAACACAAGAAACGTCTTTAAGTTGTTCTAATATATGACTTAACATCAGCTTGGCAATACCCTTATTTTGAAATTCTTTATGTACTACAATGTCATATATTGCGGCATTGAATATTCCATCTGAAATAGCTCTGCCAAAACCAACTATACGATTGTTTACTTTTACAATCACTTTAATATTACTTGCATCAAAGACTTGTCTGATAACATCATTGGTATGCTTCATCCAACCTACCGATTGATAAACTTCTTTCATCTCCTCAAGATCTTCAACAAAAACATCCTCTTGTATTTCCAAGAGCATTGATTTCCCTCCCTTGTTAATTCATTTATTGCTCCGAGATAGTTGAAGACTTGATGCCGAGATATTTAGATCATTACTACTATTAGAAAGGTATTTTTCATTATTAAGAAAAAATGTAAGTATTGTCAATCAAACTGGAGCAATTGATGAGGCCGAAAAAATATATTTGTTTTCTATAAAAAAATTGACTGTTGGTAATCCTCAAGATAAAACATTAAGAAAACTATATTTGTACAAAAAAAACAAGCCTTCAGATATTGAATTGTTTATAATTACACAACTGTTTGGGGTAAAACTCAACCAAAGAATTTTCGTTAAGCTGCAATTCCTCAACTATCCTATCTTTAAGGGACTGATTGAGGTAAATGTAAAAATTTCCTCCCAGGTGATTACCATACAATTTAACATTTACCATTCTTTTGGTATTCCTTAGATATAGGAATATCCTGTCTTTTGCAATTTCATCATCTTCTGCAAAAAAGCTCATAAACAGAAATCTTCCTCTATTAATCTGGGTTTCGAAAATAATAGTACTAGTCTCTTCTTCTGCTTGCTTATAGAGATTAAATAAATTTGTAAGATTAAATCTTTCATCAACCATCTGAATCTCTCCTCCGATTTTTTCATCAAAAATGTAGGTGACTGATATGAAATAAAGAAAAAGCTGAAGACCACATATAATATACTCTTCAACTTACCTGCCCCTTTGATAAAAGAAAAAATGGACTGCTGAAACAGTCCATCGTTGTTCAATTCATGCGCCCCTTATCGTGAATAGTTTACCTTAATAATTACAGACTTTCTGCAAGTTCTTTAATGGTTGTTTTTGAATTATTGGCAAATTCAACTGACGCATCGTAATACATTTGCCCATCTTTAATAAGGGAGAAATCGCCTATAATTATTTTTAATAAAGTCTTGTCACCTTTAGCTTGAAGATTGTAATGATAGGCAACGTCTCCTTCATTAGGTTTAATTTCCCATCCAGTACCGTAGAGCGCAATTACTAATTCATTCTCTTCATCAGCTTTAATCAGTTTTGTTATGGACTGCTCTCCATTTGGAAGATCCCATACCACTTTACTTCCGGTTGTCATACGTTCTTGGGGGTAATCCTCAGGGAGTTCATCCCACTCAGCTACGTACTTAGGATTAACAAGAATCTCCCATACATTAGCAGTTGGTGTATCAATTAAAATTTCGGTACGAACAGTTAGTTCTTTACTCATTTTAAAATCTCCTTTATCAATGCAATGTTTTTAGCCTTCCCTAAAAATTATAACAAAAAACAGAACGTATGTGCGTGGTATGATTCTATTTAGTCAAAAGTAACGGTTGCTAACAATTAGTAGTCTTCAACTAATTGCATCGCTAATTTAACCAATCATGATTCGCTTGCAAAACCCTGCTGTTCTTCAACAATAGGCCCTTTAACGGAACAACTCTATTGTCAACTTTTCAACTTCAAATGTTCTTTTCCTTTCACTATAAAAAAACCTTTAGATAACTAATCCAAAGGGTTATAATATCGCGACTTTATTCAAAACTTCGCGTCTTTTTTATAAACATCGTGACTTTATTTCAAATCTAAATGAAATAAAGGTTTTTTATGTGTTAATCTCATTTCTGCTATACAACATAATTTGGCTTAAAAGCACAAATTTAACGCAACGTATCTCTTAGCGTACATTTTCTTCGTTTTGCTGACGGTAGCTACATGCAACACATCAGATTTATTGATCCTCTCGGTTTCACAAAACTCATCTAAACGTTTACCAATGACACGATCAATCACAATCGTCTTTCTTGTTTTTTCGCTTTGTGGCAACTGTTTAACATGTTCATAAAGACTTTGCTCATTGGTTTGTGTAGTTGAAGCAACCTTTTGCCATGATTTAAGCATTTCCTTAATCATATAGACTTCATCTTGGGTGAACTGTTCGTGAATACTAGATGAATGATGTGTGAATTCCTTATTTATTACTCTCTGTGAACTGCTGATTACTTTGTGTGAAAGCTGGATGAACTGTAGGTGAAATCTCATTCTTAGTTGATGAACTTGGTTTCACATAATCAAGAATACTTTTATCAAGGGGTTCATCACCTTCGCCAATAAAAAACCAACCCTTTTGACCAGAGTTTCTAAATTCATATCCTGCTTTTTTTAATGCGTTTCTAAATCGCTTTTCACTGATTCCAGGTAGTTGTTTAGCCACATCGCCTGTCTTTACCCCTTCTTGTGCCAATACGTCTAAAATACTTCGTATGGATGCTTTTTGATCTACACTCATCGATTGTTCACCCTCATTTCATTCAAACTCATCTATGTATGATTCCATGTGAAACTTCAGTCGAAGATCCTTTCTTACGCAACCCCTTGTCGTATTGGTTGCGTCTCTATGTCGCGATGATATGACGGTTTGTGACATGCGAACTATAAGATTTACCTTCCTAAACGGGGTTGAATGGCTATTCAAAGTAAGCATCATATTGGTGCTTTGTGAATTTTGAGATACAATAAACTCATCTTAACAATACCGAGTTGAGCTTTATTTGGTTTTACGGTCTTAAAGAAATATAATTCTTCATGAGCATTCAACCTTCAAATCACTGATTACAAAAACAAAACAGTAGATTCTATATACAGTTCTTGCAATCTTCTTGATTTATTTTGATTGGCTGGCTGGTTACGATCGATACTTGAAATAATATTAATAAAGGGGGATATCTGTGTGCAAGATTTTCTAGATGCGAATGACACAAAGCAACATCTACACGATGCAATCGGATTTGAAGAAAGTCCGATTTGTGAAATTACAAGACGAATTGTCATTATAAGTAAAGTTCCGACCAGGATACTTCCGCTGGCGATGGAGCTGATGGTTCTCAGCTATGATGTATTCGTACTTCATAATCAGAATGATCCTGTTTTAGCCACTCTTCAAAGCGATTTGGTCATCATTGACCATTCGAAGACGGTAGCAGACGAGCCTCTAAAGACACCATCCCATTTGGGATCGGTGCTTCTGCTTGTAGTAGACGGACATTGGGCGAAGCAAGACAGTAATGAGCATGAATTACTGATATGGCCGTGTCCGGTCCCGGAAGCAGTGAAGAAGATTAGTCAGATCATAAACCAAACCCAAGCGTTGCCAAGGCCTTATACAAGCCATCTTCGTTATAAAAACATTACACTAGACTTGAAGCAGTTTTCTGTTTATAAATCGGGGGTAAAAGTTGAGTTGACCAAAAATGAGTTCAACCTGCTCAAACTGCTCATTTCCGGCGGAGGTACCGCGTTGACGCGTGATGAAATTGTCGATCAGCTGTGTGGTGAAGATTACTTTGGCAGTAGCAATTTCGTTGATGTGCATATTAAAAGTTTGCGGAGTAAGCTGGAAGACGATCGAAAAAAACCTACATATATCCTTACTGTCCGTGGCGTAGGTTACCGGATATCTAATTGATTAATGATCTACAAAGCCTTCTTGAATCTACTCAAGAAGACTATATTTTTTTGATCAACTTCATTTAAACTTCATGTTGAAGAATCTATGGTTGGATAAAATAAGTTCGAAACCACAAATAGAGGAGGATATCTACATGAAGGCCTTATTAATTGATCCAGAGAAAAAAGGAGTTAATAAATTTTACTTGGGTGAAGTTGAAAAACCAATGATTCAGGCAGGTGAAGTGCTCATACAAGTCAAAGCTGTTCCATTGAGCTCATGGGAAGAATATATTGCCTTGAATGATGATACAGAACTACTAGCGGAGGAAATCAAAAATCATCAAGTAAATCTGGGTCTTGAATTTAGTGGAGTTGTGGAATCTGATGGCAAACGATTTAAAAAAGGTGACTTTGTCATTGGTAGCATTAATTTTGTCAAAGAAGCTAAGACAATGTCTGAATACATCTCGGTTAATGAAGACTATCTGGCATCACTACCTGTGGGTTTGTCATTTACCGAAGGGGCTGCACTCCCGGTTAGCACTGAAACAGCATATAAAGGCCTTATAAAATTAGCCCAAGCCTCCAATCAAAAGGAAATATTAATCATTGGTGCTAATGGCGGTGTAGGTGTCTATGCTATTCAATTCGCTAAAGCACATCATGCGCATGTGATTGCTATTGGTGGGAAAAGCTCGCTAGATAAACTTAAGCAACTTGGTGCTGATGAAGCTTATTACTATCGTGAAGTTTCTGCAGAAGATTTAAATAGAAAATTTGACATTATTTTCGACTTGGCAAGCTCCATGAAGTTTGAGGATGCCGAGAAGTTGCTTAAAGAGAATGGAGTATTTGTGAACGCAAACCCCCAGCTTGACGGGCTCACTCCGGAAACATCTACTGCAAGCAATCCTTATTTGTTTGTAGCCCACGGAACAAGCGAAAATCTCGAAGAAATCTTAAGTTATTTAGAAAAGGAACAGGTTGTTCCCGTAATTGAAACAGTTTATCCATTGCAAAATTTTCAACAAGCATTTACACAGTTAATTGAAGGCACGCGACTGGGCAAAATCGTCATTGAGTTTTAATTCGAAAATTAAGGAGAGTTGAACTGATCAAGTTCAACTTTTCTTCTATTAGGGGTACAGCCACATGCCCATCAAGCTAATATTTTGAAATACCCCCAAAACGAAAAATTTATCTCTCTACAGTTATAATCAGCTCATTTTTTTCGTTTTGGGGAACAACAATTTTTTTAACTTGATGGCTATGTGACGGTACCCCATGCCCATGTTTTAAGAACTTACATAAAATAAGAAAGATTCGAAGAAAGCCCATTCATTCAAGTGGTCGAATGGTTATTTCCTTCTTCATGTTGAATATTATAGAATTCTTTTTGAGATTCATAGTAAATATTGTGCGCATCTTTATATTGTTTTTTAAAAAACAAATATTCACTCTTTGTTACTTCATTAAAATTTTTAATTCGGCTGGCCATATTAAACATTTTATATACATTCATTGCTCTTAGAACATTCCACTCTGGATACTTTAGCAATTCATATTTTATTGTATTATATTCTTTAAATCTGAATTCTACATCATTAGGTAAGTTCATATGATAGCTACTTGGATTGTTAATTTCTTCAAATGAATCCTTTTCCAAAAGTCTTTTCCAAGTTGTCTTATTTTAGATTATGTTTTATTTCTTCAGATAGAAAAACGAAGACCATCATTTCTGCAATTCTATAGTTTATATCTCTTTCTATAGTCCTTGTCTTTCTATCCTCTTTTAATTGCTTCTCTGTTGCTTTATATGCTACTATTCCTCCAATTAACGCACCAATTAATCCAAATACTGCTGCTAACATGATATCCCCCTTAAATTATTACTCTTATAAAATAAAAAACCTCAACCCTTTTTACAGGAAGAGGTCTTTGAGTGCAACTATCAAATTAATGACAGCTACTAGGTTCAGGTCAACTTCAACCTTGAACCTTAATGAGAATTTCACTCTCATGTGTTTCACTTTCTCTAGGGGAGCAGATTTGTAAACCACCCGATTTAAACGAATGGCTACCCCCCACTAGAACCACTTACAAATATAATCATAGCATAATTTTCAAAATATGGAATAAATAAAAATTGTCGCCTTTATTTATTGTAATTACCGAGGATTCAGATATTTCGTTTGTATCTATCTGTCTTTCATTAAACTTAAAAGGCTGATTACAATTCCGATTTGTCCGAAGAGAACAAATGCGGTCACATGTACTATTCTCAAACTATCAGGGGTAGCGTCAGGAAAATGCATTTAGATAATGCTTTCATAAGCTGCTCAAGAGTTTGCTCCATTAAAGGAAAATAATGCTCACTGTTCTCAATGTATTTATCCGTTAATACAGAAAAATAATACGTACTGTTTCATCCCCATTTAATCCAAAGAACATGTGTTTTAAATCATATTTTTCAACTGCTTCAATAACTTTTTCCACCAAAGCTATCAATCATGACAATGACCCTCCAAAAAATTTTAAAAAAGCACGTAAAAGGGGGAGACGCTCAACCCTACCAGAGAACTCTCCCTTAACCTCATATGGATGGAGCATAACCTTTATGTTAACTAATTATTTTATAAGGTTGACATTTTCAGTTGTATTCTTCTATACTTTCTAAAGATACAAGGGCCTTGTTCAGTTACTGTCTAAGGTAAACGCACGGAAACTCTTCAGTGGAGATGAGCAGGTTCGTCTAAGAACAAGCGTTGGGATTTCTGAAATTGCACCTATATCACTGAAAAAACATGCTAAATATCGTGGAGGAAGGCTGATTGAAATGATGCAGGATAATGGATTATACAGCTTAAGAATGAGAGCAGCACTTGGTGGTCCCCATGAAAAAGGAGCAAAGCATATATCTGGTGGAGAACACCTTTCTACAAAAGCTGATATGCAGGTAAAAGCTCTTGAATTGATGGATAAGGCATTTTCTCATACGCGTGGTGATCCATCTTTCTTCCAATTAACCATAGATAAGATTGAAGAGCATATCCAAAGTATCAAGCCGTTACCTGTCTCTACCTTTGATGTATCCGATGCTCCACAGGGGAAAAATTTAGCCTCCTCTCTTCTGTCTCATCACGGAATCCCACATAACGTCATTAAAAAAGCTATGAATCTATTAGAAAGAAATGATGACAGTCGAGGCGCGCTCATTATCAATGCCAAAACGGGCGAGCGCATGGATGACCGAGAGAAAAAGGGAGTTCGTGTCTCCCTTCTAGACTGGGAAAAAGAAAACTTTGAAAAATGGTGTAAACAAAGCAAACTGGCGATAAATCAACGTATGAAAGAAGCCCTGACTCTAGCGACGAAGGTATGCTCCCACCCTCTCACAGTAGCAGAGCTTTGCTGGAGTGATGATCCTGATTATATTAAAGGCTACGTTGCTAGTCCTGCTGGAGGATATCATAGAATCACAAAGTTAAAGGAATATGGTGACGAAGTGGGAGGACGCGTATTTTTCATCGATGGCGACCACCCGATTGATTCATACATACACTATTTAGAGGAAATGCCAGTATTAATAGAAATGGAGGAGAATTATGGATTTAATTGAGAAAAGTAAAAAGTATTTATGGCTGCCATTTACACAAATGAAAGATTATGATGAGAACCCTTTAATTATTGAAAGTGGACAAGGAATTAAAGTTAAAGATATTGATGGGAAAGAATACTACGATGCTTTTTCTTCTGTTTGGCTGAATGTACATGGACATAGAAAAAAAGAGTTGGATGATGCGATCCGAGAGCAGCTAGATAAGATTGCACATTCCACCTTGCTGGGAATGACGAACATACCCGCTACCGAATTGGCCGAAAAATTAGTCGAGATAGCTCCTCATTCGTTAAGTCGAGTTTTTTATTCTGACAGCGGTGCAGAAGCAGTTGAAATTGCAGTAAAAATGGCTTATCAGTATTGGCAGAATATCGGTAAAACAAACAAGCAAAAGTTTGTTTCGATCAAAAATGGGTATCACGGAGATACGATCGGGGCAGTTAGTGTAGGATCTATTGATATTTTTCACAAAATCTACGGCCCTCTCATGTTTGAAGGGTTTAAAACTTCTGTTCCCAATGTCTACCGCTATCCTGGTGAGACCCCCGAAAAATGCCGTGATGAAGCACTTGAAACACTCGAGTCCATACTAAAGGATCACCATGAAGAAATTGCTGGCTTGACCATTGAATCAATGGTACAGGGGGCTGGCGGTATGATTGTAATGCCCGAAGGATACTTATCTGGCGTAAGGAAACTGTGTACTAAATATGATGTCCTGATGATTATTGATGAAGTAGCTACTGGATTCGGACGTACCGGTAAGATGTTCGCATGCGAACATGAAAGGGTAGAACCAGATCTCATGGCGGCTGGAAAAGGAATTACCGGCGGTTACTTGCCTATTGCTATTACATATACAACCGAAAAGATTTATGACGCATTTTATGATGACTACACAAACCTGAAGACGCTTTTCCATGGACATTCCTATACTGGGAATCAGCTTGGCTGTGCAGTCGCACTAGCTAATTTAGACCTGTTCGAAAAAGATCAAATTGTTCAGCAGGTAGCACAAAAATCCGAATACCTGCATGAATTATTTAAAGATATAGCAGAACTGCCACATGTCGGCGACATTCGTCAGCTTGGTTTTATGTGTGGAATCGAGATCGTTTATGATAAAGAAACGAAAGAGCCTTTTCCTTTCGAAAGCCGAGTTGCCTATAGAGTATCTTTAAAAATGCGGGAGTTAGGGCTTTTAACAAGACCTACCGGAGATATTGTCGTCTTTATGCCACCACTTGCCTCTATAAAAGAAGATTTAAAAGTAATGATTGAAATTATAAAAGAAGCCATTGAGCGTGTAACTATTGAGGAGGCGCTTCAAATTGATAGGACAAAGTTACAAGTGGCTAGAACAAGAAGTTGACTTGGTTAAAGAAAAAGGATTATACCGACAACTTAGAACCATCTCCCCTTCTGATTCTTCTAATAAAGCTAATGTTGATGGAGTGGAATACCTCATGGCCTCCTCCAACAATTATTTAGGTTTAGCGGCAGACAAGAGACTAGTTGATGCAGCGATTACGGCTATGAAAAAATATGGTATAGGTAGCACTGGATCAAGGCTGACGACAGGTAATACAAATTTGCATGAAAAACTGGAGAAGCGCATCGCTGACTTTAAAAAAGATGAGGCAGCCATTGTCTTTTCCAGTGGATACTTGGCTAACATTGGGACAGTATCCAGTCTGGCAGGCAAGGGAGATGTTATTTTAAGCGATCAACTCAATCACGCTAGTATCATTGATGGATGCAGACTCAGTCAGGCTAAATCAATGGTTTACCGTCATATGGATATGAAAGACCTAAGAGAAAAATTAATCTATAGTCAACATTACAAACGAAAATTCATCATTACCGATGGGGTCTTTAGCATGGACGGTGATATTGCTCCATTGGGTGAGATCAAGGAACTGGCAGAGAAATATGGTGCATATGTCATCGTAGACGACGCTCACTCTACAGGGGTTTTAGGTAAAAATGGCCGCGGAACAGCTGATCACCTAAAGGTTTCTGTCGATGTGACCGTAGGAACCTTTAGTAAATCCATCGGTACCCAAGGTGGGTTTGTCACTGGGTCAAGGTCTCTCATTGACTATTTGAGAAACAAAGCGCGGTCCTTTATATTTCAAACCGCTCTCCCTCCCAGCACCATTGCAGCTACATTGAAATCTATCGACATTATCGAAAGTCAACCAGAACTACAAATGGATTTACAGCAAAAAGTCCACCTCCTTCGGGATGAATTGCTAGGATTTGGCTTTGACTTGAGGGGCAGGGAAACCCCGATCTTCCCTATAATTATTGGTGAGACCAATAAAGCGATGGATTTTTCAAAGCGCCTTGAAAAAGACCGGATCTTTGCCCCGGCCATCCGTCCCCCAAGTGTGCCGTATGGAGGGAGCCGAATCCGAATGACCATCATGGCGACACATACAGAGCAGGATATACAACAAATCTCCAAGACTTTTTATAAGGTTGGAAAAGAACTTGAGGTGATTTAGTGGGAAAAGGTGTTTTCATTACTGGAACGGACACAGGCATCGGAAAAACATTTGTCGCAGCTGGCATAGCTGCCGCTTTGTCTGATAAGAATGTTGATGTCGGTGTCTTCAAACCAATGCTAAGCGGTGCTCATAGAGAAGATCCAGAAAGTGACACTATGATATTAAAAACCATGGCTGGTGATGAATCCCCGCCATCAGACATTACCCCCTTTCAATTTGATGAACCATTGGCTCCTTATTTAGCTGCTAAACGGCAGGATGTTCAAGTCACAAAACAAGATGTGATGAATAGCTGGAAGAATGTGAAAAATCGCCACTCCTATACGATCGTAGAGGGGGCTGGCGGTATTGCGGTACCTTACGGCGAGGATTTTCTTGCCAGTGATGTAATGAAGGAGATCAATCTTCCGGTCATTGTGGTAGCCCGTCCAAATCTAGGTACCGTCAACCATACCTTTTTGACAGTCGACTTTGCACGTAGATGCGGACTAAATGTAATCGGGGTGGTCATCAATGGTTTAAAGCCTGAAAAAGAAGAAGTTGTTGAACAGACGAACCCTGAACTGATCGAGCAATTCTGCAAGGTTCCGGTGCTTGGAATCATTCCACAAATTGAAAAGAAGGACAGGAAGACCCTGTCGGAGCTATTTCAAACTAAGATGGCTCTTTCTTTTTTCAAAGAAAGTGTCCGTAACTTTTAGATCACATTGATATCAATACGACGTGATCATTTATATAAGGATATAAATGCATCAGGATTAAGAGTAGATGAAGCCTGCTAGAATAATCAAGTTTCGCGGCCTTCCGCTTGCTGAAGCCTGAACAAGCTCGGCAGTTAAAAGAAGCTGGGGTCGACCGCTACAACAATAATATCAACACCTCTGAACAGCATCATCATCAGATCACTACAAGTCACACATACCATGACAGGATTGCTACCGTTAATCATACTAAAGAAGCTGGAATTTCCCCTTGTTCAGGCGTCATCGTTGGAATGAAGGAGTCAAAACAAAATGTGATTGACATGGCTCACGCGTTAAAAGAGCTGGACGCCGATTCAATTCCAGTTAACTTTTTGCATGCGATTGATGGAATATTATTAGAAGGAACAAATGAACTGACTCCGACTTATTGTTTGAAGGTATTATGTCTATTCCGCTTCATTAACACTACCAAAGAAATTCGCGTTTCAGGTAGAGAAAAAGTTCTATCCCGAAATTTCGAGGCACCACTGACGATAGACGTAAAATCATTTCCTTCAGTGCGTTTTGGAGAAGGAAAGGAGTGAATAAATTGAAAAATTCCAGCACTTTATCACTTACACTAGTAGCTATATTTGCAGCAATGACTGCGATTGGCGCCTTTATAAAAGTTCCGCTGCCCATTGTCCCTTTTACACTGCAAATTATTGTGGTATTTTTAGCGGGTTCATTATTAGGAAGCAAGCGAGGGTTGCAAAGTCAATTGATCTATCTTTTCGTTGGTTTAGCTGGACTTCCTGTATTTACACAAGGCGGAGGGCTTATGTATGTCTTGCAGCCAACGTTCGGGTATTTAATTGGCTTCACTGCAGGTGCTTATGTCATCGGATTCATTATTGAACGCGTACAACAGCCTGCTCTCAAACATTTCATTGTCGCCAACCTAATTGGAACTGTTATTATTTACGCCATAGGTGTCCCTTATCTTTATCTAGCATTAAACCTCTGGCTAGGCGTACCTACTAATTTGTCACATGTACTGGCTGCTGGATTGTTTAGTACTGTAGGCATAGATATAGCTCTCGCAATTTTTACCAGCCTGTTGGCCGTGCGTCTATACCCTGCTTTAAAACAAGCCATTCCCCAAAAAGAGTGGTGGTTTGAAAACGAAGAGAAACGCCATTTACGGAACTAAACTTGACTAGAAACAAATTTACCAGAATCTGTGAAGAAACATACAAGAAAGAAAGTAAGTAATCCTATCTGGTAATCGAGATAGGGGAAGGTGACTAAACTCCATCCCTCTCACACCACCACTGTACGTACGGTTCAGTATACGGCGGTTTCAATTATGTCTGACGCAGAAATTCATATCTGGCAATGATACTCTTAAGCCCTAGGCGCCACCAGTAGGTGGTGCCTAGGGCTTTGTGTAGGATTGGACTTCTTGCAATTCGCCAGTAAGCCTTTCGTGAGTTCCCCCACTCATAGGCTTTCTGTGCGGTAGCTCCCAACTTCATCAGTTTTCTGACTTTCGTTTTGGGGAGTCTCCATTCTTTCCAGCGATTCATGCGCAGTCTCCGATGTAGCCATGATTCAAGCTTCTTCACCACACTAGGTGTATCAATCAAGCTATAGTAAATGCCCCCCACCAGCCTCAACAAGCTTCTTAACTTCCAAAATCAAATCTTCCCTCAATGTGCAACAATACAGCCATTTTGAAGTTCTACCAACTTATCATCAGTTCTAGAAAATCCATTCCTTATTAAATCAGCATCAATGACAATTTCACTCATATCGGTTCCCAACGACTGCAATTCGCCTCTTTTCTCTGTTCGCGAGAATGTGGTTGAGCAACGTTGTTTTGCCAGATCCCAGGTATCCACTTAAGACTGTCACAGGGACTTTATTATCTATATACTCACTTCCTTAAATGAGAATATTTACGATTTCTTAACTTATGCTTTTTATGATTCGTTCAGCCGCCTTCCTGGCACCAATAATATTGCGTGAAGCTGGACCTATTTCGAGCTCTGCCAGAGGGCCCATTACAAATAAATGCGGACACCACTCAAGACTTTCTTCTACAATTGGATAGCCGCAGTTAGCACAAATAAGATTTTCCTTTGCAATTAAGTTAAGCAGCCAACTTTGATTTGAGAGAGAGGCTTTAAACCCTGTAGCAAAAAGGACAGTTGCTGGCCTGAGCTTCTTTGCTTCTCGTGTCATAAAGACGTTTGATTCACTACAAGCAGTTTCAATCTCACTTTGTATCATGAAGAGATTTTCATGCTTTTTTAAATGAAGTAATCGGTTGTAAAGTTCAGAAGGAATAGAGCCTCGATGCCTTGCTTGCTGAATCATCTTCCTTCTTTCATCATAGTCCTTAATCTTAGAATAGGCAGATAAATATTTTGGACCAAGCCACCCCGGATCGCTGTCAAAGTCATGTATACGAAATGGATGACGCGTAATCAGAGTAACTTCTCCAGGAAAACGATGAGACAGACTAATAGCAGCATGTGCTGCGGTTATTCCCCCTCCAACAATAAGTAGTGGGGGCTTAATGCTTTGCATGTTTAATGCAGGATCAAAAAGATGAAATCCACTGCTCATATTTTCTCCCCAAGAAGGGTAGTTAAGATCGTTATTTCCAATCGCAATCACACTATTTTTTGCGTAATAAATGTGTTGATCTTCTGTTTCAATCTCCCAAAATGGGTTTTGTTTACTAACTTGCATCACCTTTGTCTGACGCCATACATCTTGTAGATTAGCTTCTTTTAAAACGGATGTTGCATGTTCATTAAAGAGATCCAAAGAAGGGCGATCATAATAACCGTAAAAAGGCTTATCATACTGAGTTGTTTTGGCGTATTTTTCTAAACTGAAAGGAGATACATCAATATGGTGAACAGAGGGAGAACGAAGAAAGGGCATCTGGATGCGCTCCGTTCTCTCTTTCCACCTTTCAAGCGGACCGGAATGAGGATCAATTATTAACATCTCCTCTTTTTTTATTTTGCCGCTTTTCAAAAGAGATGTTGCAAGCGTACAACCGTGTATACCTCCACCTATAATAATCCATTCATACATAACACCACTCCTCAAATCGAAACAATTACGATTTATAGCGTATAATACTTCATTATAGAACGCAATCCAATATAATCACCTTGGCAAAGGAGAGAAAGACTTCTCTCCCTGCACTCTTAATATGGGTATACATACGGATCTTTTGGCGCGTCTATTTGTTTAATTTTATCTGGTACTAGAAGCATCATCTCTTCACCATTGTAAGATGTCTTGTTGATAACTCCATTAATTTCCACCCAAGAATCCTCCTCAAGTGAAGCGACCTTATTGCTCTCGACCAACGTTCCATATACACTGGCATCCGCTACACAGCAGTTCATACCGAACCTTGCTACGACTATTTGATTATTATTAAAATTAGGTTCACGATAAACAAACCCTTTGATGGACATTGTTTTTCCAATAAACTGTTTTACATTAAGATCAATTGTTGTGATGACATCTAGATAATTTTCATTAGTTACTTCAAGGTGATCTAACTTCGTATATTTCTCAGCAAGCTCATCGTATTTATTATAATTAGCTGAATATCCGGTAGGAGTTTGAACATCGTCTTGGGCTGCTTCTTTCTTCACCTTTTCATCCATCTTTTCCAAATAAGCTTCTGGATCTTCAAGAAATTCATCAGCATTTTGTTCGCTTGGGTCATTATCATCTTCTGATACAGAAGATGAACTTCCTGGGGGCTTTGTATATAAGCCTCCACCATATTGTATCCCCCTATTCGCAGCAACAGAGCTATCAATAACTTTTTGGGGTAACCCTAGCCCTCCCACAACTGGGAGGATAAAAATGATATAAATGATTACCTTTCGAAAGAAGGATCCTTTCATTTGATGATCCGCGCCACAATTGCATTCAATATCCTCCTCAAGGTTAGAGGACATGCTTTTGAAAAACTGAATAACACCGATAATAAAAAAACATCCTGCAGCAAAGTAAACAAAGGGTAGCATTTTCGGGGCAATGTATAAATGAAGTGATTCATTAAGTACGAGTTTAATAATCATTAAAAAGAAACCAATCAAAATAATACCTCTAACGAACATATGGAATTGTAAAGAAGCATTCGACTTTGTTGTTGAGTGCAACTCCTTCCCTCCTCTCTTAGATTAGAAAAAGGTCGACAAGTAAAATAGAACAATAGGTGATTGCAGTGATAGTCACAAGTAAAAAGAATACAAACTTTGTTTTAAAATACGCAAGATACAACAATGTGTTTTTAAGGTCAAGCATTGGACCATAAACAAGGAATGCCAGTAAAGACGTACTTGAAAAATGATTTGAAAATGACGATGCAACAAATGCATCCGCTTCAGAACAAAGAGATAAGATAAATGCTAATCCCATCATGATTCCTGTTGCACCAGCTTCATTGGTTGTAAGGGATGCGAGAATATTGCGATCAAGTGATCCGTTCACGATACTCGCTAGAAAAGCTCCAATAATTAAATATTTTCCCACATCAAAAAATTCATCACTGGCGTGATAGAACGTTTGCTTCCACTTGTTTTTCTTCATTGAAGGTTCCATTCTAGTCCTGCCAATAAGCTCTTCCTTCGTCCACCTTAGTTGATTTGAGTTCCCAAACATTTGAAACATAATAAATCCAATGAAGATGGAAAGTAGAAAACCTAATCCCATTCGGAAATAAAGAATGCTGATGTCCTGGCGAAAAGCATAGTACGTAGATGCCGCAACGATCGGATTAAGAATTGGAGCAGACATGAGCAAAACTACTCCAAATTGAAGAGGCATCCCCTTTTTAATTAACCTTCTTACAACAGGTATGATCGCACATTCACAAACCGGGAAAATTGCTCCAAGTAGCGCAGCAGGTACTAATCCAAGATAGGCATTTTTGGGTAGGACCTTTTGCAAAACCTCTTCAGCAACAAACGATTGGATGAGAGCTGAAACAAATACACCTAAAAGAACAAATGGAACCGCCTCTAATAGGATACTGATAAAAATGGCATTTACATTCAACCATTTGTCAGATATAACAAGTCCGAAATAATCCATAACCTGCGTATTAAAGAGAAACAAGATAATGAAAACTAAAAAAATCAATATACCTATAAGGTCTTTCGTACCATTTATTACCGCCCTAATCACACTTTCACCTCAATACCAAATAATTTAGCCAAAATAAGGATAGCATCACATTTTAAAACCTACAGATTACAAAATTATTAAATCATAATAAGTACGATTTGCAAGTCGAGGATTGATTGATTCATTTATTTATATGCTTGTCTTCATCAATTATGAAATGTGACATGAATTTATAATCTATTCTTTTGAAAAATGCAAATGAGCATAAGCGTCGTGTAAATGAATCGATTCTTCATTTAGACATGTAATATCAAAGGCTTGAATCCAGTCTATTTCGTAAAAGTCCGCTGCTATAAGACGAGTTAAATCTTCTACAAACCTTGGGTTCTCATAGGCATGTTCTGTTATTTTTTTCTCATCCGGCCGCTTCAAAATAAGGATGTAACCATGCACTTGCATTCGATTCAATAACTTCTAACAATTCTTCTTTATAATCTTTCGGAACGATTTTCGATTCAATGAGATCTATCTCTAATGACACTTCCCCTCTTTGATTATGAGCACTGTACTCACAAATCTCTAATGATACTTCAGCATGGTTTATTAAATCCAAGATAACAGCTGTTAATTTTAAGATAATCACCCCTATATAAATCACAATAATTACGATTTAAACATTAAACAGAATTATATCTTTTGTAAAGTAAAACCTCAATTCCTTTCCTAATCTTCTTTTAAAATAAAACAACTTGCTATCATATATGAGCAACTGCTACAACTGCAGTTGCTCATTTCACTTTCTTTTAGGCTTTCGTCGATTTCTTCTCAAAATCTACATCTCAAAATTCGCTGCAATCAATTCATGAAAACTTTGATTCAATTTTTCTTCGTTTAGAGCGTCGCCAATCAGAATGATTACCGGCAACATCCCTCTCCCTTTTACTCTTTCCAAACGTAATTTTCCTGAGGAAAACTGTATAAGAAATAGTCCAGGTGTCTCTGTAAACTCAACGATGCCTTTTCCTCTTAGAACTTCTTTCGGTAATTGCTCTACCCACTGATTAAGAAGAATTCGGTTCATGGTAGGAACATCCTTGATTTGGACGGATCTAATCATAGAGTGGTTATGTTGGTGTTCTTTATGAGATTGTTTTTGGTGAGCATTTAGATTTGAAATAACATATCGCTTATCAAATAATTGCTGAGTTTCTAATTTTCCAAAACTTGTTTTAAAAACTGGTACATTCCGTTTCAGTATGCCATTGATTTTCTTATCAATTTTTGAGAGTGCCGCTGGCTTAGTAAGATCCATTTTATTGACAATGACCATCGTAGCACAAGAAATTTGCTCATTTAATAATTGACGAATCTCTTTGCTACTTGCGAATATATTTTGATATTCAAGAAAACTGCTCCCATCAACAATACTAATCATTGAACTAAGATCAAATACCTCAATGAACTCTGGACTAATTAAGGCATCTTCTATATCTAACGGATTCGCAACCCCTGTACCCTCTATTAAAAGTAAGTCAATGTTTTCTCCTACAAACGACCTGAGTGTTTCTTTTAAGTCGTCTTGTATTGTACAACAGATACATCCATTAAGTAATTGTTTCAAATACTGCCCTTCAAAATATTCTTCCTCAACATTTTTTTCTCCTAATTCATTTAGTATAATCCCTGCCTTTAGCCCTTTCCTTTTGCATTCTTCAATCATATTAAGAAGAATAGTTGTTTTACCGCTACCAAGAAACCCGCTAATCATATAAACAGGTATTTTCATATTTATGTCATCCTTTCTAATTAGTAAGGTTTAATTCATTCTATCATGAATCGTAATGATTATGATTTATAAATCGCAATCATTACCCGGGTTGAGCCTTAGCCGGATGGCGATTTTGTACGCTCCGCAGGGCAAAAGGAAAACACACAAAAAAAAGAGCCCGTAGGCTGCCTTCCATGCCACTCTTCTCTTCGGCTCGTTCGATCGGGCGCTTCGCGCAAGGAGACCAGGAACGTACGGCCTGTTAGCGACAGCTTACCAGACCGTTGTTATCGGGCGCTTTAGGAGCGAAGCGACACCTACAGAATGACAGAAATCGTTTTGGGCTTTCTGATTGGCTGTCAGTGCTGCCGCCCTACAAAGGTTTTTATAGATTTGTTTCTTAAGAAAAGAACCTCGCCTTAAGGCTCGTAAATCACCATTAGAATAAATTGGATTTCTATATTTGGATATACAACTCGAATAATAGGAACTAATGTTCGTATGATGAGTAAGGAGATGATGATAATGATTAATGATCGAGGAATGATGATTAATGATCGAGGAATGATGAAGTATCAGGGCTTTTTTATGACGGAACATAGCGAGCTCTTAAAAGAAGCAATTAGGGATTATTACAAAGTGGAAAAACCACGTATTAGTCAGGATCAAATTGAGGAATTTGAAAGAGTAATTTCCGATAGCTTACAGTTGAATACTGAGTTAGAAATCACAATCTGGAAAGACGGTTTTTTCGAAACAGAACTATCCAGATCAAAAAAATCGACTCACTTAATAAAAGGCTCCATATTCAAGATAAAGAAGGGCGAACGAACATTCAATTCAATGACATAGTTTCTGTTAAAAGCTTATAAAACAGCTTGATGTAGTTGTATTTCTTTAGAATATTTAGACCCATCTCCTTTATCATGCATGAAAGGAAATAAACAAAACTATGAAAGAGTATGTCAATTAGCTTGCGGGGTTAAAAGCAAGTTATTATAGTACCTCATATAACTTCAGATATCAGATGAAAGTGCTTCATTTAAAAATTTTAACCCGACGATTTTATATAAAATTAAACGGCCTTAACAGAAGTCATACTTAACTTTATAAACATTAATTACTACTTCTTGATATACTGTAGAATATTTATTATCTCCTAAAGTTTCCGATAACCTCTACTGTTTCACTGATACTAACAAATGCTTTTGGATCAATACTTCTAATAAGAGATTTGACCTTAGCAAGTTCATAACGAGAAATAACAGTATATAGAACTTTACGTTCTGTTTTAGAATATCCACCCTCACCATTTATTACAGTAATTCCTCGAATTAAGTTATTAAGCAGCTCCCTTTTAAGCTCTTCTCCTCTGTTTGTTACCACCATTAGATTTAATTTTATATGACGGGTATGTATACGGTCTATTACAATTCCAGTAATGTAAATAGAGGCCATCGTATACAATGCTAGCTCCCATGAAAAGACGAATCCAGATACAAACACAACGATACTATTTAAACCGAAAATTAATCCGCCAAGAGGGATATCACGTTTTTGGGTAAGAACGAGTCCAATAATATCAAATCCCCCCGTGGATCCATTTAAACGTATAATAATTCCAATAGATATTCCTGCGATGACTCCTCCAAATACAGCTGAAAGCAATACATCTTCAGTTATCTTATATAAAGGAATATACTGCATAGAAATAGATGTGATGAATACAGAAAATATGCTATTCCATACAAATTCTCTTCCTAGCCTCAGCCACCCCATAAACAAAATAGGTATGTTTAATATGACAAGCCAAATACCAGAATTAATTGGGGTAAGTAGTCCAAATACCATTGCTAGACCATTTACTCCACTTGATAATACTTCATGAGGGAGATAAAACATATTATAAGCAAATCCTAAGACAAGAGACGATAAAAACAATATTATATATTTATATAAACGATTCATGTAGATGAACTCCTATTCATGTAGAACCGAAATACTTCTTCATAAAAAAAACTACTCAAGCCAGTAAGCGAAACCCTTGATAATAAAGGTCATGGGCGGATGATTTTACCATGCCGCCCATCGTTTCACCCCAAACACTAAATCAGGTTTGAGGTTAATACCAATTGCTGAAAAAAATCATTTACATTCTATAATTTTAAACTTTAAAGGTGATTTTATTCGCTAATTTTGTACCTCTTTACTCCCATTTGTGATTTCTTAGTATAAATAAAAATTTCCCATTACCCGGTAACCTTACAATTGAATACTAGTCCCTGCCTTATTTTCGATTGCTTTATTGTAAAGATATTGGGCTACAATAATATCCACTACCGCTAGGCCAACTGATTTAAACACGGTGATTTCTTGATCGCTGACTCTGCCTTTCAGTTCTCCGCTTACAATTTGCCCAAGCTCTCCATAAATGTCATTCGGCTTAAAAATGCCTTCTTTAATTGGAACTTGTAAATCACCGGTTTCTTCTAATGCTGCCTCTTTTGATTCCACTACTACTTTGTCGGCTGAAGGCATTATATGAGAGGGTAACTCTTGCATCGACGGTCTAAATGAACCTACTGCGTTCACATGAACCCCTTGTTTTAATGACTTTGAAAAAACCGGTGTTGAAGAGTTTGTTGTAGTAACAATAATGTCAGCTTCACTTACCGCTTCATTTGAGTCTGAATATACTCGCACACGTTTATTAAATTTCTTTCTAATATATTCAGCAAATTCTTGTGCCTTTTGTTCTGTACGATTATAAAGTAAAATCTCTTCTATCTCTCGAACAGCGAGTACGGATTCAACCAGACCTTTAGCTTGTTCTCCTGTACCGATAATACATAGCTTTTTAGAATCTTGACGGGATAAATATTTCGTGGCCACACCAGATAAGGCACCTGTTCTAATCATTGTTAAATAAGATCCCTCTAATAGAGCGGTGGGTTCTCCAGTGTTGAAGTCTGATAGCATCACCACACCATTTATGGTTTTTTTCCCTAATTTCTTATTATTTGGAGCTACGGCTACTACTTTTAATCCAACGCCCCCGAGTTCTTCAGCTACTGAAGGCATAACTAATGCAGTATTTTGGCCATCATGAAAGGGTAAAGCGGCACGAATAGGGGTAACTGTTCTTTCTGCTGAAAATTCCTTTAATGCGACAGCTGCGCATTCTATAATTTCATTCATATCTACCAAACTTATTTGTTCTTCAGTATTTAAGATTAACAAACTTATTCATCCTTTCCTGATTCCTTCATACCTTATATTTTCAATAAATAATTTAAGGCATTTTTTAAGGGATTCACCCTTTATGCATTAACTACTTCAATGCTACTTCCTACAGCATTTTTGTATCTTACAAACCTTCTTACTTTTGTGCTTCATTCGTCTTATTGCTTTCCCTTAACATTGAAACGGTCATAACGAAGTCGTTCAGTTGGTATGGACGTGTCTTCTTCGTTGATCAATTCTTCGATCACTTTCCCTGTAATCGCAGCTAAGCTGATACCATCCCCTTCATGTCCTGCTGCTATATAAAAGCCCGACATCTTTTCAACATGTGAAATGATTGGAAGGTGGTCAGCTGTCCATCGTCGTTATCCTGCATATGTTCGAATAACCGTCATATCACCCATTTCAGGGAAGAAACGCACCGCTCTTTTTGCTACGCATTTCATGACTTCATGATCCACTTTTGTGTTGTAACCATGAAATTGCCGACTACTTCCGATTAAAAAGTTTTGGCTTTCGGTGGGCTCAAAGACTAACGCAACGCCATATTTATCCGTTACTGGATCTACACGCCTCTCCCCACCGATTTGGGGTTTTATGTATTAACATAGCTATATACATTTTCGAAATTTAACCCTTATTGACAACCTCGTCGTCATTGATAACAGTAAGTCAGATGGAGAATTGATTTTAGAAACATCCAATGACGGAATAACTTTTGAAACTGACGACATACCTGACTGAGCAGATCCTATAAAACAGAAATACAATACTATAACGTGAAAACTTCTCCTATTAAATACATAGGAAGCTTTTGTATAATGCAATAGAATCCCCATCTACCTTCTTTATTATAATGACGTAGCTTTCCGAAATAAATAAAACTAAATATGATGAATTGATATTTTCATAAATTGACTTATAAACAAAGTTCAGAAGGCTTTTCTCCACTCTTCTTCTTAAGATTAGCTACTCATGTTATCTCCTATAAGGAAAAATAGCTCCTGGTATATGATAAAAAGAAATGTTAAAAAAAAGAATCAAAAAACCCCCTCATCTCTGATAAGAAGATTTCAAAGATGAGGGGATTCACTTTTAAGCCATTGCATTTTCATTCTCTTACATTAGTCGCATCGTACACCTACCGGACCGTCTGATCCTGTGTAGACATACGTATCCGAGACGTAACCAATATTCATTACTCCACGGGAATCTTCCCACTGAATTTGATCCCAGATATTACTCGTTCCATACTTCCCAGTCACCGTTGTACCACGCGCGTAACAATAGTATGGGACGCTTGAACCACTAGGAATGGAAAGCATAATCGGATAATTTGTTCCTGGACCACTTCGCATATTTAAAGGAACACCACTGTTAGTAGAAATCGTATAATGCTGGACAGCAAGAGCATTACTAGAAGAAAAGAACAAGGATGCCATCATAACAGATACCATGCCTATCATTTTTAGTTTACCCATCTAACTCCCTCTTTTCACTAGAATAGTACTTTAATTACAGGTCGGGGCAACTTGTCCGTCTGATCCGGTATACACATACGTATCAGATATATACCCTTCTCCAATATAGTTCCAGAGATCACTCGTCCCATATTTACCCGTAACGGTCTCTCCATGTTTCTGACAAGAAATCGTGACCGTTTGTCCATCTGCAACTGACCCGACAATTCCGTAATTAGTTCCAGGTCCAGAGCGAATGTTAAGTGAAACACCTGATTCCGTATGGACAGTCCCGGTTACCCCTTCATTAGAGCAGGAATTTTTGCTCGTATAGTTCTTTGCACCATAATAGGTGATCTGAGAACCATTAAATTTGATTTTTTGAGCTGATCCATTGTACCGTTGTTCAAAATGAAGATGGGGACCCGTGACATTCCCTGTCCCACCGACTGTTCCAATCTTTTGCCCTTGAGAGACACTCTGTCCACTCGAAACGCTAAAAGAATTCAAGTGAGCATATAAGGTCGACCATCCATTTCCATGATCGATCACAATATATTTTCCATAGCTTGAATTCCCAAGGTTTCTGACCGTTACGACTTGACCAGAAGCAGAGGCAACAACCTTATCCCCTAGATCATTCGACCGATTAAAATCAACAGAATTCTGTGGATTATGATTGGTCCGAGTCTGACCTTCCCAGGTTTGTCCACACGGAAAAGGCATTTGAAAAGAAGGTCCAACTGCCGAAGCTTGACTTGAATTAAAAAACCCTGTTCCTAAAAGAAGAATGGCTACGAGAATCACTTTAAATCCAAATGACTTCATTATTTCTCCTCCAAACAAGTAATGTTTTCAATTATCAAAAAATAATTGACAACATTATTGTTACATGCTTGGTTGTTTAATTGTAGGTCATTTCATGAAATTAATTTAATTCATACAAACGACGTGGTTGCTTAGATACAGGTTCAAGGACTAGAAAAACCATGAAGATAATAAAACGGGACTAAACGGCTACAATTTTAAATAGCAATGCGATAGAAGATGCGCTTTCATCACCACTCAATTGTCAAATTTCTCCCATAATATCATAATTTCATGGTGCTTATGATAATCTGTGACTCAAGGAGTTTCCCCGAACTCCTTCCCCCTTGATTAAATATAAATAATACAATCCCCCACACTTTAAAGTGTGGGGGATTGCTGTATGTATAGGTTACTTCTATCTTCACTGAAAAAACGGAGAATTTCTTGAAGTTAAAGACCATTGATTTCCTCGAAAAACTAAGATTATACAAGCAGTTAAATAAAGAGAGTGAAATACTCTCTTTGGGTTCCAAAGAATTGAGCACATTACTAAACAATCACTCCCTTTCGTATTATAAGGTTAGCCAGTCATTTCTGGTTAGCCTATTTTTTATAGGTTATTCTTTAGGTAGCCGGGGGAGGACGTTCGACCTTATTCAATTATCCTGTCCTTAACCTACATAGAGCGCAACATTTTATCAAGCAAACGCTCCTCGATTGGAGTAACTTTACAGCTTGTTTAAAAACATCTGTATCCTCAATACTCTTCACCAAGAAAATCACCCTTTTATTTATTCTTTTATTGGATCTTCAGTAAGCATTATAGTTCGTTATTCAGCAAACTATGTTTTAATATCAAAATATCCTATCATTCCACAGACCAATACGCCTAATACCAAAACAGCTGTAAGAATCCAATTCGATCCCCAACTATTGATTGCGCTAAATAAGCAACTTAATGCAATTACAAAAGCCCCATACTTCCCTCGCCATTCATTGAATAAACCTTTAATTTCCTTCTTTTTCTTTCTTAACAGGATCAGTATCAGTAAATAAATCTTCTATGTTTGTTGCCGTCCATTGATTATTTTCTTTTTCAAAGGTAACTCTCTCCGAAGTGAGAAGATCAAAGAGTAGTAACTCATGGCGAAAATCACTTCTAAAGAAAAAAAACAAGGAATTTTCTCAAATTTCATTATTTTAGAGTGCTCTAACTGCGTAATCCCCGTATGAAAGGGGGTGAAATGATGGATGAAGTGATTATCTTGGTCACAGTATTAGTTAACTTAACTATCTCAATAATCAATCTAACCACTGCACTGATCAAGAAAGAGAAAGAAAAAGAACCATGACATCTTCTATTTTCAATTGCAATAGATCAAAAATCCTTAAGCCTGAACCGATCCCAGGACAAACAATGATCCCTTAAGTTGCTGCCTTTCAGATACTTTTTCATGGCTGCTATCTTCTTTCTATCTCGAATAGGCTGTACATATTCCAATTCTCACAACCTCCTTCCACAAAAATGAATCATACACAATATATATTAATTATATATTGTGTATGATTCAAAACAAAGCTCTATTAAATTCGATTACAAATGATATACAAACCCTTGCTACGACTACGTTCATCGTCTTTGTGTGAATCATACATAATTTGAATATGGATGATTCGTTCATTTGTAATTAATAGCTTCAGAACACCTCAACATTAAAACCCCTATTTTCGCCTAGGCGAAAATAGGGGTTACTCCACAAACGCTCCGAGATTATGTAATACCGTTATGCTTCTAATATTTGTGCAGATCAACCTTATCGATTATAGAAAATAGACTAAGGCACAAGCGAATCCAGTAACGAAGTAAGTTATTAATCCTCTGACCCTATGTTTCTTTTTTACACCTGTTCTCTTCTCTAATTCTCGTATGTAGTCATAAATAACCATAAGACAAACTAGAATGGCAATACCAAAGAAATCATCGCCTTCAACTATTAACACGATAGAAAAAACAGTAGATATTGCAAATGCAATATTGGTAACTATTGTTTTAATGGTATTCCTCCTCCAAATCCCACATAGTCCATTTTCTTTTTTTATTTCTCTTATCTAAGCACTTCCACTTTATTAAGTAAACGCTCCGAGATTGTTGAGCAACCGAAACTCATTAGTATAAATGAATTTAGTTAACTTCAACCACTATGTTGTCAAAATATTTTTCACCAAGGTATACTAATAGTGCCCATTTCCCTTTCTTATCTAACTGCATATTAGAAGGCAAAGAAGCATCAGCACCATTGTTTGGTCCACCAGGAGAATCATAAGTCCAAACAAAGCGTTCTTCTTCAGGAGATGGAACAATTAGTGCAGGAACAATTTCATTACTCCCTTCTCTAATAGCTAATACCGTTAACTCTCCATCTGGTATGTCGCCCCAAAAATGCCACATATACTTTTTAACAATACTCTTTTTGAACGGTGCATCAATTAAGCCGATTTTTTCAGGTAATCCTCTCATTACATAACTTCCAGAATTGAATGTTTCTGATACTTCCCAATCAATGTTCTGAATAACCTTCTTATCAACATTTACAGGTGGCTTTGTCTCTTCTGTTTTGGAAGAATTTACGGATACAATACTATTAATAGTTTCTTCCGTTTCATTCGTATCGTTACATCACAAATAGCATAATCAACATCAATGACACAAAAATATACTTTGCGAATTTCACATAATCCTCCTTTAAAATTATAAGTCCCTATTCAAAAATCCTTACCTTTTCAAACTTCTAATACCAATTATTTCAAATAAATCTGCATAACTCAATCTTTAATTCCAGTTAAAAGGAGCCTATCTTATTACAGATAAGCTCCGATTTTCTAGAATATGCAGGTTAATAGCACTAAAATGTAAATCGATTTTATTCAAATGATTTTGCGGTTTCTATCAACTGTTCTTTTGAAATCTGGTCATCTGACTGTTTGGCAAAATACGTTAGAGCATAATCGACGTCACCCTTACTCCATTTAAGAGTTTGTGCTCCTGCTCCATTAACGGCATATCCCCCTTTTTCATCTCCGATTTCCACTTCTTCAAATTCCCTTTCAGTAGAAGCGATTTTACCTTTGACAACCATAAGGCTTAAATGGTTGTTGCTCTCTCCTTGACTATAGAAGTCAAACGTAAGAACAGTATCTTGCTTTGGTGGCGGACTAAATTGTGCATCCGTAACCTTAAATGGAACTTTTGTAGGTAATTCAGGTTGGAAGGATTGTTCTTTAGTTTGTTCCTTTAATACCGAATTGTCGAAACTATGTAAGGTTACATCGCTACCGCTACTACACCCCAATAACATTAATGGTAGGGTTAGTAGTAGAAAAAATAATTTCTTCATAAAAAATCCCCCTTCTCAACATTGTTACGAAACAACATTAAACAAAGTTTCATCATAGTGTATATCTCTGATCCAGTTTCAAACGTCTATTATCTCGAACCTGAATCTTCCATTAAACTGCCCGTTTATGGAATTTCACATTGAAAATAATTCCTAAAATAACCATATTCAATTGAAGATGATGCTGCAACTTTTTACTGTATGTAAGATCTTTTATTGATATCAAAACAATTAGAAGCCTTCGAAACAAAGGCTTCTTTTCTTCTATTTACTCGTCAATCATACACAATTACATTATGTATGATTTGTTGGGTGTTATTGCAAAACCCAGAAAACGTACAATAATAGTTATATTGCAGAGCGTTTTTATAAGTATAAATAGAGGTATTGATTATTATGGAAATTTTGAATAGATATGGAGGTGCTACCCATGCAGAAAGCATTAATAGGCTTAATGTTTATTTTTACACCGGCAATTCTTATGGCATTAGCAAAGTTAATCATAGATCCATTATTTTTGAACCAAAAACTCATACTGGAAGATGTAATGACCTTGTTTTTTATATGGTCTTGTTATAGGTTCGGCTCTTTTAATTTTGCGCCTTATCATTAGAGATGGAAATTTAACTTGAGAATAATGATGTTTGAATAATGAAAAATAAATAGATCCAAATAGGGTATCGTCATGGAAATGCAGATTTACAGTGTTAAGGAAAATTCTAATATTAAAAAGCCCAATTTCTCAATTCTAATGCTGAGAAATCGGGCTTTTTTGTTGCTCTATTAAAGCCCCCTTATCCAGAAGACTTGAAATCAGGATAATTTCTTTTTTTGAAATATAATACCATTTATTTGATCTCTACCAAGAATGTATAAGAACTTTCTCCATTTGGCCAATGGGCCATTACCTCTACAACATATTTCCCTTTCTCAGAAGGTAGTAATATTTTATTTTGGTTTACTTCCAGTTCTTTACTTCGACTTTGATCTTTCCAAGTATAAGCGTTTAATTTTGGGGTTGTGTCATCAGAAAAATTTAAAGTGGCTTTTTCACCATGTTTTACAGTTTCGATATTCATATCCTCAGCTATCTGATAAGGAGCAGCAGCATCGGCAATCACCGCCTCATTTGAAAATAACCCTTCCGTCTCCCATGTATATGTTCCTTTTACTGCTGGAAAATCCTTTTTCTCAATATTAACGGTTAAATCTGGTGGCTCTTCATCAACGCTATTTTGCAAGCAACCTGTCACCATAGTTAAAGGCAATAAAAGGATAATTAAATACTTAAGTGATTTCATATTTATCCCCCTCAAAGAATTTGACGTTAGCTAATAGTAATGTGTTACATCCAATCAAGCTTCTGTTTTTGAAATATAGAAAAAACAGGAAATCATGATGTTCGATTCCCTGTTTTGCCCCCTTATGCGGAAAACTCAAATTCAAGATGTCTATGAATAAAGGTCAAAATGACGCTTTTCTAGTGTTGAGGAGCAATACGTTACAAGGTACTTTTGTAACTTTTCATACGAGAAAACGCAGCAATAAAACTTTCAGCCATATAGCCCGGTGTGGACTTCTCCCATCCTACTTGTTTAAGGAAAAATGTACCTAGATAACCGTATAGTAACGGTGACACCATCATTGCCAAATCAAACATTTTTAGTTTTAATGGTTCATCAATATCATCAAACTCTTTGAGATATGTATCCCTAAGCTCTCTTTGTGCTGGTGTCCATTGAATATCTAGGTTCTCAAGATTCGTTTTTTCATCACGGTCTGAAACTTCGTCTAATAACTTATCTAATACAAAGAAAGGATGAGAAATCACAGCTTCTTCAAAATCATAAAGTAATATTTCTTCCTGTTCTGTTAAAGATGCATTGTTTGTATGAAAATCAATGTGATAGATAGACAGAGGAGCACCCATTTGGGCTAATTCATCACAAATCTCATGGGTAACTTCTATCATGTTCTCTAAATTTTCCGGGTTTGAAATTGCTTTAAGGTGTTCGACAGATAAATTAAATTTTTCATTCAATTGTAGAGCCTCAGAATTCCACACAGGTGCAAATTCTTCGACTGCCTGAGAAATATATTCTTCCAGAACCCCTTTTAACTGCTGATAGTCATAAACAGGAATATCTTTTTTAACTGGATCACTTAAATTCAAGAAGTCAACTTGTAAACGAGCCATTGTGACTGCCATCTCGTGTATTAAGTCAACATTATCTAATTCTCTAACTTGTTTTCCTTCAAACTTCTCAAAGAGAAGCCAAGTTTGAGAAGTTTTAACTTCACCCGTCAAAAAGGATACGACATGCTCAGAATTTAACC
The DNA here is from genome assembly GCF_039851965.1 of Pseudalkalibacillus hwajinpoensis. Classification (NCBI taxonomy): domain Bacteria; kingdom Bacillati; phylum Bacillota; class Bacilli; order Caryophanales; family Guptibacillaceae; genus Guptibacillus; species Guptibacillus hwajinpoensis. Next base: position 118,667 of record NZ_CP156675.1, on the reverse strand, counting down.
TTTCCAATGTCCGGTATATAGATGGTGAGGTTTTAAAAAGAGGTAGGAATCCAACCTTCAAGACAACTTCCATGCTCTCACTAGTTTTTTTAATTTCAAATGATGCTGTCATTCCCCAGTCATTGGACCTGAATACTTCTACCGGTCCTTCTACACTTTTAACACCTGGAATATTTGAAATTATCCATTGCTTTGCATCTGATATCTTAACTAAATCTTCTCTCCATGAATTTTCATTCTGCATTAAATCAACTTCCTTATTAAAATATATTAATTGTTTAACAAAATCAGGTCCTCTTTAGCGAAGACAATATCATCTATACTAGACATTAGCCCCCGATACAGAAAGACTCGAATTCAAGATATATCTTGCTGTTCTTTTATGTTAACTCCTTATTTATTCTTTACAAACTAACCTTTTTCCCAAAACACCTCGTTAGGCGGGACTCTGTTCCTTATTACTATTCTTTTTCATGACTATCACTAAATAGATAAAAATGCTTATTATCATTAGACAAAAACTCATATTTTGAGCAAAGCCAACAGGGTTGTCCCAACTTCTTGCACCATTTACAAACAATTGTAAAATTATCCCCAAAACCAAGAACAATAAAACAAACCGATTCTTTTTGAATAGATATCCCAACGTTCCCCCTACAAGACCACCGACAGTTGAGGCTCCGTACCATTCTGCATAGACTTTTAATTGATCTTTAAAAGATGTTGATACAGGTATAACCCCCTCGTAAATGAAACTTTCATAAATGTAGCCAAACAAGAAATAAAATGTGATTGCGATGATTGTATATAAAGCACCAAATAATAATGCTTCCTTAATATTTCGTCCAAATTTATAACCAATAATCATAGCAAGTATAAACCAGACTGGTAAGGAGTTTATCATTACCGCTAAATACGAAATGGCGATTTCAAGAATCATTATTTTCTCACCTATACTTGGGATGTAGTCGGAAATCACGGAAAAAAATCCAACTATCAGCCCAATGGAAAGCGAAAAGATAATAAACCTTTGCCAATGACCTTTAAACTCTTGATTGTTCTTCAAAAATATAGCCCCCTTTAGCGAAAGACTTGAATTCGAGATTTATTGAAGGAAATTTTCAACTAACGCTCTCGTTAATGAATCTATAACAACAGGCTCTGAAAAAGCGTAATAGTTATATCTAAAGTAGACAAAGAACCAGGCAGTCAGTAATGTTATCATTTTCCACGAGTTTATTTCTTTTGAAGGTTTTTCTGTCTCTTTAGAGACCACAACCCATATGGCCATAGATAATATAATTAAGTAAAAAAATAAAAAATCCTTCTTTAACGAAAGAAGGAAAAAAGCAAGCATATTTATTAAGAGATACTTTTCATCTAAAAAGCGAAGACACGCTCATTATTAGTCCTACTCAAAGAACGCTAGAGACTGCTCAAATATGGATAGGAAGCGCGGAAGTTAAAACCATTGTTAGTCCCCTGGTATCTCCAAGAATGTTTCCACAAAAACAAGAATGGCGAACGCTTCCTTGTGACGTAATGATGAAACGGGAGAACATTGAAAAGGGGTTCTCTTCATCCGTCCGGTGAGGCGATTTGTTCGTCCTACGTGCCAAAAGTCAAAAAAATACCCTTTCGGGAATTAGCGCCCGCCTGGCAAAACCAAAAAGGAGGACATCCTTGACTGGCTGGTGATCCGCCTTAGGTTCAAACCGGGAAGAGATCGAGGCTCACCCGGATTGAGCCTTAATCGGATGGCGCTTTTGTACGCTCCAGAAAAAAACAAAAAAAAAGGCAGCCCGTAGGCTGCCTTCCATGGCACAGTTCTCTTCGGCTCGTTCAGTCCGGCGCTTCGCGCAAAGGGACCAGGAACGTACGGACTGTTAGCGACAGCTTACAGACCGTTGTTATCGGGCGCTTTAGGATCGAAGCGACACCTACAGAATGATAGAAAGCGTTTTGGTCTTTCTGATCAGTCTGTCAGTGCTGCCGCCCTAAAATAGTTTATAAAGATTTTTTTCTCCATTCCATACTCTTCTTCAATAGAAAGTTTAAACTCAAATAATGAGTATAACTGATGATATGAATACGTTCTCCTTAAGCTCATTTCTTTAAAGACAATTCTATTTAGCTGGGATTAAAATAGTGCCGTCAGCTATCTTAACTTTACCTCCGGAACTGGATAAGGTAATCTCTGAGCTAATTTTATAGGGATAGACCAGACTGGTTAAAGCGTATTTTCCATCATTAATAAATAATTCTATGGAAGAAGAATCAGCTACTGCGTAAAGTTTCAATACATCTGTACGATCAATTTTTACGGTTTGGACATGAGAAAAATTTTCGGAAAAATCTACTTTACCAGATGTACTTCGGTCAAGCGATAGTTCCCCCTTTCCCATATCGATATGAATGGAAGTAAATTGATTAGCTGTGTGCTGTAAAATAAGTTGATAAGAAGCAGCGTCCACATTTTCTATAACAAAATCCATTATAAAATAAGGTTCATCCAACTTCATCTGAATTGGTGATTCATCTGAAATAATCACATCACTTAGCGTTTGGGCTTTTGTCAAATAGAAATCCAACTCTTCCACAGGGGTTTGAATAATTGTATAACCGTCCTGGTCTTGATGGAGTTGAAGAACGCGCGGCAACGTCATTTGACTTCTCCAACCATAGGTAGGAACGTCATTTGCGTAGCGCCAATTGCTCATCCAACCAAGGTAAATCCGCCTCCCATCCTTCTCAGGTATATCAGAAAAGCTGACCCCAGCATAATTATCTTTTCCTGCGTCCAGCACCGTGAACCGTTATCAAGATCAGGGTTATCCCCAATGCTAACTAGCAGCACCCATTCAGATTTGTTTTTTCCATTAACAGGTAGCTCAAACAAATCAGGACATTCCCATACGCCTTCATGAGAACCTACTAATTCTCCAAATTCACTTTCAAATTGCCATTCTATTAAATTGGTAGAGGAATAAATGGATATAGTTTGACCGGTGGCCAAAACCATCACCCATCGACTTTTATCTTTATGCCATATCACTTTCGGGTCCCTAAAGTCTATTTTTGTATGATCAACAAGGACTGGATTATGCTGACACTTTGTCCAAGTCCTCCCTTGGTCGTGGCTAAATGCAAGGCTTTGACTTTGAACAGGTTCTTTCCCTTCCTCATGTAAGTGGTGAGTAAATATAGCTACTAAGCCAGGTTCATCTGGAAAAAATCCAGAAGTATTGTTCCAATCCACCACTACACTCCCCGAAAATATAGTTCCAAGCGCATCAGGGTATAACGCAATATCTAACTGTTCCCAAGTGATCATATCTTTACTTACAGCATGACCCCAGTGCATGGGGCCATGTATACAATCGTTCGGATTATGCTGATAAAAAAGATGATATTCACCCTTAAAGTAAACCATGCCATTAGGGTCATTCATCCAATACTTTTTAGGTGCAAAATGTAAGTAAGGTCTATATGTTAGCAAGTCTTGTGTTGGCAATTACTTCTCCTCCTGTGATTCCATATAATCATCAAAAGCATTTTGTTTGATTTCCATCCATTCCTGCAAACCTAAACGGTCCATTTCTTCTAAGTGAGCTTCCCATTCTTCATCCACTTTCCCATTGACAATCCACTCTGACCGTTTTCTTTCTACATAAGGAGACAAATCTGCCTCAATTTTAGAAATCGTTTCAAGCTCTTCTAATTGGAGGAATACATTAGGATACGTATAATCGGCGTTCATGTATGGTACTAGCTTCTCATGTAGTAAATCCAATCTCCAGGCGGCATCGTCTGGCATTGTTGTAACCTCCCCAAAGTAGCTATTCAGGATGGCCAATGGCCCACCAAGCGCTGTTTGTTCCCGTAATTCCACAGGCGCTGTTCCTTCCAGATCCATATGCTTTAGCATGTCTTCATCTTCATCATATTTGAATATATTTTGTTTCTCTTCGTCTCCATACGTACCCCAATTGTTTTGAACAGACTGAAGAGGAGCATACATTTGATCAATCCATTTTGCTGTTAACTCTAAATTCTGATTAGCGCTGGTAATGACCATTCTCGATCGATCAAAACCGAGCGCATTGCTTATAGCTACATTTTTATGACCGTCCGGTCCTTCTAGAGCAGGCAACATCTCATAATTTTCACCCGAAATGTTGTTTTTATCCCAGGTGAAATATACACCGTAGCGTTCGTTAGCACCCTTGGCAACATAATTGTTCCAATCCTGTTCAAATGCCTCTACGTCAATTAAATCTTCCTGATAAAGACCATGGAAATAGTTAATAGCTTCTTTATATCCGTTTGTGGTTGGCGTGTATACAACTTTCTTATCATTAGTAACGACTGTATGATCCCAATTGTCCCCCACACCAAACGAGCCGAATAAGAAGGCGGGGTCCTCTTGTCCCCCGTTTAAAATAAAGGACATTGGAATGGTCTGACCATCACCAACAGGATCTTGATCACGAAACGCTTTGAGTACTTCTTCTAGTTCCTCCGTTGTTTGAGGCATTTCTAGCCCTAATTCTTCCAGCCATTTCACATTAATCCAACCGGTGCCTCCTACTGCTTGGATCTTTTCTTTACCTGTGCCCAGTTCTTCAATCCATGGGAAAGAATAGATATGACCATCCGGGGCAGTTACCATTTCTTTATATTCCGGCGCTTGTTCAAATACCTTTTGTAAATTTGGCATATAATCCTCAATTAAATCTTCGACTGGGATAATTGCCTCATCATCAGCAAGGTTTAATAATTCATAGTCACTATATCCAGAATTCATTATCGCATCTGGAAAGTCACCGCTTGACATGGCTAAATTTCTTTTTTCAACAAATGCTTCTCCTGAATAACTATCCCACTCTATATGCACTCCCGTTTCTTCTTCCAAACGTTGACTTATTAATTTATCATTAGGATCTTCCGGAGCCATCGGCGAGCTTCCGGTCATAAATTTAAGCGTGACATCTTCTTCTACAGGGAAGGAAATATCGGATAGCTCGTAATCCTTCGCAGCACTTTGTTCATTTGAGCATCCCGAAAGAAGCAATGACCCTAATACCACTCCATACAACGCACCTTTTAACTTTTTCATTACGCTTCTCCTCTTTTCATTATTTTAATGACCCTACCATAACGCCTTTTTCAAAGTACTTCTGGAAAAACGGATACATAATTAGTAAAGGTAAACTAGCCAGTATAATGGATGAATATTTAATCATTTCTGATATCCTTTGCATTTCAGCCATGGCAAGTTGATCTGAGATCATTCCAGGCTCGACTTCATTTTGAATTAATATAGAACGCAAAATGAGCTGTAACGGATATTTACTCTGATTTTCCAAGTAAATCATTGCATCAAAGTAAGCATTCCACTGTCCAATGAAAGCATATAGTGCCAGCACAAATATAATTGGCTTTGATAATGGAATAATGATCTTTAGGAAAATCATAAAATCGGAGGCACCGTCAATTTTGGCTGCTTCTTTTAATTCTTTTGGAAGTCCTTTAAAATAGGTTCTTGCCAAAATAATATTCCAAACAGAGACAGAACCGGGTAAAATTATTGCCCACATCGTGTCTAACAATCCAAGATTACGAACAACCAAGTATGTAGGAATTAACCCGCCACTGAAAAACATGGTAAGCAAGAAGAAAAACATAATGGTTTTTTTCCAAGCTAGACTATCAACAGATAACGAATAGCCTGCAAGAATGGCTACTAAAACAGATATAACAGTAAAAGCAGTCGCATATAATATGGAATTAAAAAATCCCCTCATAATAGTCCCATCCGCAAAAATTCGTGAATAGCCATCAATCGTCCAATGATCCGGATTCAGTGAGAATCCCTGCGTTAACAAGATATTGGGCTGTAGAAACGACCCCAGTAAGACATACATAAGAGGCACTAACACGATTAAAACAATAACCGATAAAAGAACTTTGTTGATTAACAGTAGATAACGGTCTTTCTTTGAGTTGTTTATTAAATGGTTCATAATCTCCCCCCTCTATCGTTTTTCACACAAGACCATCACCATCATTAAGTTTCTTGACGACATGATTCACAGTAAACAATAAGATGACATTTATAATGGCATTGAATAACCCAACTGCTGTTGCAAATGAATAGTCTCCTGCTTGTAGACCACGTTTATAAACATAGGTTGGTATGATCTCGGAAGCTGGCAAGTTCATACTTGTTTGCAATAAGTAGGCTTTTTCAAATCCAATCGCCATAATGCCTCCAGCAGCCAATATGAACAGAACAGCCATAACAGGCTTTAAAGTAGGAAGATCAATATGTTTTATTCTTTGGAGCAAAGATGCTCCATCAATCGTGGCAGCATCATGAAGTTGTGGATCAACATTTGATAGCGCCGCCACATAGATGATTGATGCAAATCCAGCGCCTTGCCATACGCCAGAAAAAATATAAATGGAGCGGAACGCATCTGGATCAGACATAAATGAATATGGTTCATTTGTAAAAATGGTCATTAAACTGTTTATGGGCCCTGTGGGAGATAGGAATATAAACAGCATTCCAGAAATTACTACCACCGAAATAAAATGTGGCGCATAAAGAATTAATTGAATGTTTTTCTTGACCCCAGCCCGCCTTAATTGATTTAACATTAGTGCTAGGATGACAGGAACAGGAAATCCGATTAACAAATCAAAAGAACTCAGCTTTATGGTATTCATCATGATACTCAAGAAATTTGGTGAATTTAAAAAATTCGTGAAATGCTCCAATCCAACCCAGTCACTTCCCCAAATCCCTTTTACTGGACTGAAATCTTTAAATGCAATAATTGTTCCATACATAGGGAGGTAATGAAATATAAGTGTCAGAATAATCGCAGGAAGTAAAAATAAATAGAGGATATAGTTATTACGCATATATTTTCTAAGATGGTGTTGGGTGCGCGTCTTCTCTTTGTACTTTGTGGCTTTACTGGTTTTAGGCATAATACTAGATAGTGCGTTTTTATTCTCCAAAAAACTCCCCCCTCATATAAATCAAACCATAAGTCAACCGGTTGACATATTGCGTGTTTTCTCCCTCCATTTTTTTACTTTATTTCTTTATATGATATAGGAAGCGTTTACAAATGTCAACCGGTTGACAGAAAAAAACCAAGCTGAATAAAAAATTAAGTTGTTCGATTTTCCAATAATTTCACAGGTAGTATGGTTTCCAAATCAACAGTTGCTTCCGGATCATCAACTAATTTCAAAAGGGTACTCACCGTAGTCTGCGCCAAGCTTTCAATGGGCTGCCTAATAGTTGTTAGGTTAGGTTGAATGTTCATTAGTGTTTTTGTGCCATCATAACCAACAATCTTCAATTCCTCAGGAACCTTAATCCCTTTCTCCCTAGCTACATTTAAACAAGAAACACCAATCATATCATCACTTGCAAAAATGCCATCCACTTGCGGAACCTCTGAAAATATCTTTCGTATGAGTTCTATAGCTTGCTGCCCATCAAATACATCCTGGATTTCATACGTAATCGGGTTCGTTACAATGTCCTCGTAAGCTTTTCTCCTTAACTGTGTAGGCGTCTCAAGCTGAGCAGGACCATTGATATGTACAATATTCTTACAACCTTTATCAATCAAGTGCTCGACTGCCATTTTTCCCCCTTTGTAATTATCTGAAGATATGACAGGAACTGTTGTTGATAGATACCTGTCAATGGCGACAACAGGAATATTTTGGCGTTGGTACGTACTAATTCCTCTATTATGGGAACAAACTATTATTCCATCTACTTGATGCCTAATCAGCATTTCAGAGTAAGACTCTTCCTTTTTTTGATTATCTAAGCTGTTACACAAAACCACCTTATAGCCTAAATCAGCTAACATATTTTCAACATAAAAAGTCAATTCTCCAAAGAAAGGATTGCTTATAGTAGGTACAATTAATCCAATAAAGCGTGTCTTTTTTTTATATAGAGACCGTGCCAGATCGTTCGGATAGTAATGCAATTCTTCCATCGCTTCTTTGACTTTTTTTCTCGTACGCTCACTAATGTACCCTCGATTATTAATCACTCTAGAAACCGTTGTCAGTGTTACTCCTGCTGCTTTTGCTACATCGTCTAACTTTACCCTTTTCATCATCCATTCTCCTCACATCTTCACCCTATTAATTACTAATTTATATTTAGATATTTAGTCAAAATCAGTAGTTTTCATTTCTTTTGGTAGCGATTTCAAAGCCGTCCACATGATCACATAGCCAGACAAACTAATACCAATTACAGGAATGAGCACTGGAATATGCATACATATGTACGATAACACCCCCAAACCTAGGAGCATTATTATCGTTCGTATCGGCCTGCCTACTGCTAATATTAAAGCATTTCTCAGGTACTGAAAACTCTTCTGGTCAAAATGGACAAATAACGGAAAGACATACAAGAATGTAATGAAATAGACTACGGTCATAACAACCGTTATATTAACCAAAATACTTTGGAATTGATTGTTAGGAATAAGCTGAACAACTTGAAAATACATGTACAACAACAAACCAAATAAAACATAAAGATAACCTAAAAAATTGGATTTTAAAAATTCAGTTTTAAAATTCCTCACAAAAAGCTTTAATACTGGAATATCATTATCTTCTATAATGGAGCGACGAAGAACGGAAAATAGAGCCGCAGTAGCTGGAAAGAATCCCAGTACAACAAAGCCAGCACACGTACAAAAAAACCATAATAAATTTAACAAAAACAGATTATACGCCCAGGTGCCAAGTCTTAAATACCAGCGTGACATATCCATTATTAATGCCCTCCTCCTCTAGAATGAATATCTTTGCTGAAAAGAAACTGTGGGAGAATCTTCAAAACCTTCAATCCAGATAAATCAGTCACAGTTCCTTCATTGTATTAGAACGTTTTGTTTTACCCATTTTAAAGCTTGGATTGGAGGAACTCAAGGTAATAGATAGAAAAATGGGAAGTCCTAACCACTTCCCATTTTGTTTAACAAGCCACAGAATTACTGGTGGATACTGAAAGAGAGAGAATTTCAATATTTTTATATTCTTAATACGACGGTAGCCACTGTTGGCGTGAGTTGGCTGGATCATATGGTTGAAGCGTGATGTTCCCTTCTTCTGATATTGTCAATGCCTCCTCATTAAACTCAGATAAGATGGTTAAGGTTTTGTTATCGTTTTCTTTAATGATCCACTTTTGGTTATCATAACCGAGATAATCATATAATTGAATTTTCTTCTGTGCTGCATCAAAATCAATAGCTTTACCTTCTTCCGTTCTTATAGAATACGAGCTATGATCATCACCGGTAGGTATAAGTGTCCATATTGTCATCTCTTCGTCAGCAGTGACTGGTACGCCGTTTTGTGAAGAGGTTACATAAAGTGATTGACCTGTTTTTTGATTGAAAAAGGTCGTTTCTTGTAAGGCAGCTTCAGATACGTTACTGATCTTTACATTTTGATAGGTAGCTTTTCCACCGAATACGTTTAAACCAAAATGTCCTTCTGCAAAGGTTCCATCTCTTAAATCCATAACCTTTTCCCCATCTACTTCAATTTGAATATGAGGACCTTTAGCTAATATTCTCACAGTGTAGGTCTTCCCAGGCTGAATGAATGCTGGAACGTTACCGATTACCATACGTTCTTCAAAACTTCCATTCATTTTATAAAAAAGACGGAAAGCGTTCATATTAGGATCTAAATTAAAATAATAACCACTTCTACCGTCTTCACTTGCACGAAAAAGAATGGATCCGGCACCTCCAGTTTCATGAAGTGTCATCTCTGCTTCATAAACAAAGTCGCCACCAGTACCCTCAGCCATATAATTGGAATCACTGGTATGTAACCCGCGAATTCCTTCTTCAGTTGCAATCCACTTGACGGTATCAATATCTGACTTCCATCCACTAAGATTAGTCTTAAAATTCCCCTCAAATACATTCACTTTAAAACTCTCATACACCTTGTTATTTGGCGTGGAAACTGTAATCGTTGCTTTTCCAGCACCAGAAGCTTCGATTAAAGTATTGTTATTAGTGGAAGGTAGAAGACTCACAATATCGGGATCCGACGATTTCCATTTAAGTTTTTTCGTTCCATTCCCATTAATACCTATAGTTGCCGCATTAACAGCTAGCGTATCCCCAATATTCATTTCTTTTTCGCGTGTATCGAGTACAATCTGGGCTCCATCATCAATATCTCGATCCCAAATATCCTCTAAAGAGTGTACTTTCAAAGAAATAATTTGAACATTGCCACCTTCAGTATAGAAGCTAACTCCTCTGCTTGTGGAATCCGGAAAAATGAGATCTGAAAAAACAGTTTCTCCATTATTTGCAAAAACCTCAATAGACCCGTTGTCCACCAGAATATTCAATTTAATTCGCTGATTTTGTGGTTGTAATTCCGTCGCATGAGTTGTTGTAAATTTATTCGAAAAATCTGTCCTGCCTGATTCAGAACGGTCAACAAATATTTGCTCTTCCGATTTATTATATCCAATTACAGTTTTTTCTTCTGAACCTTCTCGAACTTGAAAACCAAACTCTGTCACATCACTGCCAGCTGGGATTTCAATTTCCGCTTCTATTTGATAGGAAGCTTCGTTTACTTTGCTTAATAAATTTTGTGCATTAGTTGGAGATACAAGCTCATTATTTGTTTCAAAAACAGTTCTTCGAATCGTTTGTAATTCTTCAATTGGAGATTGGGCAAGCCTAACGCCCTGATCTGTTGAGGTCAGCCGTAATTCTCTCGGAATAGTTAATTGACCATTCCATCCTTCTGTTGGGAATGAAAATGGATAGTCCCAATTTGTCATCCATGCCATTGCAACACGACGATTATCCGGCATATTTGCAAAAGACATAGATGCATAGAATTCCTTCCCATAATCTGTTTTTAATACCTCTCCAGGTGGATTGTCATTGATAAATTGGCCGTCAGGGGTTAATTCTCCAATAAAATACTCTGCATCCGATCCCTCTGTATTCGGATTTGCCCCTGTGCTGAGCATGAGGACCCACTTCTTCTCTCCTGTATCTTCAACTTCAAGCTGAAACAGATCCGGACATTCCCATACTCCACCACGAATATAATCACCATACCCGAAGTTCTGGGTATGCTCCCACTGTATAAGATCATGAGAAGTAAAGAATCTAATATGATCCCCTCCCGAAACAACCATCACCCAGCGATCATTCGCTTCATCACGCACCACTTTGGGATCACGAAAATCCCAACCACCTGAATCCTCCCCATTACTTCCAGGATTCTCTATAACAATAGGATGTTCTTTTGAATATTCCCACGTACGACCTTTATCCGTACTATAAGCAAGTCCAATTCGTTGATTTCCATTATTGGCATCAGGATTAAAAGAAGTATAGTAGGCAATCAGGCCTTTTCCCCCTGAGTCTGAAAAAAGCCCAGAATCATTATCCAAATCTGCCACAGCAGATCCAGACCATATATGTCCATATTCATTCCAAGGCAAAGCGATAGGTAGATGCTTCCAATTAATTAGGTCCTCACTAACTGCATGGTCCCATTTTCCGCCATTTTGGTGAAATAGATGGTATTCACCTTCAAAATATACAAGCCCATTTGGATCACTGACCGATCCTCGAGCTGGTGTATAATGATAATCGGGTCTGTAATTCTCTTTATAATAACTCTCCGTAGGTACTAAATAAATATCTTGAAAATACGCTGCACCGTTTAAAACGATCAACCCTGCTAAGCCATTCGTATAACTACTGTCTGTTACTTCAATTGCAGGATCTGAATAGCCATCTAGATATATTGTAATTTGCTCCTCATTCACTATTAATTCCAGATGGTGTTTGGTATTAATTTGTGATTCGAAACTTCGACTTGATTCTCCAAGTACCGTACCATCCATTTTTTGTAATCTAGCTACAACTTCATCTCCTTGCTTCTTAAGCAAAGCTTGATATCCCTCTGTTCCATCCTTATTCATGCGAAATGTCAAACCGGCCTCCATTTGGTTTTCATCAAAGGAGACATTGCCTTCTAAAACGAAGTTGTTGGTTTGTGTGTCATACACTTTTTTAGCTATTTTATTCTCTCCAGCTATTCCTTTTAATCCTTTTATGTTTGGTTCCCAATTCCCTTCTTCAAATAGAGATGGCCCCAAACTTGTTTCAAGTTCACTGACTTTCACATTTTGAAATAGGGCAGAACCATTCCATACATGGAGCCCCAGGTATCCGTAATCATAAAGCGATACATTGGAATCTATCACGGGGGTATATTGGTCTTCCCAGTATACTTTAATATTATCTTCCACTACCTTCACTTTTAAATGATAGATCCCTCCTTCTTGAATGTTTACGTCTACTTCCTCTATTAATCTATTTTCGTCACGTGCATCACGCATACGAATCAGGCCTGCTTCCGGTATTATTTGAACCATATAAGAATCCCAGCCCTCTTCACTAGATCGGAATATCAAAGTCACATCTGCTGATTGATCCAATATCTGTATATCAGATTGATACACAAAATCTTCTGATTGAACACTTGAAATCGCCATTACATTCTCATTTGTTTCAGAAGTAAGCTTTAATCCTTGTACCGTATCTTCAAGTGTACCTTTACCATGAATAACCCAATCAGTTAAATTTGTTGTTGCTTTCATTGCTGTAACCTCCGCCTGCTCTGTTGCCATTACTTTATTGAAAATTAGTAAAGTCATGATTAAACCGATTGCAATGAATAAAAACAGACTGCGAACGCCTTTTTCTTTTTTCATTACAAGATTCAAAAACAAAACTCCTTTTCATATTTAATTTGGTTGCTCCTCTTGCTTTACCTCAAATCACCTTCTTTCCCCTACCTTTCTTCGTTCAGACAAAGTAGTTCCACCACTACAAGTCAACCGGTTGACATTTAAAAAAGCAACTTATTACAAACCAATATATAGTAAGCGCTTTCATGTGTCAATCGGTTGACATGAAAATCAATTATGGTAATTCCATGATATTAACAATTGAATTTATTTATCATTTTCGAATTTCAAAAGTCTAGTAACTACAAGAATGCATTGGGGTAGCGTCAGGAAAATGCGGATTTACAACGTTAAGGAAATTACAATATTAAAAAGCCCAATTTCTCAGTATTAAAATTGAGAAATTGGACTTTTTTAGTTACTCCAGAAACGCTCCGATTATCTGGAAGACTTGAAATCAAGATAACAAGAATGATTTGCACAACGGTTTGTTTTCGTATTCTCTAATCTTTTTTTCTTTCAGACCATTCATTCTCTAAAATACTCATTTCCCACAAACGCCAGTCGTTTTTCTTATTATTTTCCCCATTATAACTCCCACAGCTAGGCCTGGTATTGCAGACAACATTGGTAGCCAAACAGGTCCTAATAAAATGCCAAATAGCCGAAAGTTTGAAGAGTAAATACAGCCAACAGTTACAAAATAAGCAGCAAACGCAAAAGGAAGAAAAGAATGTTTTTCTTTACCCCCACCTGCATCTTTCAAGGCATCCCACATTGCAAAAAAATACACACAAGGATAAAACATTAACCATTGATAATCAGCTTGTCCAATCGCTTTTTCAATGTCCCCTTGAAAACTTGAGATAATCACTTCATTGAAGTTCGCCTGAACATTAATCAAAAATTCTAAGAATAAGAAGACAATACCTTTTATCAATTTTCCGTTTAAAAATTGACCAAAGCCTGGAAGAGCAATACTCCATAATAATTTTTCTTTTGGGTTAGCCACATTAGTTTAACCCATTGCCAAATCTTTTCGATCAGGTGCTGAAGGCGGTTTCTCTAACCAAGCATTATCAATCATAATATTTGCCCCATCTGCTGCAAACTCCCCGACTTCCACCATTAACCGGGCATAAGCTCCAAACACATCTTTTCTAGGTGTTCCACCCATACTTGCCCCATAGTAACCTAATCCTGCATTGTTTAATGCTGTGGTATGAAACATTAATAATTTATCGCTAAAGATAGGTTCTTTTGACGCTAACGGTGATAGATCCCAACTCATTGGAGTGGGAATATTACTTTCACTTAAAAACTTACTAAATACAGCACTATGATGCTTCGCTATCTCTGCTCCACGCGCCATATAAACACGAACTTCATTCGACTGTGCCACTTGAGAAAATCCTGTTAGCAAAGCACTTCCAAGCGAATTACGGTACAAATTTTCAAATAAAAAACAGACTTCAGTCGTTGTGAGTGGTCTTTGTTTCCCTAGCCATCCAGCCAAGAAATGCTGCTTATGAACAAACTCCACTTGAGCTGGATAAGGAAGATGAGGTGCACGAATAAAAAGGCCCTTTTCCTGCAACACATTACTTGCTCGATTAAAAAGCTCCATTGATGATTGCATACAATTTGTATAAAATTCTCGAATATCCTTCCGAGCCGTACTAGGTAAAGCTACGCTATAACTGTTAATCCCCATCATACCCATATTTTGAATATAATAAAGCATCAACGAATCGGAAAAAAGTCTTGCAGCATTTAAATTCACATCTTGATCAATAAATCCCACAGGTATAGGGAATTTTTCCTCCTTAAAAATATCAGTTATTATCTCAATATGTCTTTTGGATAAATCTGAGGCATACTCTAACACTTCGCGAATATCAGGATCTTCTACATCTTTTAAAAAATACGAAATCGTACAGATGCCTAATGAATCGCTCAGATAGGAACCCCATAATTTTGCAACTTCACTAGACGTCAATTTAATATGATTGTGATTACTTTCCATTAAACAACCTCCTATTTTAATGCATCAAGCATAATATTCTCAAAAACAGGAAAAATATTTAGGAACCACCTGATTAAATTTCCAGACCTAAGACTGGATTCAATTAGCCTCACTTCCTCTCCTTGATATTATGCCGGTGCCCCTTTTACACTTGCCCTTTCATGCATTCGCTTGTTATACGAGATCATTAGAATATAATGTCCCAACCAGCCTCACACATGTTTGAACAAGCAGGGGTTGAACAGTTTTACCCAAGAGATCAAATGAATGTCCCATGGCCCTTACGTTCTACCCCGGCTACAACTAAAATATAACCCATAAAAAATAGGTCAATCAGATAAATTCTGATTAACCTTATAATACGATCGACCCCTATTCATGAAGACTTGACTTCAAGATAATTAGGATTTATTACCTCAAGTCATAAAGTAGTAAAAGCGATAATCATTACCCCTGCTAGAATGATTACAGACGAAATCACTCTCTGATAACCAAATTCTTCCGCTAACCATTCCACTCCAATAAGCGTACCAAATAAAATACTATTCTCTCTTAAAGGAGCAACATAACTCACAGGTGTAAATTGCAAAGCAGTTAACACACAAGAATATATCCTAACGAATTCAACACTGCGACGCCAAATACTTCTTTTTTATTTACCATCCATTGTTCTTTAACACCTTTCCAATTCCAAAGTACTGTAGGTGTTAAAAAGGCTAGACGACCCACAGTATTAAAATAATCTAAAATAATTGGAGAAATAAAAACCAAGCTCACTGCTGCTTTATCTAGAAGAGTATAACTAGCAATTGTTAGGCCGATCAAAATCCCATAAGAGCGATAGCTGTATGGCTTTCGTTAAATATGTAAATAGCTAGTATAGTTGGAACCATTGGTGCAAATCCTCTCGAAACAGGGTACACAATGGATAAGTCCCCTACTTTATATCCTTGAAATAACAATAGGTGAAGAACTATGCTCCCACCAATAAATAAGACAGTAGTGGGTGTAAACATAAAATCTTTTCATTTTCGTGTAGCTAACATTTGGTATGTATCTTCTGTTACTGCCATTGTTTTAGGTGATATTACGATTAAAAGGATAAACGATGTAAAAACAGTGGCAACGCACATCCAGTTTATGTAACGATTTCGCTCTCTTGCTAAAATATTCAATTTTCGTTGTATCCACGCGCTAGTATAGGGTATTAGCACATGCCTCACCCGAAATGACACTTCGGTACGCCCGTTTACTGGATAGTACAAAGCGTAAAGCTTTTTCCCGGCGATTGGGATTATTTTCACGGCTATATACGAATTCATTTTGATAAGATCCATCTTGAGCTCGTTCGAATGTCGTAGAGAGATGGATTGGCATGGTGACCGAGCTCGTTGATTTGTCAATCGAACGCCCGGAGTGAATGGCTTTTGTTTCAAAACGCATACATATTCCTCGCTTTCAAAGATTATTGTCATGATGTGTTATCATGAATCCTTGTTTGCTTCAATTGAGATATTTTAATAAGTTTTGTTCACCAAAGAGTACATTTATACCTTTAAGCTTTCTTTCTAAGAATTGTTTTCATATGAGATGCAATTTCCCTTTCATCCTCACTTGTAGATTGTTCAAGTTGTGAAATAACAAGCTTTAATCGCTCAGCGGAATGATTTTGACTCAACTTTGCCGTTCCTTCGATTTTATCGATCTTGATTTTGAATCCAACAATGCCTTTTGCCTGCCCTTCTAAAAAATGAGCATCCAGTTGGTCCCATTGATATGAACTATTTGGATCTTCATATTTCAACACCATTTGATGAAGGGAATCCATCATTTCTTCCCCCTCTATGATCTCAACCTTTCCGTGTATATGAGCAGCTACATAATTCCATGTCGGAACAGCTTTATTTGTTTCATACCAAGAAGACGAGATATAACAATGCGGTCCCTGAAAAATGGCAAGTACCTCCTGTCCCTCTATATCTTTCCACTGCTTATTCGGTTTTGCAAAGTGGCCGTACAAATATCTTTTTTCTTTATCTAAAATCAAAGGAAGGTGGGTCGCATACGGATGACCCTGATGTTGGGAAAATAGAGTAGCGAAGCTGTTTTCCTCAATAATCTCATTAATCACTTCTTCATCTTTGATTTCAAAGTGCTTTGGAATATACATCATCATCACTCCTCATCTAATTTTGTGTTTGAAAATATTTTATCGCTCATATAAAATATATTATGATATAAACTGACATTTAAAAAGATACAATTTAAAATAAATAAGCATGTCAGGAGAAATTGTATATGAAAAATTATCTTTTTGCCTTAAACGAAAGCTCTCCCAAATACAAACAAATCTACGAGCAGTTTAAATCATTTATTGAACGAGGCAATGTGAAAGCTGATGAACAACTACCCTCCATTCGGCAACTTGCTGATTCTCTCCAAGTAAGCCGTAATACAACCCTAACAGCATATAATCAGCTTGTAGCAGAGGGTTATATTCGCGGGGAAGGGAGAAAAGGTTATTTTGTCAATCAATTAGAGCCATCTTTATACCAGGAACCACCAATTCCCTTTAACAAAAAGAGGGTGGGAAAGGAAGCGTCCGTTCGTGTCGATTTTCGGACAGATGCTGTTGATCAATCCCATTTCCCCTTAAAAATATGGAGGCGAATAGCGAATCAGGTCTTAACGTTACCTGAGAGCTTTCGGTATGGGGAACCTTTTGGAGAGGTGAGTCTGCGCGAACAAATTGCCGCATACTTACTCCAATCACGTGGGGTAAGAACAGATGCAGATGCCATTTTCATCGGTAGCAGTACACAACAAATGCTTATCAATCTAGGCCATATACTACAGGAAGATTATTCAGGTATTCTCGTAGAAGATCCAGGGTTCGATGGTGCCAGGGAAGCTTTTCAATTCCATCACTTTTTGCTTGAATATTTGCCGGTATATGCAACAGGTGCAGATCTTTCGCAACTTAAACAAATGGATTCAGCTTTAATCTATGTAACACCTTCTCATCACAGTCCGTACGGTGTAAGCATGTCCATTCAACAACGACAAACGCTCATTCAATGGGCAAACAAGGTACAGGGATACATTATTGAAGACGATTATGATAGTGAGTTCCGATATACGCAACGCCCGTTTCCAGCACTCGCTTCTATTGATTCAACAAGAGTCATTTATCTGGGAAATTTCTCAAAGGCTTTTCTTCCGGGACTACGTTTAAGCTATATGGTGTTACCACAGCAGCTTTTAAACCGTTATAAAAATCAGTTCCTGAACTTTGAAAGCTCAACTTCACTTTTTAGCCAAATTACAATGGCTAAATTTATGGAAAACGGGGAATGGAATCGGCACATTAAGCGAATGCGCCTTGTTTATAAACGAAAAATGAAATACCTCGTTTCATTATTAAAAAAACACTTTGGGCAAAATATATCCATTATTGGCGAACAGTCCGGTTTGTACGTTTTAATTAAGGTATATCTAGGGCATTCAGAAGAATGGCTAATCGAGCGGGCTTTCCTTTATGGTGTTAAAGTGCGGCCAACTTCGATCTATTTCATAAAAAACCATCCGGATAGGCCAATGATTAAACTAGGGTTTAGTGGTCTTTCTTATGATGAAATCGAACTTGGTGTAAATTTTTTAAGAAAAGCATGGTTATAAAAAATCTTTTTAGAAGGACGTTCTTCGGCAATCGGGCGCTTTAATGGAATAAAAAGGAGAATACATATTAGTCATTAATAATATGTATTCTCCCTTATTTTTTAGGCTTTTTATAATTTTAGTCCATCTCAATTCAGCCGGGAATATTCCCGTATGTTTGGTTTACCGCCTAAAGAGGATATTAAACGACTGAAAGAAACCTATGACCAAAAGATAAATCTATAACCCCCTTCCTTTTGGTGGGGGTTTTTGAAGAGAAAAAGGACAATCATTTAGAGAAAAGATCAAGAGGAAAAATTATATAACCAACAAATTGTGAATCATAATTCTTTGCTAGTCAGCCCAACCTCTATTTTCAACCAAGTCTTCCAGATAACTGCCCGATTGCTTAATACAATTTTAAATTAGCATTACTTTCACAACTGATTATTCTATGTGCCCCATCAATTCAAATAAGATTTGTTGTAACAAAGCATTTTATTAGGTCAATAAATGCTAAATTGTCAAAAATCTCCCATAATCTTAGAATATAATGCTTGTTATGATAATCTATGACTCAATGAGTTTCCCCCAACTCCTTCCCCCTTGATTAAATATAAATAATACAATCCGCCACACTTTAAAGTGTGGCGGATTGCTGTTTGTACATTCTATTAGGATCAATAAGTCAGACCTATTTCTGCATGAATATCTTGGCACTGAGTGAGAAATTGATATTCTCGCAAAATACATTATACAAGAAGTTGAAATAAAGAGAGTGACATGCTCACTTTGGGTCTAAGGATTAACACACTACTAAACAATCGCTCCCGAT
Organism: Pseudalkalibacillus hwajinpoensis; assembly: GCF_039851965.1. Classification (NCBI taxonomy): domain Bacteria; kingdom Bacillati; phylum Bacillota; class Bacilli; order Caryophanales; family Guptibacillaceae; genus Guptibacillus; species Guptibacillus hwajinpoensis. The sequence goes on along the minus strand of NZ_CP156675.1, from coordinate 99,329 downwards.
TGTTCAAGACTCGAAACCAAGATATATTGTATGAATTGTGTAAATCGCAAAAGCCCCATAAATATGAAGCTTAGATATCCAGAAACTCAGACCTTCAATCGTAAGGTATTATTCCTCCAATATGTATATCCTATATTTCATCACATCCAAGAATGAATGAGAATGGAAGCGATGATTATTTATCCCAAGACTATTCACAATCAACCTGATTTTGTTGTTTGAAGATTAACCTTGCCATTTTTACGAGTCCTTCCTAGGATAGCTCCCAGTAGCACAATCAATAAAATGAGAGTCCTCCACTACTAAAAAGCATTGCGGTTGTAAATAGACCAAGAATAGTGCTTATCGCACCCAATGAAATCGTATCACTCGCATAATTTAATGAAGACGACTACTAAACACTTTACCAAGAATATTGGCAGGAACTTTTTCCTGAAGAATAACCACCCGAGATAAACCTTCTGATGCTTGATCCATTCCGATTAAAGTAGTAGCTATGTAAATGACCGACATGGTAGGAGGTGTCCCGATCATAAGCAATCCTAATCCCCACAATCCCATTCCAACGTTAAAAACTACCAGAGGATTGTATTTTTTTGAAATTCCCAGTGCCATTGAGGTAATAAAAGAGGTAGCACCCATCACACCAGTTATGTATCCAAAAGTGATGATATTTTCATTCAAGTATCCTTCGAGATAAATCGGTAAACCAACCCTCCATAGACCTGTATTAATTAAAATGCCTAGTCCTTGACCTAAAATTATAAAGGTGATTTCAGGATGATCTTTTAGAAAACTCAAGCTATCCTTTATATCATGGAACTAAAAGAATACCTGCATATCAGCAAAATACCTCTCACTCGCAAACAAGCTTCTTCCATGGATAAAGCGGCATCCCAGTTAATTGATGCTTATAAATTTTTCACGAGTTAATTTTGGAACAAATAACGATAAAAATAAGGATCGAGATAAACTAAATGCGATAAACGCAAGCCATAATCCATGATTTTGATATAGGGGGATAAACAACCAAAGCGCCATTATAAAGACAATCAATGCTAAAGCAATGGAATCCCTAATCGATTTCGCTTCAGTAGCACCAGAAAAGATTCCTTCTAGCTGCAAACCCCAGAAACCAACGATTGGAAACACAAGCATCCACACTAGGAAATCCTCTGACACTGCTTTCACTTCTGTAATTGTCGTAAATAAGGAGACTATACTCTCACCAAAAATAAATACACTTAAACTCAAGAGTATCGCCGAAGCAAATCCCCACTGAGCGGAGAGAGTAAACGCACGCTTATAAAGAAACAAATTTGATTTACCTATACCTCTACCAACCAAGATACTTGAAGCATTCGCGAAGCCACCAAATAAATAAGCGATAATATATTGAATTTGTAATAAGATGGCATTTGCTGCTAACGTCACTTCGCCCATACTTGCACCAATAGAAGTAAACAATATGGTCATAGTAAGCAAGCATAAAGTCCGTAGAAATAAATCTCTGTTCATTTTCATCATCTTTAGAATGGGTTCTTTTTCTAGTAACATGGATAACTTAATATGAGCTATTCTCTCTTTATTTGTCAAATACAGAAGCCATGTCCCTAAAACCACAGCACTAACCTCAGCGATAAGAGTAGCATAGGCAACGCCCTTAACTCCCATTCCTAACTCTAAAACAAAAACAAGATCCAAAATAATGTTTGAAACATTCATCCATATTTGAGTAGCTAAAGCTAAGCGAACCTTTCCCATCCCAATAAGCCAACCAATAATGACATAGCTTAGTAGAATAAATGGCGCTCCCCAAATTCTAATAGAAAAATAGGTGGAAGCGAAAGATGATACCTCTTCACTTCCTCCAATTAATGATAAGGCAATGGTTGAGATGGGGCCTTTTAAAATGATAAAGAACATACCAAACAAGATAGCTAAAATCATTGGCCTAAGTAAGGATAGGATCATTTCATTTTGATTTTTCGCGCCTTCTGCCTGAGCAGTAAATCCACTTGTGCTCACTCGAAGGAATCCAAGCAGCCAATACATCGTATTAAAGATAACAGCCCCCACAGCAACTCCACCAATAGAAGCAGGATCAGGAATTCTTCCAACTACTGCTGTATCAACAGCCCCTAAAATGGGTGTAGAAATGCCTGATATAATAAGCGGAAGGGCTATCACTAAATACTCCCTATGGCTAAAGGATGTAGTGCTATGTAAGGTCTTTGATTCTAGTGCCAATTCGTAAAACCCTCCTACTTTATTATATAACTTATTCAATCGAAGCTGCTTCGATAAGGGCTTTTGTATAAGGATAAAGATCCTTCTGAACCCATCAACCATGATTCCGTTTTTTGGAACAATGACTCTCTTACATAAATAGGCGCCAATAAAGGAACTGAATTTTTTAGTAAACTTTTTTTCTATAGTAGTTGTTTTGTTTACAATATGGTTCGCTCTTTCTCTTCTAAAAACATTGAAAGAGAAGAACAGAGTTTAAAAGGATATTGCAATGGTTGAGCCATAAATCATACCGGCCACCCTCATTCTACCTGAAGGGAGAGCTGAGAGTGGCAGGTATTAGTTAGGAAGCAATTTATACATATTTCAGTGCCTGATCCCTACAATAATAAAGGAATAACGGAGTGGGGGGAAAGGCACCGATTCCATAGTGAACATCATAGGAAACTCTTTCAACGAGCTGCCTTTATAAGTGCTTTCGTATAAGGGTGTCGATCTTCTGAATATAACTCGCTCCGTTTACATTCATCCACAACCTTGCCGTTTTTCATTACTACAATTCTATCGCATAAAAAAACGACCGCTTTCACGTCATGGGAGATAAACAAGAGACCCATACGCTGTTCTTGCTGTTTTTCTTTCAGCAAGTGTAAAAGATCCAATTGGACCGTGACATCAAGACTTGAAGTCGGTTCATCACAAACTAAAAAAGACGGTTCAATACTTAAAGCTCTAGCCACTACCGCCCTTTGTTTCTGTCCGCCGCTAAGCTCGTCAGGATAACGTTCAATCATCTCCCTTTCCATTCCAAACAAGGAAAGAAGATCAGCGGCCGTTTCCTTTTCCCCACTCTTCTCGTGTTTCATGTACGATGGCGTGATTTCCTTGAAATTACTCAGCGGTTCCAGTATGGATTTCCACAACGGAAGTTTCGGGTTTAAGGAGCTTGTCGCATCCTGAAAAACCATTTGCACTTCTTTTCTAAAGTTCCTTACAGTATCACGTTTTTTAAGGTTGAGCGGTTTTCCATCCATAAGGATTTGTCCACAGGTGGCCGTATCTATGCCTAATAGAAGTTTAGCAAGCGTACTTTTTCCACTGCCGCTCTCCCCTAGCACCCCGAGACATTCACCTTTTTCAAGGCGCAGAGACACATCATCCAGGGCGTTCACATGTTTAAAACACTTTGATACATGGTTCATTTCTAATCTTTCCATATCTAAAGGACTCTCCTCCTTTCCGCTTCCACGTTCACCGGGAGACTCAAGAGGGAAGAAAAAAGCTTTTTGGTGTAAGGGTGACTGGGATATTCTTTTATTTTATCCGTGGGTCCTTGTTCTACAATTTCTCCTTTGTGCATGACGTAAATACGGTCAGCTCTCCGGAAGGCTTCACTTAAATCATGGGTGATCAAAAGCAAAGCGCTTCCCGTTTCTTTACACGTTTTCTCCAAATCATCCATGACTATTTCTCCACTAATGACATCTAGAGCAGTCGTGACTTCATCACATAAAATAAGCGAGGGGGTAAGCAACCTTACTGTGGCAATCGCAGCCCGTTGAACTTGTCCGCCGCTCAATTGAAAAGGATAACTGGAGAATATACGTTCCGGAGAAAGATTCATCTCCTCCAATGCACGAAGGACCCTCTCTTTTGCTTCCTTTTTACTCATTTTCTGGTGGGAACGGATGGCTTCTATCATTTGCTTGCCCATTTTAATATAAGGGGTAAAGCTGCCTCGGTAATCTTGAAAGATCATAGCCATCTCACTTCCAGCCAACGAACGTCTTTTTCTTTTTCCAAGTTTGGAAAGATTCTGTCCGAAATAGTGGATCGACCCTGACTCCATGTTTACTCCTTTAGGAAGCAGATCAAGAACAGCCCTTGCCGACAAACTTTTCCCACTTCCACTCTCTCCAATAAGACCAACGATCTCGCCTTCATGGACGGACATGGAAAGATTACGAATGAGGGAACGATCGCTTTTGATGCAAAGGTTTTCGATAGACAGAATTGGTTCACTCATTTTTTATGCCCCCTTTGGCTTCTATCAAAATGGCGGTTCAAACCATCACCGATTAGATTAAAACAGAGCACAGTGATCATGATGGCTGCTCCGGGATAAATCATTAATTCTGGCAGGGTTTGAAAGTATCCACGGCCTTCGTTCAGCATCGCACCCCACTCGGGAATTGGCGGCTGCGCTCCTAACCCTATGTAAGATAGTGCCGAAATCATAAGAATAACTTTTCCGATATCAATCGCTGCCATGGCGGTGATGTCTGGAAGGATATGTGGAAGCAGGTGCATCCGAATCGTTTTCAGCGTACCAGAATGAGCAATCTTCGCTGCTATTACGTACTCTTTTTCCTTTTCTGCCAGAACAAGGCTTCTTACCATACGCGCATAAGTGATCCACTTCACTAAAACTAAGGCAATGATGATATTCGTTAGACTAGGTCCAAGGATGCCGGCAATGGCTATCGCAAGAATAAAATCAGGAAAGGCAAGAATACCATCGACGATTCTCATTAATCCTTGATCTATTTTTCCGCCAGTGTAACCAGACCACAATCCCAGTGGGACTCCGATCAATAATGAAAACAGAACGGTTAACGCACCTAAGCCGACCGTAATTTTTGCCCCGTAAATGATTCTTGAGAAAACATCCCTTCCGAGTTGATCGGTCCCCAACCAGTGAGTGAAGGACTGGTTTTGAAGCCGGTTACCCATGTCAATCGCGAACGGATCATGTGGCGTCAAGAAGGACCCGAAACCAATCGTCACCATCAGTCCAACGAAAAGCAACAACCCGAATAGAAGTCCCCGGTTGTTTTTCTTACTACCAGGTACCCCCGTATTTAATACTCCCTCCATCATCCTTCCTCCTTTCCGTAGCGAATTTCTGGGTTAAGTAAAGTGTAAAGCAAATCCACAAGGAGATTGACAACAATGACGATCACACCAATAATCAAGATGTATCCTTGGACCACCGGGTAATCTCGTTGGGAAACTGCCTGAACGATCAACTCCCCCATGCCCGGCCAGGAAAAAAGAATTTCAACAACGGTCACTCCCCCCAATAATCCTCCGACACTTAACCCGAAGAGGGTCACAACTGACATCAAACTGCCTCTTAAAACATGGCGGATAAGAATACGTCCTCTTTTCACTCCCCTTGCTGCCGCTGCTTCAATGTAAGGACTGTTCATCGTTTGAATGAGTCTTTCCCGAAGTAAGCGAATGTACATCGGGGCCATCGCTACACCTAAAGTAACAGAAGGAAGGACAAAGTGAGCCCATGTCCCTGTACCCATGACGGGAAGGAGACCAAGTTCCAATGAAAACCAATGAATCAATAAAAGTCCGAGCCAAAAACTAGGGATAGAAGCTCCCGCTAAAGCGAACCATTTACTAAGCGTATCCGGCCAGCGGTCTTTGTAAACAGCACCAATGATCCCGAGAGGCAACACAATGACAAAAAGGACTAACAACCCGCCAAACGTCAACCCTAGCGTAGCCGGCAGACGGCTCATCAACATATCCAGGACCGGTCGTTTGGTGATAAACGATGCACCGAGGTCCCCCTGAGCTGCCTTCCATAACCACTGTCCATATTGGATAGGGAGAGGATCATTGAAGCCATACGCTTCACGGAGCTCCTCTTCGTCTGCCACAGAGGTCTCCATATCCTCAACTTTCAAAATCGTACGTACCGGGTCTCCCGGGGTCAATTTCATCATAAGAAATGTAACAAAGGACAAAATAAGAATGGTAAGAACCAATTGAAAGATCCTTTTTCCTACTATCCGAAACACTTGTCTCGCCATTCCCATCACACTTCCTCCTTTCTATAAACAGGAAAGTGAGAGCGTCTGCAAACACTCCCACTCGGATCTTTACTCTACATCCATTTCATTGGTGATTAGGTAATTTTCTTCTGAACCAGGTGTCCAGTTTTTCACTCGATCGTGGACACCAACGATAATATGCGGATGCATAACGAATGAGTGAGGGACTTCCTCATTGATGATAGCCACGGCTTCTTTTTGGAGGGCTGTTCTTTGTTCAGGGTCAGCTGTTCCATTCAATTGCTCTGTGAGCTCATTAATCCTAGAAATATTTATTTGTCCAGGATTCAAGGATCCGTCCGGCAGATAAGCAACATTCAAGAAATAACCGCCATCCCCTCGGGGCGCTGTCAAATTGCTGTATGTGACGAGATCCCACGCCTCTTGTTTTTCATGTAAATAACTGTCGATATTTTCAATCTTCATAATCTCTACATCAACGCCTATTTTGCCTGCTTCTGCTTGAAAGTATTGAGCCATAAGCGGCAGTTCAGGTCTAGCGACATAGGTGGCAATTTTCAGTGATAACGGTTCGCCATCTTTTTCCATCATGCCTTGTTCATTTCTCTCATAACCGGCTTCTTTCAACAAAGCTTCTGCTTGTTTTGGATCGTACTCCACGGATTCTTCCTCTCCAGCAAAAGGAAAATCAGGATTGAAAGGCCCTGCAGCTTCTGTGGCATGATTGTTCATGATTTCCTCGACCATCACCTTACGATTGATCAGCATGTCCAGCGCTTTACGGACCTTTTGATCTTTCAATTTTTCGTTCTGTTGATTATAGAGGAAGAAATGAGTACGTATACTCGGTACAGATTCTACCTTCAGTTCAGAATTCGACTCGATTGAATCCAAGCCTTCTGGAGGCAAGTGATAGGCAATATCTGCTTCGCCCGATTGTAGACTTAATGCTCGGACGCTTGCATCAGAATTGAAACGGATGGTTACCTCATCAAGCTTTGCCGCCCCGTCCCAATAATCGTCATAACGTTCCAGGTTGATTTCACTTCCCGGGGTAAAATCAGCTACTGTAAATGGTCCCGTTCCGATCGGCTTTTCAGCAATTTGATCTTCGTCTGCCTTAATTACTGAAGCATGAGTGTGAATGAGTTCACTGATAAAAATCGGATGAGGTTCCCGGGTTGTGAACGTCACCTTTTGTCCATCCGCTTCGATGGAATCTATTTTTAAGGCAGCATCCATCGCATCGTTTTCTTTTATCACTCGTTCAAAAGAGGCTTTCACCGCTTTTCCATCCACTTTTGAACCATCATGGAAGGTTACACCGTCACGAATATCAAACTCCCAAGTCGTTTCATCTACTTGTTTCCAATCTTCTGCCAGCCATGGTTGTATTTCTAAATTTTCATCAATCTTCAACAGCGTTTCAGTAATCCCTGCCCGAACTCCTATCGCATCCTGATGGGGGTCCAAAGAGTCAGAAGCAAAGCTGAACAGCATTGTCAACGATTTATCTCCTCCGGAAGCCTCCTCTTTTGTTCCTTCATTGGAAGTACTTTCACTCTCTCCATTACATGCCGCCAAAAATAATACGAGTACTAAAAACATAAAATTGCGTATTAAACATTTCATTGATTTCTTCCTCTCTTTTTCGTAATCATTACTATTTAAAAATATGTGTACTAGCCCTTCTATGCCGCTTTTTTACCTTTCGTCTTTTCCTTCCTTCGAGTCAAAGCGACTAGGACCCTTTCATGAGTGAAGGCATTCGTCCAGGCAAATTGTCCGATCAATGATACAATCCCTACTCCAAGCAGATAAAACCACCCATCAGCAGAAGGGAGGACATATTCATCCACATAAGAGGAAGAGCGACAATAGTTCCTGTAGCCAGAAAGCAAAAAACGATTTCGTATGTATGATGCGAGCGGCTCAAATATCGGATACTTGTAGCTGCACCTCCAGCAAGCATGGCGCTCACGACTCCAGCCCATGCATAAACCGTATAGCTGTCAAACTGGAACAGATCGATCAGGATAATGGCACCAATGATAAACAAAGGCAGGTACAAGACGGTCTGTTTGCTCACTTTTTCTTTCATAACCATGGAAAACAAAAAAGCGAAGAAAGGTGACATATGCGCCAGTATGCTGGCATCCCCCAGAGGAATATGAGCAATGGTAAAGAAATAGGCTAAACAGATAAAGCGACCCCAGCGCTCCTCTTAGTGCAAGCATAGGGCTCCCCTTTTTAGAAAAAGAGATTTGATGTTTCCGCATAGGAGGTTTTGAAGCAAATAGTAACAATTACGATTTATCATAGAATGGAATGCTCGTTTTGTAAAGGGTTTTTATGGTTATTTCGAAACTGAGTCTTCCACACTCCCCGATTGCTTAATACCAATTATTTCAATTTAGCTTCACTTTCACAAGAAATTATTCTATGTTCCCCATCATTTTCAAACAAGATTTGTTAAAACAAAGCATTTTATTAGGTCAATAAATGCTAAATTGTCAAAACCCTCCCATAATCTTAGAATATAATGCTTGTTATGATAATCTATGACTCAAGGAGTTTCCCCCAACTCCTTCCCCCTTGATTAAATATAAATAATACAATCCCCCACACTTTAAAGTGTGGGGGATTGCTGTGTGCATATAGAATTCTCAATGAGATCCTTAACCTGATAGGAATATCTCGCTACTTGGCTTTTGATCTACTGGGTTCATATTGAATTTTTGTCGGGTATTTACCTGGATTTTTTTCCATACTTCTGGTAAACCGTATTGTAGTGAGGATAAATATCGCTCCACACCTTCTACTTTTCGTTGCACCTCATTGGGATCATAAAGTATTTCCTCTAAAGAAGAAAATGGCTCTTTCTCATCAAAATGAAATACGAGATTTCGCTCTAAAAGGTACGTTAAATTAAATTCTTCTTGCCCGGGAAGATACGCAAAAATAAAGACCGGAATTTGTTTATGGAGGACCTCACTTATCGTTACCCCACCTGGTTTTGTAATAATACAATCAACTGAGTCATAAATGTCATTCAGTCTTTCCAGATCTTCTATATACATGTACGGAGTAATATTGGGCTTCTCAAGCAGTGAACGGTACAACCGATGATTATGACCGCATAGTACTGAGAACTGTAGATGTTTGGATTCGGAAAAATCCCTGAAAACATTCTTCCCCATACATAATCCACTATTCCCACCGGCTACCAAAACATGCTTTCGACCTTTCCGTTGAAGAGGAAGAGAAGGATTTTTTCGTTTAAACACTTCAGATACAGGGATCCCGGTGTAATACACTCGATCCGGTGAAATCCGATGCTCTGTAACTAATTTTTGCTTTACCTGCTCAGTCGACACTAAGTGATAATCGATTTGTTCTTTTTCCCACACATCGTTAACAAAAAAATCCGTATAAACATTCACTGTTTTACATGTAAGATTATTGGATTGTGACTTTATCTTTCCAATGATTCTCGAAGGAAAGGAATGTGTACACATCAGCAAGGAAGGTTTTTCATTCTTTACTAACGTCAACACTTTATTTTCAAAGTAAGGGGAAAACCTTGAAATACTCTTCAAAAAAACACTCTGATCGCTTTCCTTCATCATCACCTTTTGGTAAAAGCTTTTGTAACTTTCCGGCGACTCTCTAATCCACTTATAATATATATTGGAAACCATTTTTTCCAGAAGAGAACTCGAAAAAGTTAGGAAATCAATAATTTTTATTTCAGCGTTCGGGTATTCCTGACTTAAGCTGTTTCGGAGGACCTCAGCTACTTTAGTGTGACCGGTTGGAACACTGAACATGGATAGAATAACAATCTTCATTCCAATTACCTCTCTCTTTTCTTTTTAACGTATCCCCAAACAGTCGTAAGGATGAAAATCAATAATAATCCGACTCCTGCATATGGAACATAGGATGGGTCAATGGAAAGAGTGGTTCCAAGCCAATAACCTAATAAAACATACGAAATCGTCCAAATTGCTGAACCTGCGATTGTAAAGGATAAAAATCTCACGTGCGAGGTACCGAAAATCCCTGCCAGATAAGGAATCAATTGTCGTAGACCCGGCAAAAAAATACCCAACAATAAGGTTTTAGTTGAATGCTTCTTAAATACGGTTTCATACTTTTGAACCCTATCTTTCGTTAATCCAATCCATCTTCCGTATCGCTCTATAAGTGGTGAGCCAATGAATCTTCCACCATAGAATCCCGTAACCATTCCAGAATAGACACCAAGGAATGTACATACCAAAGTCAAAGAAAGCATTAACTGCTCATTTGATGCCAACAGTCCCACTAAAAACAGAAGTGATTCTTCTGGTGCTGGTATTCCCACTATACCGAAGAAGAGAAACAGGAAAATGATAAAATAACCATAGCTCAAGATGTACTGGATAAGCTCTTCACTGCCCACTTCCTGTCTGCTCCTTCGAAGTCAAATTCCCTTCCAATAAAGTGAATCTGATTTGTTTTCCCAATGCATATGCAAGGAATTCATCTAAAGATTCTATCATATAATAGGGTGCTCTTTCATCGGCACCAAATGTAGTTCCACTATCATGAAGAACGAAAATGGACCCGTCCCTATCCACCGTCTTCATCCGACGAATCAAATCCCCACTTTTTTTCACTTTCCAGTCCTGAAAGATATGCGACCACAAGACCACTTCATATTCTTTCGCTATAAGCAGTGCGAATAAATTAAAATGACCCCAAGGCGGACGATAATATACCGGTTTTTCCTGGGTGTACTTCTCAATAATCAACCGACATTGGTTCAGCTGTTTCTTTAATTGTAGAGGACTTAAAAACCAGCTAGAAACATGAGAATAATGATGAATTCCTATAGAATGCCCCTCTAATTTCATCCGTTTGACCAGTTCAGGATATTTTTCAACCTTGCTTCCGACCACGAAAAAAGTAGCCTTTACACCGTACTTTGCCAGAATATCGAGTAGGTGACTAGTATAAATGGGGTCTGGCCCATCATCGAAAGTTAAAGCAATCGCATTACGACTATTTACCCTTCTACTAATACAGAGGTTCCTTCTCCGAATATAAATTGTGCTAAAGATAGAATATGTTAAAAACAACGGCACTACAAATAAAGCAATATATACCCAAATCATTGTTCACAACTCCACAAAAGTGTTTTTATTTCTATTTTTAAAAAAGGAAACTATTCTGCTTCTGAAGCGCCCTTTTTAAGTTACATGGTTCATCATAACCATTCATTCCAGAAAAACAACGCGTCTACTCCTCCCTAAAGTCTTCATCCATCATAAAGTGATGTAGTTTTGATATCAAGGTTTTCCTGATTAGTATGGAAACAACTTCTTTTCTGAACTTACTAACTTGAAACCACTCTTCTCCATTGAAATACAGGAATTAATATTGAAATCCCAAGCTTGTCCATAGATTTCTTCAATATCTAACTCTTCGAAAGCAAAATCATATATTAGTTTCCTTGCTTCTTTTGTATATCCAATCTTAGAATATAATGCTTGTTATGATAATCAATGACTCAAGGAGTCTCCCCTAACTCCTTCCCCTTTATTAAATATAAATAATGCAATCCCCCACACTTTAAGTGTGGGGGATTGCTGTTTGTACATTCTATTAGGATCAATAAGTTTTTTATTCTGAACGCTACAATTCTTTTACTCATTCCTTCGATGAAACTAGGTTCGATATTATTTAAATTGTATGTACTATCAGGAGTTTCATATTTAGTTACCAAGTCATGTCATTCAAAGAATCGAAAATAATCTTTCTATCTTCAACAATTTCCAATTTTCCATATAAATGGATAGATACATAATTCCAAGTAGGTACTGCTTTAGTTGTTTTGTACCAGGTTGGTGAAATGTAACAGTGGGGGCCATGAAAAACCGCAAGGACTTGTTGTTTTTCAGCATCCTTCCATTGTCCATTCGGACGTGCAAAATGACCATATAAAGCATTTTCAGATTTATCAGTGGAAGATGAGTAGCAAATGGTACTCCTTTATGCTGAAAAAAAGATTACAAATCCATTTTTTTCAATAAAATCATAAATTATTTCTTCATCATCCATTTTAAAATGTTTAGGTATATACATAATCATCCACCTCCGTTGTAAAGTTGAAATTTAATCAAATAAACTTCCTGCCTTTCATGCTGAAAAACTTTTATAGCAGAACTTGTCGTGCGCCCCCTTTGCCTGAAGACTCGATTTCAAGGTATTTATGTGAATTATATGGCCCGTTCGAGTAATTATATCCATGTTTATTTAATACCAATTGCACATTCCCTTAGCCTGTATAAATAGCCTTCACAAGGAAACAATCATAACAATAGTCTTTTTGGAAAGGAACATCGTATCATGGACCAATTCTTAATAGAGCTAAAAGAAAGGTTAAGGAACAGCGATGATTTGTTCCTTCAGGAGGAAGAAATCCTTGATGTTTCCGTAATCCTAATAGGTTTCAAGACGTTGATTGATCTTACCAAAACCAAAATGACCCTTCAAAGGTACATAGATACCGCTATATACTCCCAAAAAACGATAAGTGAACTAATAAATGAAATAGGTGTGGTGAAAGAAAAAAACGTAGAAGAAGCAGTTTCATCAATAATGACAGGGAAATTACTTATTGCCATCAAAAATCACCCTACATACATTACCATGGAATCTGTTCCTAAAATTTTGAATCGGGCTATTGCACCACCTACCAATGAAAATGTACTACAAGGTTCCTTAAGTTCTTTCAATGAAGATATCGAGACGAACATGGGCCTAATCAGAAAGCAAATCAACTCTAGTAACATACGGGCGGAATCCTTTTCAGTCGGTCCTGATCAGAAAACGAAAATCTCAATGCTTTATTTTGATGGACAAGTAGATAAAAAGTTGGTAGAGAGAATAAAGGTGGTAATTGAAAAGAATCAAGACCGAGAAATAAATAACTTGCAAAATTTGGCGAAAACATTAGGATTTTCAGGATGGTCTGTCTTTTCCAAAATATATACGACAGAGCTTCCTTCAGAAACGGTTCCTTTCTTAAGAAAAGGGAGGGTAGCATTGTTTATTGATCGTTATCCTTTCGCTATTATTCTCCCGTGTTTTTTGTGGGATATGTTTGCGACCGAAAACGATCGGAACTATCCCATCCCTTTGATGGCTTCCATACGAATAGTACGGGTCATCGGTATTCTGCTAGCATTAATCTTACCAGCTTTATATGTTGCCCTTGTGGCAGTCAACCCTGAAGTTTTACGAATAGAGCTTGCGTTGAGCATTGCACAAAGTCGAGAAGCCATTCCATACCCTGCTTTAGTTGAGATATTAATGATGCTTATTATTTTGGAATTGATTATTGAGGCATCAGTCAGGCTGCCTGGTTCTATCGGTCCGACAATCACAATGGTCGGCGGGATCATTCTTGGACAAGCTGTAGTGGAAGCACAACTGGTGAGCACCCTTCTGATCATCATACTCGCAGCTACTACAATCGCCAATTCGACATTGGTAGGAATACAAAATACGTTGGCCGTACGTTTTTTAAAATATGTGTTGGTTATATTGGCATCCATTTATGGCATTTTGGGGATATTGGGAGGTATCGTATTGATAAGTGCGTATCTAGCCAGTATTGAAACATTCGAGATATCTTATCTTCATATAAATTATGAAAAGGAAGGAACCAAATATGGATAGGAGTTTTCATGTGTTCCTGATGTACATTATGATACATTTAGGGTTCATATTCTTTTTGTACCCCAACGATATCATTACCAGCTCCGATGAAGCACAGTGGATACCGATTATAATTGGGCTCATTTTTCATTTTGTCTTTCTTTGGATTTATATGAAGGGACTTAGCTTTTTCCCGAAAAAGAACATCATCCATATTTATTCACAGACTGGCAAAGGCTTTGCAGCTTTTTTTCTCTTGCCGGTTTTTATTTATTTTTTGTTGGTGGATATCATTGGAGTTAGAGCTTATTCCGAAATTATAACCATCATCTTCCTATCAAATACTCCCTCCTGGGCCATCATTGTATTGTTCCTTTTTATTTCAGCGTATTTAGCTGCTAAAGGAGTTGAAGCGATCTTCCGTACAGGGGTCATATTAGCACTTGTGTTTTTTCCAATCGTTTTTTTTGTATTAATTGCTTCCTTTCAAAATGTTGATTGGCGATATCTTTTTCCCCTCATCGGCGATGATTTCAAGTTCATAACGTCTCCTTCTTATCTGAAAAGTTTTTCTGCTTTTACAGGAGGGTTTCTGTTTCTCGGATTTTTGGCGCCATACCTTACCTATAAGCGAAAAAAAGTGCTGATTGCATCAGCAATCCTCATCCCATTTTTTGTTTTGGCCGTCTATATACCAGTTCTCACTTTTGGACATGGGACTGCTTCAACTTTTGTGTTTCCATATATGATGACCGTTGACTCGACCTATATCAATTGGCTGATGTTCGAGAGGATCACGATATTCTTCATCTTATCTCTCGTTACGTTTATCATGCTTCAAGTTTCACTGTTATTGTGGATGGCATATCAGATTCTCAATCACTGGGCTCCGCATAACCCTATTTTCAGTGTTGCTACGTTAGCTATTATCATCTTCATCACTTCCCTGATGATTACTGATTGGCATATTGTTGAGCAGCTGTTATGGTTAAATTCATTTTTACGGTTTTATGTCATAGTCACAGTTCCATTATCGATCTATTGTATAGGACTCCGAAGGCAGGGACGAGCATGAGAACAAACTCCCTCAAAATATTAATTATTTTATGTGCTTTATTTCTATTAAGCGGGTGTTGGGACACTAAAGATATCAATCATCGTTCTTTGCCCATAGTAATGGGTGTTGCCATGGAAGATGACCAGTATAAAGTTCATCTGCAAATACCAGATCCTAGCCCAACTACGATGAAGGTTAGAATCGTTTCAGAAACCGGAGAAACAGTCAGTAAAGCAGTCGATAAACTTAGTGCCAATTTGGAAAGTAGTATCAATTTGCTGCATGTAAAAGTGATTGTAATCGACAAGGAGTTGGCGAAGAAAGGAGTTAAGGACCTCATTTCTGGATTCATGAGGTCTCGTGACGTATCGCCAAAAGCTTTGGTTGTGATCAGCGATGAGGAGATTGAGCCGTTCTTTTCTAATTTAAAAAATACTACAGAACCCCAGAGTACCACCCTATTTGATTTTTTTGATAAGAATGCAGGATGGAACCCGGAAATTGCACTTACAAGGGTATGGCAAGTCTATCGCAGTATTCATTCCTATACGAGAGATGTTGCTTTGCCTATAATAAAATCCGGCGATAGTACAATCATTGAACACCTTGGTTCCGCTGTCATTAAGAAGGGCAAGATGGTTGAACAGATCAATACAGAAGAAACATTGCTCGTCAATGCATTCTATGAGGAAAGCACCTATGGAAAAGTAGAGGTCATGGATGAAGCAACAGTCATGATTGTTAAAAATTCTATGGATCATAAAAGTCAGGTCATCGATCAAGTGCCTTACTTGAACAGCAAGCTTCATTTAAAAGTCGTCCTCTTAGAGACCAAAGGAAACCCTACTGTAAAAGAAATCAGGACTTCCTTAGAGACACTCCTTACAAATCGCTTCAATGAGATGTTTACTAAAATACAGGAGAGTGAAGCTGATATTTTAGGGGTTGGCCAATATTTCCGGACCCAAATACCCAAGGAAAAACTAAAAAAATGGCGATCTACACAATATCCAAACTTAAGAATTGACATTGAAGTCCATACAGTAATCCAAAATGAAGGGCAGCTAAAATTAATGACTGATTAATACGACCTTGAAGAATCATCCATTAGTAATAATTCCCTTCATTTTGACTGTAATTGGAGAAGCTTTGAATATTCGCCAATAAATACAACCAATGCACCAATGACAATACTTCCAGCACCTAATGCTATAATACTTTGAGTTGTTACTTCATTTTTTGCCATACAGCACCTCTAATTTTATATGCTATAAGTATGAAGGTGAGTGTTATATGGTAGCGTATCCTATATCGAAAACGATCGAAATCAGAATGATTGTGAATGAACTAAGATTTCTAAAAAAGAATTTAAAGCGCCACTTAATAAAAAACAATTACACCGACTGAAAACCAGCCCTGCTTTCTTAAAACCTTTCATGTGCCGCGAAGACCTCATTAGCCACACATATTCCCCGATTATTGATTCACACCTTTTGAAAAAAATTTCAGCCATTGCTACGAATTTTCAGAGAACCTTGGTTTTAAATCTTCATTATTTGCTTAGCCTGGCTATAAAATCCTCCAGATTTTTGCTAGATGTGATGTTCTGGTTACATCCGTCTCCTTCAGCGCAAATATAATTTCCCTTTTTTTTATACGTTCCTATTTCTTTTCCCTTCTTTTTAACTAAAAACAGTCCCACGGGAGCTAATTGATTGCAAACAGAACAAACCCCTTTTTGTGAGCTATTCGTAAACGTACCCTCGACCCCATATGGTTTTCCATCCTTTCTCGTCACTATGAATTTCCTATGGGTCGCTGCATCCCACCAAGTTAAATACGTCAATTCTCTTTTATCAAACTGGTTGAGGTCAGGAATTTTCAATTTTTTCACCTTAGGAAATAGTTTTTTTATTTCTTTTTCAGAAATATTAAATGGAATCACATATGTTTTTAAATCCTCTAAATAAGATTCCGCTTCCCTTTCGTCCTTTACAGAAGCGGCCTTGGCAAATTTTTTCTGTTCTTCTGCGGAACAATGGGCAAAATCGCTGGTAATATTGTCTTCCACAAGCCCCTTGACCGCATTGATTACATTTTTATCAGTGGAACTGACACGCGCTTTAATAAGCTTATAAACCTGGCTCTTCAAATAATGATATTGATGTGGATAAATAAATGGCTGCATTCCAACCGCTCCCATTCTTTCAATTTATCTTAAGTGTAAACCCTAACGAAGCGCTCCCCTATGCCAAAATTGATTTAGAAACAAACTCATCATAAAAAAGCTGAAGATCTACGCATAGGTCTTCAGCTCCTGGATTATTTCGTGGAATAAACCACTTTTTTAATTGTTTCCTCAGAAAGCCAGTATTTCTCCATCAGGCTTTCGAAAGTTGCTCCGGCAGCAAAGTCTTTTTTCAGGGAAAGGTTACGTGCCTTTATATAAGCTCTTATTCCGGAACATTCGCCCCACTTTTCATAATTTCCTTTAAGTTTTGGAATGTACAGCGTTTTTCCCTGTACGTATTTTTGAATTTCTGTAATCAATTCTTCCGGCAAAACGTCATTAGCTTTTACATAATTCATATAGACAGCCCCTTCTATTTAGTGATCTGTAAATAGTGAAGGTAGCAAAGTCTATTGTTACGGCTTGTAAAAGCGACAGCAGGTGTTTTTCTCATGCAAAGTGTCGCCAGTCTAACAATAAGACTTTGCATGAGCTGGTGCAATATAAGGCATTTTCATTGCCATCATCACCCTTTTTCATTGAAATTTTCACTTTCTAGCTGTAAATTTACACCAAACAGGTAGTTATAGCAATCTTTATTATTCATTTGGTATAGTCCAATGAAAAATAAGAGGCAAATGCTTATACAAGCACTCGCCCCTGAGGCCGGTGGGAAAATTTTCTCTCAGATATGGCACATGCCCCATAAAGTAGCCATCATCGCTTGCGCCAATAAGCTAGTTCTTTGTCCTCCCAAAGATTCTTTCTAACATTAGGATCAAAAACTACCAATCCGTTTTGTTCCTTTATTCTCTTAATTGCTTCTATATGAGCATATTTAACTTCGCTCTCAATCAGACTAACAGAACAAAAATGTAATATATCGTTGTTGGTAATTCCATTGTTTCTATATGTTTTCTATCCAACAGCATATCTGCGCTAGGTTTTCGATAGAAAGCAAATTCTCTTTCGCCACCTTCTTTTAATGAAACAAAAGCCAAAGCTGTATTCGCTTCGCTCGTATGAATTATTTGAGTCACATCTACCCCATTTTCATCTAACACCTTTTTTAGGTAGTAACCAAACATATCATCTCCTACCTGACCAATAAAAGTACTTTGTCCTCCTAGTTTTGCAATAGTAGCAGCGACATTGGCAGGTGCGCCTCCTGGGGTTTTTTTAAAACTCTCTACAATTTATTGATACTCCTATTTCATGAGGGATAAAATCAATAAGGGCCTCTCCTATCGTATAAACTTTTTTCATGGCTAAACCTCTATGTCCCATTTATCTAAACTGACAATTTCTATGTCTCCTTCAGCGGCAATTTTTAGTTTATCTGCCTTTTTCTTTGGATAAATAGTAGATGTCATAGTGAACTTTCCCTTGTTTATAAACACTTCAATAGAAGCCTTGTCAATAAAAATTTCTAAGTTTAATTTACCTCTCTCCGAATCACAATAAACTGCTCGTTTATGTACATGCTCGTCTTCCTTGCCAACTATCTCCACCCCACTACTCTTACGATTTAGCTCAAGCAGATCAGAGTCACAATCGTATGCTATTAGCGTTCTTTCTTCCTCATTTGAGCGTACTTCTAATTCAAAACGTTTCCCCATCTTTGTGTTTAAATTTAATTCAAGAGCATAGACTTCACCTGATAGTTCTATAAATTCTTTACTGTCGTCTTTCAATCTAATATTGTTTATGCTTTGTTTGTTTTTATAATAATTTTTAATTTCTGCTATAGGACTTTGATAGATATGGTTATTTTTGATAGACAGTTCTCTTGGTAATGTCATGGCTCCTGCCCAACCATGGTTTTCTGTTTCGGTTGGAATATTTCTCCCCCACATTTGCATCCAAGAGATCATAATCCTCCTATGTTTATTATCCGTGATGGTTTGTGGGGCATAGAAATCTAAACCGTAATCTAACTCCTCCGTCTTCTCTTTATGAAAAGTCCCTTCTTCCCAATCCATTTTACCAATGATTGAAATGACAGAATGGGTATTAGGAAACTTAATTCCCTGTTTTGGTAACCCTTCGACTGAAATAATTAGAACATCTTTCCCATCCAAGCTAAATAAATCAGGACATTCCCACATTATACCTTCGCCTTCTTCTCCTTTTAACATGACAGAGACGAATACCCAATCTAGTAAATCCCTTGATTTGTAAAGAAGGATTTGGCCTCCACCATATTCCGCTTTGGAAGCAATTAAAGAATAATAAAACTCACCTTTTTTAATCACTTTCGGATCTCTAAAATCTTGAGGATTAGCGTTTTTAGGAAGGTTGTTTTCTGCTATAACCGGGTTCTGTTGGACTTTTTCAAAATTAATGCCGTCTGAAGAAACAGCGATACACTGGACTTGCCTGATATCTTCGTCCTTCTCCCCCATGATATGCCCAGTGTACATGAGATACATTTCCCCGTCTTT
The DNA here is from genome assembly GCF_039851965.1 of Pseudalkalibacillus hwajinpoensis. Classification (NCBI taxonomy): domain Bacteria; kingdom Bacillati; phylum Bacillota; class Bacilli; order Caryophanales; family Guptibacillaceae; genus Guptibacillus; species Guptibacillus hwajinpoensis. The sequence continues at coordinate 79,826 of NZ_CP156675.1, read as the reverse complement.
TTCTATTGCCGTTCCTGAAAAACAACCGTCTTTGTCATAAGTTTGGTCTGGTGCTAAAGCAACTGGGGCGGTTTCCCAATTGATTAAATCCTTACTTTTAGCATGACCCCAATGCATCGGCCCCCATTCAGCCTTGTATGGATAGTACTGATAAAACAAGTGATACTCTCCTCTATAATAGATAAACCCATTTGGATCATTAATCCAGCCAATAGGTGCCATAATGTGATAGTGATGGCGATAATCATCTTTTACCTGATTACTATTTGTTCTAATATAATTAGTTGCACGTTCTAATGTATACATTCAATACTCCTCCCTTAATCAACCATACTTTTACTTTATACCGGTTCCAGATCCACCCATTCCTTGAAGTAGATATTTTTGAGCTACAACATAGACAATAATTAAAGGTATTGTTGAAAGTGTAAGAATTGCCATTACCTGGTTTGTAAAGACAGGTTCTGTTGTATTTATATTTGTAATTGCTACTTGAAGAGGTAACTTATCCGTATCTGTTAAAACCATTAATGGCCATAAGTAATCGTTCCAGCTCAAAATAAAGGTTAATGTTCCTACTGTCGCAATTGCAGGCTTAGACATTGGTAACATTATTTTCCAGAAGATAGTCCAGTAATTTGCCCCATCTAATTTAACAGATTCTATAATCTCATCCGGAACTGCTTTGAAGAAATTTCTAAATAAGTAAATGAAAAACATGTTAGCAATCAATGGTAATATAACTGCTAATCTGGTGTTAAGTATTCCTAAGCTGTGAGCTACTGTGAATTGGGTAATGAGAATTGTTTCGGCTGGTACAATTAACAATGCAATTAAAAGACCAAACAGAATTTTTTTTCCTTTAAATTCAAACTTAGCAAACGAATATCCTGCCATTGCATTTACCACAATAGAGCCTGCTGTTATCATGACCGCATAGAACACACTGTTGAATAGATATTGAATAATATTAAATCTTGAAAATAATTCTTGATATGTTTCAAACCAATGAGATGGATCCATAGAAGGGAGTAAAGCTTGAATACCACCCATATCAACATAGATTTCTCCTTCAGGTTTCATTGAGGAAACGATCATCCATATCAAAGGAAAGATGAAAATACACGCTAAGAAAAGCATGAAAAGATATTCTATCGTTTTTTTAAATTTTTTATTCATTAAAATTCATCCTCCTTGGAGATTTTACTTTGAACAAACGTTACAATTCCAATTAATATCCCAAAAGTGACCATCATGGCACTCGAGTACCCAATCATTCGATCAGTGAATCCAGTTTGGAAAATATAGTAAACGGGAGTCATAGTAGAATTCATTGGTCCACCTTGTGTCATAATCATTGGTTGTATGATTAATTTAAAAGCCGAGATTAATGTCGTGATCATAATTAAAATAGAAGTAGGCTTTAGCAAAGGCATGGTTATGTATAGGAATTTCTGCCATCGATTTACACCATCAATCTTACCTGCTTCGTAAACATCCGAAGGGATATTTTGAAGCCCCGCCAGAAAAATCAGCATTTGGTAACCTGCGCCTTGCCAAGCGGAAACAAAAACAATGGTATAAATTGCTTGATTAGGGCTGCTTAAAAAGGGCTGTGGATCTAACCCAATGTTTACTAAAAGGCTATTTATTAAACCTTCTGAAGGGTTAAGCAAATATAGCCATAAAACGGATATAACAACCAACGATAGAACAACCGGAGAGAAAAAGGCTACTTTAAAGAAAATATTTCCTCTTCTTTGCTTGTTTATTAATAAAGCTAATCCAAGAGCTACACCCACTTGGATAGGAATTATACAAATTACAAATATCATTATGTTTTTAAGACTTTGAATAAATATGGGATCCTTAAAGACTTCAATGAAATTATCTAAGCCGATAAACTGTCTATCGCCAGGCGTTAATAAATAATAATCCGTAAAAGCGTAATAAATCGCCAGCGTCGCAGGCACAATTAAAAAAAGTCCTAACAAGATAAAAGCTGGGGCTAGAAATAAGTATGCCACGAAATTTTGATTATCCTTTATATTATTCATCAGTGAAAACTCCTTTTAAAAATCTTCCGGCTCGGAATAATCCAAGCCGGGATTACTGATTTTCTAGTTCAACGCATTATCCATTTGCGCGGCTTTATCATCCAACAGTTCTTGGATATTATCATTTTCTTCGTAATAAGTTGCATCGCTTACAGTTTGTTGGAAGATTCGGCTAATTTGAGGATACGCCGGTAAAACTGGTCGAGCTTTCGCTGAATTTGAGTTTTGATTAATAAGGACATTCATCTGCGTTGAAACTTTATCTCGGACCTCTTCTATTACTGAATTAGTAGCCGGAAGAACACTATTTGCTATAGTTATTTCTGTTAGAGATTCTGTAGATGTCATAAAATCAATTAATGCACCAGCTGCTTCTTGCTTTTCTGTTGTACCTGACATAGCAAACTGCCAACTCCCCGAAGGCGAAACTAATTCATTCGTGTCTGGGGATGTTGGGTATGGCATAATACCGTATTCTACATCCGGATATTCTTCCAGTTCTTGAATCGTCCATGATCCACTCAACTTCATTGGATATTCTCCAGTATGAAATCCTTTTTCAACCGGATCAATTGTTGTGTAACCCTCTTCAACCATATCTTGAATGAAATTGAAAGTCTTTACACTGTTTTCGTCATTAAAGGCACCAGTTGCAGTAGTTCCATCTTCAGACACTATATTACCGCCTTGTGACCATAGAAAAGGTGTAAAGGCATACATTAACCATTCGCTTTTATCGTCTAGGCCCATATTAATTGCAGGGGCATTGTAATGATTTTCTAATGTCTCACTTAAGTCCATAAATTGATTCCAATCCCAGGGATTTTCCACAGTAGGTAAAGTAGATAAATCAACACCTGCTTCTTCTAACATTTGTTTATTATAGTAAATACCAACGCTAGACTCTGAATAACCTATAGCATATAACTTTTCTTCATATGTCCCTTGCTGAATAATACTAGGCAAGAAATCATCCTTATTACTTATGTAATCATCTATTGGGGCTATTACCCCAGATTTAGCATAAGCCGCTGTATTTGGTCCGTCCAAAGTCAGTACATCTGGTAATGAATTAGTGGTAAGAGCAGCATTTATTTTATCCTCGTATCCGCCACCACTTCCGCTTCTCGTAATAAATTCTACGTTTGCTTTATATTCGCCCTCATATTCCTGATTAAATCTATTTATTATATTCTGAATTGCTTCTCCTTCAGCAGTTTCATTAGACATATGAACCCAAATATCAACTTCGTTGTTATTGCTTCCTGAAGATGTTTCTCCGCTACAAGCTGAGAGTGCTAAAGCTGCCAATGTGCAAAAAATCAAAAATGTAAACCTCTTCATTTTTTAATTCCTCCCTGTAATGTAATCGCCTTCAAACAAAGTATATGTCAACCGGTTTCATGTGTCAACCGGATGACATATACTCGAAAAAATTTTTCTTAACGCGTCTAAATTTTGCTTTTGAAGAGTCGAATTTCACTATTATTTACGTTGTTTCGCTCTCAATTAGTGTAACAGGGAGCACTGTCTCTGGATGAACATCATCGTTTTCACCACTTATTTGTTTAAGTAAAATCTCAATGGTCTTTTCTGCTATTTCTTTTATGGGTTGTTGTATTGTACTTAATTCCGGTAACAATAATCTAGTTGTTTCAGTACCATCATATCCTATTACTTTTAAATTAGATGGGATATCGATTTTTCTTTTCTTTGCTTCTCTTATAACCCTCGACGCAATAATATCATCACTTGCAAAAACTCCATCAACCTGCGGGTTTTCGTCAAATAACTTTTCTATGATTTCTTGATCATTTCCATCAACTTCATAGGTAAGATAAGGTAAATGATTTTCTCTCATAGTATCCTCATATGCCCTTCTTCTTAAATTGGCAGGTGTCTCTAAAGAAATTGGTCCATTTATATGGATGATGTGTTTACAACCTTTATTAACTAACAATTGAGTGGCTTGTTTTCCTCCATCATAATTATCACTTGAAACTACAGGAATCGTTTCTGATAAATAACGGTCAATTCCGACGACGGGTAATGATGGTATATCATATTCTTCTATTCTCCTATTATGAGCACCAGCTATTATGCCATCCACTTGATTTCTTTGAAGCATTTTTAAATAGTTTTTTTCTTTATCCTCTCTGCCTTGGCTGTTACATAGCAAAGTCTTATATCCCAAAGACGCAGAAATATTTTCTAAATGGAAGATAAGTTGTCCATAGAACGGATTGCTTGTGGTGGGAAAAATAATGCCAATTAAGTAAGTTTTTTTAATAAATAGGGATCTAGCAATATCATTCGGAAAATAATTTAACTGCTCCATCGCCTGCTGGACTTTTATTCTTGTCTTTTCACCTATATAGCCACGATTATTTAGAACTCTAGAGACAGTTGTTGGTGAGACACCAGCAACTTTAGCTACATCTGCAATTTTGGGCTTAGTACTAGATGAAACATCAACAGTTTTAGTACCGTCCGTAATTTTAGGTTTCATACTTCTTTCCTCCCACTATTCATTAGTGAATTATAGAATAAAAAGGTTTGTTACATGACAATTAAACATATAAAATTCAATAATTTACCGAGAATAATCTTATCACACTTTAAAGAAAAAAGGTTCCCCGAAAGAACCCTATTATTATGAATTGTTTTACTCAGTCGGCGTATCCAGGATTTCTTTTAACTCACATGGGTGCGTGGTTCTCTCGCTTCAAAAACCATGCATTCCAACCCTTCACCTTTGGCAAATCCATACTAGATAAATTTTTCGTCATTAAATGATTCTATCCATGAAACTCCTTTGTTATATAAATTATATTCTACCTCTACATGTTTTAAGTTGATTAGAAACCTATTTCGGAATAAATCTGACATCATTTATGTTTAATTTTATACTAATATTCATCTACCAAATATATTTTCCTTTTTATTAAGACATACCAAATCTAATCTTATAAAGGAACGATTATTATTTTTGCAAGCAAATACTTCGTTAACTAAAAACATTTTCACACAATCCTTAATGCATTTTGACATAAATATCCAAGTATAAAGGAGTCTGTTTCCTCAACAATATGGCCCTTTTATGGATCAAATATAACAATCTCTTGTTCAGTTTAACTGCCCGATTGCTTAATACCAATTATTTCAAATCACTATTACTTTCACAAGTGATTGTTCTATTTACGCATCAATTTCAAACAAGAATTATAAAATAGTATTTTGTTAGGTCAAAAATGCTAAATTATCAAAACTCTCCCATATTCTTAGAATATAATGCTTGTTATGATAATCTATGTTCCAAGGAGTTTCCCCTAACTCCTTCCCCCTTGATTAAATATAAATAATACAATCCGCCACACTTTAAAGTGTGGCGGATTGCTGTTTGTACATTCTATTAGGTTCAATAAGTCAGACCTATTTCTGGATGAATATCTTGGCACTGAGAGAGGTGTTGATATTCTCGCAAAATAAGTATTATACACGAGGTTTTACCCACTATCGCAACTTTTCCTTTTAGATTAGAAAATGGACACTAATCAAATATTTCTCTCTATATTAGTACTAACCTTTTATAACCAAAGGAGTGAAATAAAGATGAAATCCTCTTCTGCAAATTTTGATAAGTTACTTGGAGTTACTTATCGAGCACGACGAAAAGGTGATGCTCCTCTTTTGGGGTCGTCATTTCATAAACCGATTCTTCATCGTCAGGTTCATGGCGATGCCATTTATGTTCCTTTAAATCTTGAGCGAATCTGGAATCAAACAGAAAAATATCACCATAAAACTTACGAAAATGAATAGAATGAGGTATTTGGCAAAGTAAGAGCCAATCATCTTTGCGTCAACCTTCCATAGACTTAGAAGGACTTTGTTAGCCAAAGTTTTTTTATAACGGCTAATGAGTTGTAGACGCGAATAGGATTATTCCTCTTAGGATAAAACAATACAGAAAGATTAAAACAGAATTATAGGGAGGTGTTTTCAATGGGTTTTATCTGGAGTTTAATCATTGGTGGTATTATTGGTTGGCTTGCTGGTGTAATCACGGGACGAGATGTTCCTGGTGGAATTTTTGGAAATATTATTGCTGGATTTGTTGGTGCCTGGTTAGGTACGTTGATATTAGGTAGTTGGGGACCGGATATTGGTGGATTTAACATCATCCCTGCTATCATAGGTTCAATCATCTTAGTGTTAATTGTGAGCTTTATTATGGGAAAAAGTCGCAAAAAGAGAGAATCCTAACCTTCAACACAAGCGTGATAATCGAATAAAAGGAAGAAGCGGAATTCTATTGTAGATTTCCGCTTCTTCCTTTTATTTGGTTACTTTTAAGTATTTAGCATCGATCCATTCCTCTGCGCCTAATTCATATTTTCCAACTGCATTATGAATAATATCTTTCCACTGGATTGACGCGTTTAACAAAGTCAGCTTCGCTATCATAAGGAGAATCATAAAGATTTACAGGATGCTTATGATTAAATGTCGTGAAATATTTCTTAAACGTTGTGTACTGATCTGAAATCCATGTTTCTCTGCAGATCGAATAATACCTTTCTGAATGCCCCAAACAGGAAAGGTTACCCCGGATCCACTCTTCCACGATAGGAACAGTTAGGTTCATCCTAAATATTAACTGCTAGGTGAGATTCTCTCTTTCGCTTCTTATCTTATCCCTAAAAGCTAACAGGACACTTATGACATTGGGGGGAGCTTGACTTTACAATGGTCCATCGGGATACTCTTTCACGAGTCCATTTTCAGTTTCGTAAACAATATAAGTGTTATTTACTTTAGCATCAAGCTTTAAACCCCATGATTCGCGTTTGAATATTAGTTTCAGTCTCATACTAAAAAACAAGAAGTCACATGCTAAAGCATATAACTTCTTAATTATTATAAAAGGTATTAGATACGTTGGCCATTTTTGAGCTGATCAATAAGTTCGTTTAGATCAGACTTTTTAACTCTCCAATGACTACCAATTTTAAATGCTGGTATTTTGCCATCCTGAACCAATTTATATGTGGTCATTTCACTGATTTGAAAATATTTCGCTACTTGGGATATCGTCATAATATCATGCTCGTTATCCTGGGCCATATTATCGCTCCTTCTCATTTGTCTCCTTTATTCTAACAAACTTTACTTCCTATTGGTCAAATACTATTATAATTAGCCATCAAAAGTGACTATAACATAACTAATTATATCAAATGATGTAGATTATACCTAATGAGCATTTGTATTTAACTAAATTCAATTATATTTCACTTTAAGAAAATAACAGTATATCTAAGCATTAGGTAGTATTTCGAAATAAAACCGGACTTTTATGCGCTTACATAGACCTTTCTGTTTATGTAGATTTTGTGCTACAATTCATTTTGTTGACTTACGAACACGACTTTTATGAAAGTTAAAAGTCAAGATATACAATAAATTAGAAAGAGGTGCAACATTTGAATTTAAGTTCAATAAAAGAAAATTGGTTTGGCAATGTTAAGAACGATACACTGGCCGGTATGGTCGTAGCGCTTGCTTTAATTCCAGAAGCTATTGCTTTCTCTATCATTGCTGGTGTTGATCCAATGGTTGGGTTATACGCAAGTTTTTGTATCGCTGTGGTGATCGCATTTGTTGGTGGTAGACCAGGGATGGTTTCGGCAGCTACAGGAGCTATGGCCCTTCTAATGGTTACCCTCGTTGCAGACCATGGATTACAATATTTACTTGCAGCTACTATTTTAACAGGAATTATTCAATATTTACTCGGTGTATTTAAATTAGCTCGTTTTATGAAGTTTATACCTCGATCGGTTATGGTAGGATTCGTAAATGCGCTTGGTATTCTCATTTTCACCTCTCAGCTTCCACACTTTATTGGAGAGTCATGGGGCATGTATGCAATGGTTGCTGGGGCACTAGCGATCATCTATATTCTTCCACGCTTTTCAAAAGCGATCCCATCTCCATTAATCGCCATTGTCGTTATTACAGTAATTGCGGTAATGACTGGAAGTGGGGCAAGAACAGTAGGAGATATGGGCGAATTAACTCAGGCGTTGCCAATGTTCTTACTCCCAAGTATTCCATTAAATTTTGAAACATTAGCCATTGTTTTTCCTTATTCATTTGCACTAGCCATTGTAGGATTACTAGAGTCATTTTTAACTGCTCAAATAGTAGATGATATGACGGATACGGAGAGTAATAAGAACAAAGAAGCAAAAGGCCAGGGAATTGCAAACGTTGTTTCTGGATTTTTTGGTGGTATGGCTGGATGTGCGATGATTGGTCAGTCCGTTATTAACGTTAAGTCAGGCGGACGTGGACGTTTGTCAACACTTGTAGCCGGTGTGTTCTTAATGTTCTTGATTCTTGTTTTAAATGACCTTCTTGTTATGATCCCAATGGCAGCTCTTGTTGGTGTCATGATAATGGTATCTATTGGTACATTCGACTGGTCATCTCTTACCAATCTACACAAAATGCCTAAATCAGATACGCTTGTTATGGTTGTTACAGTGATTACGGTGGTTACTACACACGACTTATCCAAAGGTGTGTTGGCAGGTGTTGTGCTTAGCGCGATTTTCTTTGCAGCTAAAATCTCTAAAGTTCGGATTGAAAAAGAAGTGGATGACTATCATAATAAGAGAATTTACAAGGTTCATGGACAATTATTCTTCGCATCTGTTACAGATTTTGTGAATAGCTTCAACTTTAAAAAGGAAAACTTGCAGGAAATTGAAATTGACTTATCAAACGCTCACGTCTGGGATGACTCAGCTGTCGGCGCGATTGATAAAGTAGTGATGAAGTTCCGACAGAACGACAAAACGGTTAAATTAACCGGGGTTAATCAAGACAGTACACAGTTAATTGATAAGCTGGCTGTATATGATAAGCCTGGAAAGAAAATATCAGGTCACTAAAAAAGAAATGCCACAGATTAAGATCTGTGGCATTTCTTAAAATATACTTTAGAATAAATTTATTTTACATGGAGGAAAAATAATGTTCAAAAAAATTCTAATTGCATCCGATGGATCAGCCGACTCAATCAAAGCTGCTGAAAAAGCAATTGAACTAGCGAAAGTGCACCAGGAAGAAGGAACACTGGTTGAAGTTGTCTATGTAGTAGATGGAAATACATCAAAATATGATGTACTCAGGAATTGGGACTCGCTTGGCATTAAAGAAGAACGCAAAGAAAAACTTCGTGCCGTTGAACAAAAAGCCTTTAAGGCACGTGTTGACTACTCTCTCAAAATTTTAAGAGGCGAACCTGGTAGTACAATTGTTAAATATGCAGACGAGAATAATATCGACCTTATCGTGATAGGTAATCGCGGGCTAAACACCCTTCAAGAAATGGTCATGGGGAGTGTCAGCCATAAGGTGATTCAGAAAGCACACTGCCCTGTTCTCATAGTAAAGTAAGTTAGTAAAGACTCACCTTTTGCACTTCTTTTCCTTCAGAAGAAATTAAAAAGAGGATGCTGCATCATGGCAGCATCCTCTTTTTTTATTACTCAGCTTGGTTATCAAATGGTGAATTCTCAATAAATCGAAGTAAATCCCCATAAACCACTTGATCCGAATATGCTAATTCCTCATTAGCGACTTCTTTGTACTTTTCCCATTTCTGAGTATCTTTCTCGATCGGTTCGCCTGTATCTTTCCAATAGAACGTGTTTTGAGCGTACACAATGTCGTCTGTAATAAAACGTCCATCTCGTAGAATCGTTAATTCATCTCGCTCAGGTGAGAAAAGATCTTCCCCGAATTGAATCGAACCTTTTGTTTCAATTCCGAGTAAATGCAGAATCGTTGGTTTTAAATCAATTTGTCCAGATACTGTAGATGTATCAATATTGTCCACTCTTCCTTCTCCTGGCATATGAATTAGCATTGGAACCCTCTGCAACTGTGTTGATTCGAAAGGTGTGACCTCAGTTCCAATAACATCTGCCATTGCTTTGTTATGGTTTTCTGAAATCCCATAATGATCCCCATAAATGATAAAGAGCGAATCTTCATAAAGCCCTGCTTTTTTAAGATCTTCAAAGAAGACTTTAAGTGCTTCATCTGTGTATCTAACCGTTGGAAGATATCGATTAACTGTTGTACTATTAGTGTTCAATTCATCGATGTACTTGTCTTCTTCTTCTAAGATAAACGGATGATGATTTGATAAGGTAATAAATTTTGTATAGAAAGGCTGTTTCATGTTATTTAAATGGTCAATGGATTGTTCAAAGAACGGAATGTCTTTCATACCCCAGTTGTATGAGTTACTTTCATTTATATCGTAGTTCGTTTCATCGAAAAATAACTCATATCCCAACGACTGATACATAATATCTCTGTTCCAAAACCCTTTATTATTCGCATGCAAAGCTGCTGTTTGATAACCTGAATCCTGTAGGATTTTAGGGGTGGCATTGTAGTCATTCTGAGCATGAGTAAAAAAGACAGCACCCCCTGGTAATGGATAAAGAGAATTATCAAGTAGGAATTCAGAATCGGACGTTTTTCCCTGTTGTGTTTGATGGTAGAAGTTTTCAAAATAATAGGTATCCTCTTGAGCCTTCAACTGATTTAAAAAGGGAGTCACTTCCTTGCCATTCACCTTTTCCTCCATTGCAAATGCCTGAGTTGACTCAAGGGTAATCACAAAAACATTCTTCCCTTTTGCTTTCCCGAACATCTCCTCATTAGGAGCTTTGTAATTCGCATTCACGTAATTTTGAACTTCAGCTGTTTCAGATTCACTCGCAAAAACCTTTTGCGTTTTTGTTTTTGTATGAAGTACGGCATCATACACATGATAGTTTTGAAGCCCGATAAATTTAACGAGCATTTCACGATCAAATGTACGTGTAAGCAATTGAGGCCGTTCTGTTTCAGCAATACCAAGGTTGACAGTGAAGAGAATAAGCGCTGCGCCAAACATTGATGCGATCTGTCTTTTGTTTAATACAAGCGGTTCGAACTTCATGACCAGCATCAATATGGCTAGAATGAGAGTATCTGTGAATAAGAAAAGATCACTAAATGCGAGAAGCTCCGTGAAGCTTCCTCCCAAATCTCCTACATTCCCAGTCTGGAAAAGAACAGGGATGGTAATGAAATCCGAGAAAAACCTGTAGTATAAAACATTGCTAAATAATACAACGCCGCTCATAAAACTAAATAATAGAATCGTAACTTTCTGACCCTTTCCTTTAAAAAGCAGCGTAATACCCAACAATAAAACAATACTGCTAAGTGGATTGAAAATCAGGAGAAATTGTTGTTTGCCATTCTCAATATTTAAATTAAAATTCATTTCATAGGAAACATACGTTTTTAGCCAGATCAACAAGATCGCTATTCCGTATATAAGCAAACCTTTTTTATTATCCATATAAACTCCTTCACTCTGTTGAATTTTTGGTGATACTTAAGATAAAAGTATACCATAGGTGTGACTACTTTTAACTATATTAGTTTAATTTAGTCCCTTTATCACTGTTTTCCACTCTATTCCAATTCATTTGAAAATATTTCATTAAAAGGTGGAGGAAATCATTGCTATTAGACACATTTTTTACTCCTAGCCTCATTAACTTGAAGAAAATTTTGTTGTATATCGTTATGCCAACCTACACTCTAACGGTATATGCCCAATAAAGTGAAACTTCCATCAGAGGGGGTTGCTTCATCCCCCTCTGATGGTTAATTGAACCAATCGGACCTTTAGGGGCAGTTGACCCCCACCTATAAACGTCTCGATTGATTTACATCCCTGAGGTGGGGGTTTTACTACCCCTTAAGGCTGGGATAAAATGCAGCATACCCATTAATGTCCTTATAGACATTAATGGGTATGCAAAAGGTGAAAGTTACTGATGGCGTACAGAAGGGGTTAAAATCTGTACATTTAGATCTTACCATTAAATAAAACTATTTTGTATTAATTTATATATTTTTATATGAAGTTTATCTAGATAATAAAAATATGTATCCTAAAATTAAATAAAGTGAAACTTCCATCAGAGGGGGTTTTGCTTCATCCCCCTCTGATGGTTAGTTGAACCAATCGGACCTTAAGGGGCAGTAGACCCCCACCTAAACGTCTCGATTGATTTATACTTTAGGTGGGGGTCTACTGCCCCTTAAGGCTGGGATAAAAAATAAAAAGAAACTAATCACCAATCTCATTAGTTTCTTTCAGCAGATTTTACATTAGGTCGAAGAATTGTGTCAAAAATACGATTACAGTACCCAGTAGAACAACAGTGTAATTGAACAAACCATTATTTTCTTGGTGACTATGCTCATCATCTAGATTCCGGACAACATAAAGGTCTGATTTACGGAGGTTTTTTTCATTTACTATCATAAAAAATACCACTCCCTTTAATGTAATCGCTTTCATTTAATATTATTATAATGAATCTACTTATATTTTTCAAACATTTCTTTGAATTATCAAAAACCTCACTTCATATCATGATCAATTATTCACATAAAAAGGTAGTCTTGAAGGAGATGGAGTACTTAGGCTGGTTTATTCATGATTTAAATTGCTTGCATCCTCTGCTGATATGATCATTACCTCTCCTTGAGCAGATCCATTTTCTTCTGTGATCTTTAAATACCCGTTATCATAAGTCCATAACACGCGATAAATAATCTGCTTATATCGTACTTTATCGCCTTTTTTGAACATAAGCGACCTCCCTAACATTTTCTAACTTAACCAATGGATGTTCCTTAATTATAAAATCAACCACTACCTTCATATCTATTATTTAATCTGCAACCAATTATCATATCTTATGAAACAATCTTTTTTTGGTTTTTATTCTCCCTTTTCCCTTACAACGAGGGCATTTCTTCTTTACGGAAAAAAGAGTAGTCATTTCACCAGTTCCCCTACATTTTCTGCAAACCAACTCAACTGCCACAATTCTCTACTCCTTTAATACGGTTTTGATAAACCAAAAGCGGGTTGAACAAGTTCAAAATTGATATCTTTTGGATCTACTTTTAGATCTTCAAGCTTCGCTTTTACTTTCTTATGTTTTACAATTTCTCGAAAAATCAAATGAACTAAGTGGATATCCCCTATTAATGATTCATCGTAAGCCTTAAATGTCCACTGCATGTGCTCATTAATCAATTGAAAGGTGTATAAACGTCCATCCATAACTACTGCAAATCTTACTTCATTTTCTCCATGGCTCTCGATTAATACTTTGTTCACCATAATATCGCTCCCTCTCCATTATATAGCTTTCTGATGGTGGGTAAGTTCTTGGTAAGCTTGATCATAAGCTTTTTGAGAAACTTGAATCGTCCCCACATCATTGAAATGAATGAAGTATTGTAAACCATCGCCAGCTACGTGTAGACTGATTCCCAGAACTTTTTGTTCCATAAGATAGCACTCCTTTTGTTGTTAGATATGTACACCATCTTCAGAATGAGAAAACCGACAAAATTATTTGGTTGCAACAGCAACACCCAAATAATATTTTACTCCTTCGCGAGGATTTTCAATAGTAACGCCTCTTTGTTGATACAACTCCACCTTTTTAAAGGGGAAGTGACTAAATAGATCTTTAAATTCAATTGGCGTTAATTGAAAATAATGAAAAGGTGAATGACATGGTTCATTTCTTCCTTGCCCATACGGAGTTGATAAAATGAGCTTACCCCCGGGTTTCAGTAATCGAAAAACTTGTTCTAAAAAAGCAAAGTCGTCCTGCACGTGTTCGATTGTTTCGAAACTTAATATAGTATCGAATTGACCAATTTTGTTGATCAAATTGGGGTCCAAGGCATCTGCTACATGATATTGAACTAAAGGATGGTGGTATCGCTTGCTTGCATACGCGATTGCCTCTTCGCTTAAATCAATACCAATCACTTCTTCACAGTCCTTTTTACATGATTTAGCAATAAAGAACGTGCCATACCCAGACCCGGATGCAAAATCTAATACCCTTCCCCTTACATAAGGTGTAGAAAAATAGTACCTAGCAATATGCTCTAAATATAAACCATTCGTTGCTTTCACTAAGTCTGGAATCACGCGTTCCCCTGTATCGTGTAACATTAACTATCACCGCTTTACTAGTCTAGACCTTTACAATCCTCTATATAAAGGGAAAGATCTGCACTTCTTACTCTCCAACCGCGACCAATTTTGAATCCCTGTATTTTCCCTTCACGAAGAAGTTTGTACATAGTTACTTCACTTACTTGAAGGTATTTTGCGACTTGGGTAATGGTCATAATGTCTCGTTGCACTAGAAGTCCCTCCTTCTTTGTGCTTTATTTATTTTACTTTAACTCAAAATAAACTAATTATCAATAAATACATTCAATTTATATCTAATTATAATAAATTATAATGAATTTACCTCTAATAGGTTTTACTTATCATTTTATCTATGATATCTTATGAATGAATTAATCAAGAAAGGATATTGGTTATGGAGAACCACGAACTTAACGAGAAAGAAATAAAAAAGCGCAGAACTTTCGCTATTATTTCCCATCCTGATGCAGGCAAAACCACTTTAACCGAACAATTGCTTTTTCTTGGCAGTGCTATTCGTTCACCGGGTACTGTTAAATCTCGTAAATCGTCTACCTTCGCAACTTCTGACTGGATGGAAATTGAGAAACAAAGAGGAATTTCTGTTACGTCAAGCGTCATGCATTTCACTTATCATCACTATGAAATCACGATTCTAGATACACCTGGTCACGAAGACTTTAGTGAAGATACGTATCGAACACTACTTGCAGTTGATAGCGTGGTGATGCTTATTGATGCAGCAAAAGGAATTGAATCTCAAACAAAAAAACTTTTTAGAGTTTGTAGGGACCATGGTATCCCGATTTTTACATTCATTAATAAAATGGATCGATATGGAAAGGAACCCTTAGAACTCCTGGAGGAAATTGAATCTGTTCTAAATATAGAGACCTTTTCTATGAATTGGCCAATTGGAATGGGGCAACAATTCAAAGGAGTATATGATCGAAAATTAGAACACGTTGAATTGTATCAACCCAATAAAACACTAGAAACAATTAAATTAATTGATAACTCGATAAAAGAAAAAATTCCAGCTCCCGACCTCAAAAAACTAAAAGAAGACCTTCTTTTAATTGATGAAGCTGGTAACTCGTTTTCTAATGAGAAGATTCAAACAGGTAATCAAACCCCAGTGTTTTTTGGAAGTGCTATTTCAAGTTTCGGTGTTCCTTCTTTTCTTAACCACTTTATTGAATTAGCTCCCTCTCCGCTTCCAAGAGAAACTTCTAACGGAAAAGTTCACCCTGTAGATACAACCTTTTCGGGTTTTATATTTAAAATTCAAGCAAATATGAACGCTGCACACCGTGATCGTATTGCTTTTTTAAGAATTTGTTCAGGTGTTTTTGAAAGAGGGATGACTGCCTACCTTGATCGAACTGGAAAAGCTATACGACTTTCGCAGGGACAGCAATTTTTCGCTTCAAATAGAAATAACATTGATACAGCATATCCTGGTGATATCATTGGCCTTTATGATCCTGGAGCATATCAGATTAGTGATACGCTTTGTGGCACAAAGGACACTTTTTCTTATGGTCCCTTACCACAATTTCCTCCAGAGCATTTCTCAAAAGTAAAAGCAAGAAAAGCTCTAAAACAGAAGCATTTCTATAAAGGCATTCAACAATTAGCAGAAGAAGGTGCTATACAGGTATACCGATCGTCTCCTTCTGAAGATGTCATTTTGGGAGTGGTTGGAAAATTACAGTATGAGATCTTCGAATACCGAATGAAACACGAATACGGCGTAGATTTACAAATGGATGACCTTCCCCACATACTTGCCAAATGGATCGAATATGAAAATCCAGCCACACTTCTCAAGGGGTCGTCCAACCTTCTCGTTTATGACGTTAAGCAACGACCTGTCATCCTATTTGCATCAAACTTTTCACTTAGATGGTTTCAACAACACCATCCCAACATTTCACTTTTTGAATCCCCTCCAGAGAGAAAGGAGTGAATGATGATAGACAACTATGATGGTCTCACAGCAAAAGAAATAAATGAAATGAAAATTTTAGAACAACGCCTTGACAATATTGAGAATCTAGATGAATTTAAAAAGTACTATCCTCGCTACATTATCTTAAAAAGCAAAGCTAAACTGTCCAAAGATATTCGAAATCTATAAGAGGTGACAAGGTATGAACCCTGAAAAAAAATCAGAATACCAATTCGAGAAAGAACGACTGATTTACACCAGACTGTATATTCATAAGATATTAGAAGCAGTAGAACAAAACGAACAAACCTACAAAGCAAACATCCAGGAAGCGATGGAGGATTTAGATTGGGTCGATAGCAGTTTAAGCTACATTAACGTATTAACGAACACGAATTTTTTAGAAATGAACAATGATGAACTCAGACAATTAAAAGCAATTGAGTCAAAACCATACTTCGCCAGGATGAATTTCATGAGAGAACAGGCAAAGAAAAGTGAATCGTTTTATATAGGAAAAACTTCCCTTTTCCGAAAAGATAGTCACGAACCCTTGATTATCGATTGGCGATCTCCGATTGCAAATCTCTATTATGAAGGCAGACTGGGAGAAGTTTCATATGAATCCCAGGGTGATACCATTCATGGTTACCTCTCCCTCAAGCGACAATATACGATAGATAAAGGTGAATTACTTGATTATCGAGACGTCGATTTAACAACACGAGACGATTTACTTCAGAATTCATTAGCTGGTAGTTCGACTAATCGCCTAACGGAAATCGTCTCTACAATACAAGCTGAGCAGAATAAAGTGATTCGAGCAGATATGCAAAAACCATTGATTGTACAAGGAGTAGCCGGGAGTGGGAAAACAACAATCGCTCTACACCGGGTATCTTTTTTTATTTACACGTTTGCTAAGACGTTCTCTCCGGAGAATTTAATGATCCTTGCCCCCAGTCGATTATTCATTGATTATATTTCTGACGTCCTTCCAGAACTTGGTGTAGACCGCGTTACTCAAATCACTTTTACCGATTATGTTCTTAAAGAAATTGGCCCATCGTTGAAATTGGTCCCTGACACTAAACTTTCCCATATATTGGTAGAGAATGACACGGAAACAGAAAACATTACGTGGGCATCGAGGATAAAAGGTTCGCTTCAATTTCAAAAGATCGTTGCATCATACGTCGATAAGCTTGAAACCGAATTCATCCCTGAAATGGATTTTAAAGTCGATCGTTTTACTTTATATCGAGCGAACAAAATAAAACGACTGTTTCAGAAAGAATATACGTATCTCCCCTTCCATCAGCGTCTAGAAAAAATTAAACGAGTGCTACAAAATCAATTAAAGGCAAAGAAGAAAACGATTCTTCAAAGAATTGATGAAACATATGAAGAAAAAATACAAGATGCCATCTATAATCTAAAAGATAAAGAAAAGCGAAGACGTAGAGTTACTAAATTGATGGATCGGCAAGAAGTACAAAAACAAATGATCATAAAGAAATCACGAACAGCAGTTAAGTCTTATATGTCTTATTTTGATAAAAAAACTGTATTAGATTATTATAAAGATCTTCTTGCTGATTCCGATCTTATCGACTCATTAACAGAAAATCCTATTCCTTGGGATATATTAACATTTCTAATGAACAAATCACTTGAATTATTGAACAAAAATAAGATCGAGGTAGAAGATTTAGCTCCATTACTCTATTTGCAACACCGTTTATTTGGCCTCAAGACCAAAAACGATATTAAAAATGTCGTGATTGACGAAGCACAGGACTACAGTCCATTTCAGATCTATTCCCTTAAAACTGTACTAAACACAAATTTATTTACTATTTTAGGTGATTTAGGACAGGGTATTCATTCTTATCGAGGCATTCAGGATTGGAGAGAAATTATTGATCCTATTTTCCCACAGGCAAACTATTTAACATTAAATAAAAGCTATCGTACAACGGTCGAAATTATGCATCTTGCTAATCAAATTCTTTCACTCATTCAACTTCCCGATGATATAAAGGCAGAGCCAGTCGTACGACACGGAAAGCAGCCTATATTCTCAACTTTTTCTTCAACGCAAGATATGGCGGATAAAGTCTATAGGGAAATAAAAACGATGAAAGAAGAAGGATTGAAAACTTTTGCGATTGTTGGGAGAACAGAAAGCGAATGTAAGCAGATTCAAAAACTACTCAATAAAAAATTTGGACTTGATCTCCTACTTCTTTCAGAAGATGTAGAAATCCAGGGGAATGATTTGGTTATTGTTCCAGCGGCACTGGCAAAGGGGTTAGAGTTTGATGGTGTGGTTCTTGTAAATCTAACAGAATTCTACAAATTAGAGGAAATTGACATCAAGCTTTTATATGTAGCTATGACCAGACCACTCCACCGACTGGTTCTATTGGCTACAGATCCATCCTCTTTTTTAATTGACTATATCCAGATGGATAACACCGGCATTTCTATTAAAGAAGAAGCGCAAAGTGGTTGAGAAGTGGCGTTTTGATCCTGCCACTGGTCAAATTCACGTCTATACAAGTCATGTAGTTTATAGGAACATCCTAATAAACCTGGATTAAGATAGGTCCGTTCTTGGAGTGCCCTTGTTATAAAGGACTCCTTTCTTTAACCTAGAATAGCCAAATATTTCCTCAAGTCTTGCTCGCTATACAACACAAATCGAATATGGTTAATAGATCGAAGCTCGTCTAGTAAGTCCATTACTGTCGATATCCCGATATGGGCTGCTTCTTCAATGGGATAGCCAAAAGCACCAGTAGAAATGGAAGGAAAGGCAATGCTTTTTATACCTTTCTCTTCTGCTATTTGTATGCATTAATGTAACTATTTCTCAGCAATTTCTTCTCAGGTCGGTCTAGCCCATACACAGGTCCCAGGCAATGAATGACATAATCATTGGGGAGTTCAAAAGCTTTTGTAAGCACCGCTTCGCTAGGTGAAATAGGAGCATAGGGTGCTCCTGCCTCAGCTAATTCTGTTCCAGCCGCTTTATGCAGGGCACCCGCTACTCCTCCTGGCAACAGCTCAGCATTCGCTGCATTTACAACAGCTTCGATATCACCTTGAATTGAAATGTCTCCTTTTACGGCTTCAATACATACACGGTTTACTTCTTTTCTCATTAGATTCCTCTCCTCTGTAAAGCTTTTACAAAGTTCTTTCCACATCATTGCTTCGTTTAATCTAGACTGATGCAGTTCTAACTGATTTTTTGTTACAAGTGCATAGCGATCATTTGCTCTTGACGGCGCCATATTAATGTTAGTTATTGGTACATTTGATTGGTCTTCCCTTACCATCTTTATAAGATGCCTAAATCGGATACCGTCGTGATGGTCTTTATCATCACAGTTGTCACAACTCACGACCTATCGAGAGGTTACTTACTGTAAATGATAAGCCAGGAATAAATTACCAGGTCAGTGAAAAGAAAAGCTACAGATCAGAATCTGAAGCTTTTCTTATAATGGATTCTTGCTACTAAAACTTTTAAAGCAAATCTACTTTCAGAAATATGTTATGACATACTAGTTCTGAAGATTAAAGAAAAAGTCCATAACTAGGTCCATCTAATTTGATACTTCTTTAGATAGAGAATAGAGCTTCTCTATCTCCATACTATTGTCATCCTCTTGAGAAAAATCGTAATGAATCAATCGATTTTCTCGCATACCAACAGCTTTATTCATTATTCCATTTAAAAGTAGCTCGATTGAATAGCCACCTAATCGACTTGCCAGAACACGGTCAAAGGCAGTTGGGGACCCACCACGCTGTGTGTGACCAAGAATAGTCACTCTCGTTTCAAGATTCGCTTCTGTATTTATTACTTTAGCTAAATCAACCACACTACCTGCCCCTTCAGCAACAACAATGAGAGCATGTTTCTTCCCTCGACTTATTCCACTTTTAATTCGATCTATTAGTTCTACCATACTCATTCTAGATTCTGGAATCAAAATTGATTCAGCTCCTACAGCTAAACCTGCCCGTAAAGCAAGCGCCCCTGAATCCCTTCCCATCACCTCTATTAAATACGTTCTTTCATGAGAAGTAGCTGTATCTCTAATCTGATCAATACTTTGCACTATGGTATTTAAAGCTGTATCAAATCCAATAGTAAAGTCTGTATATGCTACGTCATTATCAATTGTAGCTGGTATACCCATGATAGGAACCCCTTGATTAATCAATGCCTGAGCTCCACAGTAAGTACCATCACCCCCTATTACAATAAGTGCATCAAGTTGATGTCGATAAATTTGAAAGAGAGCTTTCTTTTGACCTTCTGGTGTCTTAAATTCTTCACTACGTGCGGTATGAAGAATTGTTCCACCTTTATGGATAATATCACCCACATCTCCGACATTCATTTCATTAATATCTCCGTCAATTAAACCCGAGTATCCACAGGAGATTCCATATGGTTGAATATCATGATAAATACATTTTCTCACCACGGCTCGAATTGCAGCATTCATACCAGGGGCATCACCGCCACTTGTTAAGACACCTATTCTTTTCATTATTCTACTCCTTTGCACCTGATTAAAGTCTTTTATGTAGAAACCAAACATCTTTCATGGTTTAATGGGCTAAAAACGTCCTGTCGGGACATAAACCGTCCATTATATTCAAAAAAGCATGGTCTCAAAAGAGAGACCAAGTTAAAAGAGTATAAGAATGTTTGCAGTCTTTCATTGTATAAAGAGACAGAAGGGGTGTATCTCTTTATAAATGAAATTTTATCAAATTAATTGCCTTATTTGTAGTATTTTATATTTATTTAAATTAATTTTAACTAAATTATATCAAATCGTGTTATTCACTGTTGAGATTGTTATTCTATAAAGACCTGTTAATGAACGACGTTGGTCAACAGCAACTAATTCTCTACTGTAAAATTTGCTATGCGGTAGGAGTCAACTTACATGGAAGTTTCACTTTATATCCTGATTTCATTCGAACTTTAATTACGAATATTCATTTCCCTCCACCCCTTCCCCAAAACCCCCACATTTCCTAGTATTTATAAAAAGAATATTTGTAACCGCTTAAGTTTAGAGTTATGTATTGAAATTTATATCATTGTATTCTACTCTATTATAGTAGGTATAAAAGATTTTAGAAAAACAGACATTAAAATTGAATGTTAACATGAATTTATTTGCTGCTTAAACACCTTAACGGGATTTTACCTTACTATAAATTAATTAAAAGAATTCGCAAAAAAAAAGGAGAATTGGTTATGTCAGAACCATTAACAACAGAAAAAAACGAACAACAAGGTGTCACGCCAGATGAACGTGAATTACTAGATCAGCTATTAGATCCGCAGGTACAAGAGTCATTGACCACCCTCATTAAAGAGCTACCTAAATTAACCGAGTTAGTAAACATCCTTTCAAAATCATATGATACGGTTCAGTCACTGGCTACAGATGACATTCTTAAGAGTGATACTTCTGAATTTCTCACCGAAATAGTGGGACCTATGAAATCTTCCGTTAAAGGTGTAGCAGCAACTGTAATTGAGTCGAAAGACCAGGCAGAAAAAAGTTCTGAAGTAATCGGCATTTTCGGCCTTTTAAAAATGCTAAAAGACCCACAAGCTCAGAAGCTCTTCCGATTTGTTAACGCCTATCTTAACGTTTCAGCAGAACGAAATAATAACAATAACTAATAGTTACGAGTAGTTACGAAGAAATGGAGGAACAATTATGTCAAAACAAATAGTCATTTTGGGCGCAGGTTATGGCGGGCTTCTATCTGCTTTATCCGTACGTCAATACTTAAGTGAATCAGAAGCAACTGTTACCTTGATCAACAAAACACCAACACACCAAATTATTACAGAATTACACCGTCTGGCAGCTGGAAATATTTCTGAACGAGCTGCAGCACTACCTTTAGAAAAGTTATTGAAGGGAAAGGATATCAATCTAAAGATTGGAACGGTAGCTTCATTTTCCGTTGATAAAAAAGAAGTAAAACTTTCCGATGGTTCAGAGCTTTCCTATAATGCCCTTGTAGTAGGGTTGGGCAGTAAAACAGCTTACTTTGGTATCCCCGGGCTTGAAGAGAACAGCATGGTATTAAAGTCAGCTGAAGATGCTAACCGCATTCGCACTCACGTCGAAAAATGTATTCACAGCTATTCGAAAACCAAAAATGAAGCTGATGCTACCATTGTAATCGGTGGCGGTGGACTGACTGGGGTAGAACTTGTTGGTGAACTTGCTGATGAAATACCGAATCTCACGGATAAATATGGAGTCGATCAGGCTAAAATCAAACTTATGCTTGTTGAAGCAATGCCTAAGATTCTACCAATGCTTCCTGATGAATTAATTCAGCGTGCTACTAAGAGTTTAGAAGGGCGTGGCGTTCAGTTCTTAATTAATCTTCCAATAACCAATGTCGAAGGAAATGTAGTTGAATTAAAGGATGGACAACAAATTACGACTAACACATTTGTTTGGACAGGTGGAGTGCAAGGCAATCCATTGGTTGGAGAATCTGGCCTAGAAGTGAATCGCGGACGTGCAACTGTCAACAACTACCTTCAATCTACTTCTCATGATGATGTATTTATTGCTGGTGATAGTGCGGTGTACTTCAAGCCTGGTGAAGAACGCCCTCAACCACCAACTGCTCAAATAGCCTGGCAGATGGGAGAATTGATCGGGTATAACTTATATGCTTATCTGCAAGATAAGGATTTTAAAGATTTTACTCCAATTAATTCCGGAACACTAGCTAGTCTTGGTCGTAAAGATGCGGTTGCTTTAATAGGAAAAAATGCAACTTCTCTAAAAGGACTGCCAGCATCCATGATGAAAGAGGCGAGTAACGTTCGTTACCTGTCACATGTCAAAGGGCTCTTTGCTCTCGCGTATTAATAACACAATAGAAACACAATAAAGTTCTGTAAAGCATTGTCTTTACAGAACCTTTTTGTGTTCTGACTTACCTTCATCTTAAACACGTTTTGTTCATGAATTTTAAATGGCTCCCACTGGTTCGTAAACAGGGCTATTTACCTCATGCATCTTTCATTTCTTTAGCCATTTTTTTTGATCCCTCTCTAGTGTTGAGAGTAGCTCCAGATGCTTAGGTGCCACACGAGAAGCTTGACCATTGTTAATGACCTAATATAAGAGAGTAAGGCTCATCCTAGTTGTTCTTTTTGTTTGGGACACGACTAAAGACTATTCTTACTTTCACTTGTAATTGCTCACTTGTAAGTTCTTTAATCCTTTTCCCAACGCCTGCTTTTTCTTTTGTAGTAATTCCATCAGGCTATTTAATGATAAGGACAGGGCAAGTTGCTTTTTGGACGACTTTATAACTGACACTTCCAAGAAACATCTCTTGAATAGGATTTAACCCTCTCTTCCCCATTACAATGAGATCGACTCTCTGTTTCTTTGCGTATGCGACAATCGTAGAATCCGGCGACCCTTGTAGTACTTCCAACGGAATTTTGACGTCTTTCTTTACTAATTCCCTAAGCAGAAGCGTCATTTTCTCCTGTATTTTTTCTTGTACTAAAGCCTCGTCATCCGTATTACGGCCCTCTGTTACATATAAGAGCGTTAGCTTAGCACCTGGAAACTGGCTTATTAGTTCAATTGCCACCTGAGTCGCTTTTATGGAATGATCTGAACTATCAATCGCGACAAGGACATTTGAAAACATTGAACCCTTCCTTTCTAAATTTTTAATATTGTAACCAAATAAAAATCCATTAGTAAAAGGGGGTCTGACTGTGAAAAGTACTTAGAATATAGTCCTTCTTAGGGACATCCCATTTTTCGTAAGCGCTTAACAAGTTTTCGTTATTATAAGGAACTTCCTTTAGTGCAACAGACAAGTCATTATTATAGTTATGGACAACTGCATATCGAGCAAGTGGTTTATGGTAGCACCCTAATGCACCTGGATTTAGATAAATCCGATTTTGCGTTTTATAGAGGTGAACAGGGTGATGGTGCCCAAAGCACACTAAATCAGCATCAATTTCTTCTCTAGAATAAAATTCTTCTATTTTCGCCAAGGAAGGATTGTAATCAACTGGTTCATATGGATTCTCAGCAATGGATAAAAGCTCTTTATCTGAACGCAAGTGATAATGTTGCAGAAGCAAAGTTAGTCCTCCCCAAATTATTTTCTCTCTTCTTGGTAAGTTTTCTAACCACGGAATAAAATATGAATCCAAATTTTCTGCAATCCATTCGTGATGTGGCCTTACTTTTCTACTTCTTTCAGGATAGGGTTCGCCTCTCTTCAATGCTAGAATGCTTTCTTCATGATTACCTATGATAGAAGAAATATCATTCCGTTCTGTTAAACAGGCTAATACTTCATTGGTAAAGGGACCAATTCCAATTAAATCACCAAGACAATAAATCTTAGAAATATGTTGTTTATCAATGTCTTCTAAGGCAGCTTCCAGAGCATCTATGTTACCGTGAATGTCTGCAATGATGGCGATCGTATCGTTTATCATAAATTCCACTCCCTTGATAAAAAATTTAGGTGAGATTTATTCTTAATATAAACTTCTAAAGTCCCTGGAGGTTGTTACAGATTTATTTTCCTCGCTTGATGGAATGATCAATAGACTATTAAAAAGACTCATCTTTTCAGCTTAAAATCTCCTTATACATTCTCAAGCCTTTTTCTCTATATATGATATATCGATTAGGTTAATCGATCTTTTAGCCAACTCTATACTGAGACGATTTTAACTGGTTTTTTTGCTACAAGAGCACTTGCTATTCCAATCAATGGGAAGACCAAAGTCAGCAATAATACAGGGGTGTAGCTTTGAAAAAGATCGAATCCAATTCCAAATGGAAGAGGACCAAAAGCCGAACCCAGTACACCCATTGTAACCCCCCATCCATTAATACTTCCAATGTGTTTTCTACCAAAATAAATTGGCCAAATAACGTTTAACACAATTCGCTCTAATCCATTCGCTATCCCCCACAATGTTCCAAAAATCACAGCAATCCAAAATTGTCGGGTAATGAGAAGTAGAATTAATAACACCAACTCGATTACAAAAATAATGAGCAGTAAATGATTCGTTTTAATTTGTTCGGTTAAATATCCTGAAATTAGAGACATTGGAATCCCGATAACTGCCATTAAACTAAGCACTACCGCGGCAACTTCATATGATAAACCATTCGCTCCAAAAATGGAGGTAATGTGAAAGGTAATACCTGTATTCACCATTGCAGGAATACCTACGCACAATAAGATTGCCCAAAATGCCCTCGTCTTCTTCGCTTCTTGTAACGTCCAATCTTCCTCTGCTTCTGTAACAGTGGCGCCCATTCCTAGTTTAAGCTCTTTAACTTTATTGGACTCACCACCATCTGGCTTAAGACCGACTAATTCCGGGGTGTTTCGCACATAAAAAAATGCAATTGGCACAAAAGTGATGAGTAATAAAACACCCCAAAAGCGCCAAGCAACTTGCCAACTCCATGTACTAATCAACCACGTATTTATTATAGGAAATGCCATCGCACTAATAAAACTTCCAAGCGTCATAAAACTTAGTGCCATACCTCTCTTTTTCACGAACCATTGAGCGACCAGGGTATTCGGGATTAAAGTCATGCTCCCTTGACCAAGTAAACGGATCAGAAAAAAGCCAATAGCTAACATCCAAATACTTGAAACAATACTATTAAAGAAACAAGCAGTTGCAAATAACGTCCCTACTGTTACCATCATAAATCGCTGTCCAAAACGGTCAATGAGTTTCCCAACATGAATCATTGCTAAACCAGCCACAAGAGTAGCTACAGAATACATTCCTGATACTTGAGAACGAGACCATCCAAAATCCTTTATGTATTCATCAATAAACTGGGCATTAGAATAGGTTTGACCCGGTCCAGAAAAAAAGACTCCTAACCCCGCAATGGCCACAATTAGCCAACCGTAATAAGCTTGATTGAATTTCAACTTCATCATTCGACACCGACTTTCTTTGTCACAGTCATTTGTAGTCTTAGAAGGGTAATAACGGACACAGAGGATTTTATCAAAAGATGGTGTTTTGACACCAAGTGATTATTTCTCTCTATCAAAGGGGTGAATTTTATCAATTACCACCAAAACATATCCTATTATAAATAAACATACTACATTTATCTAATATTTGTCTAAATTGATGATTTTTAATTTTATTTAATCTTATCATATTGACCAGAAAAACGAAGAATATATCTAAAAACAAAAAAAAAAGGTCTATGACACACGCTTACATCGTCATTTCAAATATCAAAACTTCTGTGCTACAATTCGTTTTGTAAACGAACGGATTCGACTTTTATGAGAGTTAAAAGTCTAAACATAAAATAACAAAAGGAAGAGGTGTAGCATTGAATTTAAATTCAATAAAAGAAAATTGGTTTAGCAATGTTAAAAACGAGACGCTTGCTGGCATGGTGGTAGCTCTTGCCTTGATTCCAGAAGCCATCGCTTTTTCTATTATCGCTGGTGTTGATCCAATGGTTGGATTATACGCTACTTTCTGTATCGCAGTGGTGATTGCATTCGTTGGTGGTCGTCCGGGAATGATATCAGGAGCAACAGGAGCTATGGCACTATTAATGGTAACCCTCGTAGCAGATCACGGGTTGCAGTATCTATTAGCTGCCACTATATTAACAGGTCTAATTCAGTTTTTACTCGGGGTCTTTAAACTTGCTCGGTTTATGAAATTTATACCTCGATCAGTAATGGTAGGATTCGTAAATGCACTAGGTATTCTTATTTTCACCTCTCAACTTCCACACTTTATTGGAGAGTCATGGGGCATGTATGCAATGGTAGCTGGGGCACTAGCCATCATTTACATTCTTCCTCGCTTTTCAAAAGCGATCCCATCTCCATTAATCGCTATCGTGGTCATTACAGTCATTGCAGTAATGACAGGGAGCGGAGTAAGAACAGTTGGAGATATGGGAGAATTAACACAGGCGCTGCCATTATTCTTAATACCAAGCATTCCATTAAACTTTGAGACATTAATGATTATATTTCCTTATTCACTCGCGTTAGCGATTGTAGGTTTACTAGAGTCCTTCTTAACTGCACAAATTGTAGATGATATGACGGATACGGAAAGCAATAAAAACAAAGAAGCAAAAGGACAAGGAATAGTAAACGTCGTTTCTGGATTCTTTGGAGGCATGGCAGGTTGTGCGATGATTGGACAATCTGTCATTAATGTAAAGTCCGGCGGACGCGGAAGACTTTCCTCTCTAGTTGCTGGGGCTTTCCTCATGTTTCTTATTCTAGTATTGAATGATCTTCTCGTCATGATTCCAATGGCGGCTCTTGTCGGAGTTATGATTATGGTTGCGGTTGGAACGTTTGATTGGTCATCACTTACCAACCTTCACAAGATGCCTAAATCTGATACCACTGTGATGGTTGTTACGGTCATTACTGTTGTTTCAACTCATGACCTTTCTAAGGGTGTCCTCGCGGGGGTTGTCCTAAGTGCAATCTTCTTCGCTGCCAAAATCTCTAAAGTCAGGATTGAAACGGAGTTTGATGAATACCATAAAAAGGGTGTCTATAAGGTGCACGGACAATTATTCTTTGCCTCTGTCACAGATTTCGTAAACAGCTTCCACTTTAAAGAGAGGGATATGCAGGTAGTTGAAATCGACTTATCAAATGCTCATGTCTGGGATGATTCAGCAGTAGGTGCGATTGATAAAGTTATTATGAAATTTAGACAAAGCAATAAAATCGTTCATTTAGTTGGCGTTAATCAGGACAGTACTCAACTCATTGATAAACTAGCCGTATATGATAAACCTGGAAAGAAGATATCAGGTCATTAATACGTAAAGCCACCGACTTTGGTCGGTGGCTTTTCTAACTTCTGGGAATCATCGGGACGGTTCAAAGCTGGTAAAAAAACCCAACTTTTTTACCAGGAAAAATGATAAAAGAAAAAAGAGCCTCTAGAATCGCTTCTAAGCCTCGTTTGCTATACGACGAGACATTATAGTCCCCCTTAAAAAGCTTATTTTTAGAAAAGGGGCTACTTTTTCACTGGTCTAGAACCGTCTCCGTGATTCCCATGATTCCTATAAAGTCTGACTCCAGTCAATTGAAGCATCACCTTCTAGATACCTTTCACAATCCATCGCAGCCATACATCCTGTACTTGCAGCTGTAATCGCTTGACGGTAATGCTGATCCTGTACATCTCCACAAGCAAATATCCCTTGAACACTCGTTTTCGTTGTCCCAGGTTTAACATTAATATAGCCAGTTTCATTTGTCTGGATTTTTCCATGAAGAAAACTGTTGTTTGGACGGTGACCAATGGCTACAAAAATCCCATCAGTCTCAAACACTTCTTCCTTATCTGAATCGTTTTCCTTGATTATCAGCCCATTCTTTCCAGGTAGGTGCTTCATCTTGGAATGTAGAATTTCGGGTCGCAATTCCTTCAAGATAAATTGCTTTAACTTGATTCCAGTCTGCTTCGCATTTCGATGGTGGCGTACTGATCTGAAATCCATGCTCCTCACCGATCGAATAACACCCTTCTGAATGCCCCCAACCGGAAAGGTATCACCTGGATCCACTCTTCCAAGATAGGCACCATTAGGTTCATCATAAATATTAACGGCCCATTTATAATCCACGGTGAGAGTCGCATAAGAACATTGTATTCTCAGAGGTTAATGATCCTTTATGAATTTTTAGAGCAATAACTATCTTCAACCTAAATGCCCTCTTCTTTCTTAATCCACGTATAGCCGTAACAAGGAAGGAGAATTGTCCCTTCCACTTTTTTATTAAGAAATAGATCTTTTCCTCTGAATGGTAAAGTAACCTCCACTTCTTCTCGTGAAGTATTCACGACGAAAAATACTTCTTCACATGAATCAGGATGTATTCTTTTTAATGCAAAGAGACGGGAATCCAAGTCCATAACTTCTTGCCTTGCATAAGGAGAAAACGCGCCTTCCTCTTTACGGAGTTTGATCATTGTTTGAAGTCCTTTGAAAATTTTGGAACGTCTTGAATTTGTATGTAGCTCCTCCCGAATAGTGTCTATCATGAGCTTTTCTCTATTTATTCGGCGGGGAATCCCGGATCTCTCCATCCCTTCCTTATCATTTTTTGATCCAAGCAAGGAGTGATAATAAATCGCAGGTACACCAATCACCGATAAAAGAATGGAATGAGCAGCTAACATTTTATGAACTTCATCTTCTTCAGTAATGTCTTCATTTTTATTCTTTAAGGCTTCCGAGTAATTTATATTCAGTTCATAAACGGACTGACTACCATCCGGGTTGCTTTTATAAGAAACTTCCCCTCCATTTGCTTTAACCTGATCGACGAGCTCTTGCTTCTCGTTGTCACTTAATAAGCCCTCTGTTGGTCGCATGCCTATCCCATCATGACTAGCAAGGAAGTTAAAGTAAGTGGCTTCATCAGAGACCTTATTAATGGTTTTGGCCCATTCCGTTAACTTTTTCGCATCATGCTTCATGAAACTGTAAAGAACTAAGGGTGGTAAAGTGAACTGATAAACCATGTTCGCTTCATTTTTTCCATCACCGAAGTAGCTAATGTTTTCTTCATGAGGAACATTGGTCTCGGTAATAATCTGTGTATTTGGTTGAAAAGCATTTATCACCGTATTCCATAATTGAATAATGGCATGTGCTTGAGGTAAATGAATGCATATTGTCCCTGATTCCTTCCATATAAAGCCGATGGCATCTAATCGGATACTTGTTCCTCCTTGATATGCATATGAAAGAAGAATTTCCGTCATTTGAATTAATACATCAGGATTTTCAAAGTTGAGATCCACTTGATCTTTACTGAAGGTGGTCCAAGCGGTTTTCACCTCGTCATGAGCTTTATATTCATGGTAAAGAGGTGATGTTCTTGGTCTGACAACGTTACGCCAATCAAAATCTTCATCCTTCGGAATAAAGAATTTTTTATAAAGAGGATCATTTTCAAGATACTTTTGGAACCATTCGCTTGATTGCGACATATGATTGGCTACAAAATCAAACATCAATCGGTAATCTTTGGAGAATTGGTGAATATCCTCCCATTCTCCCAAATCGGGGTGGATGTTCCTGTAATCCATTACTGAAAAACCATCATCAGATGTATAAGGAAACATCGGAAGCAAATGGACATCAGTAATTGTTTCGCCAACCTCTTCTTTTAAGAAGTGGTGTAATGTTGGGAGAGTGTCTTGACCTGGTTCATAAATACTATCTCCATAAGTAATTAGATAAGTATTCTCTTCTGTGAGAGGGGCGGGTTTTGCCCACTCTTTTTTCACCCAATGTTCAATTAGTCGTTCGAATTTATTTAGAACTTCTGACCCGACCTCTCCATAAATGCCCTGGAGATGATTTTCAATCTCCTCCATGAGTTCAACCTTCACTCGAATCCCCTCCTTGAGTTGTTTACTGGTTATGTTGTAGTTGATGGCTTAAAAAGGAATACTTCATTTGATTCCAGTTTAACTCTGTCGTATCATTCACAATAAAGTCCGCTTCCGTAAGGCTATTACCTACACCCACTGCATACATTTCACTGAATTTGATTGACTGAACTCCTACTTTTGCATCCTCAATCCCCATTGAATAGGCTGGGTTAACACCTAGAGCTTCACATACGGTAAGGAAAATCTCTGGATGCGGTTTTGATTGTTTAATTTTGCTCGCATCAGCACAATAATCAAATAAATGATCAATTTCTAGTGCATGTAAGACGGTTTTCGCATTTTTTGATACGGATGCCACCCCTATAGGAAGGCCGTCTCTTTTAATATCATCAATGAGTTCAATGATTCCTGGTAAGATATCGTCAGGTGTGAGCTTCTTAATCAGTTGTCTATAAAGGTCATTTTTTCGGTTGGCTAACTTCTCTATTTCCAAGTGTGTGTACTTCTCTTTCTTATTTCCATGCTCAAGAATTAGTTCCAGCGACTTCACTCTACTTACCCCTTTGAGATTTTCATTGAACGCTTGATCAAAGGGGATGTCTAATTCTGCAGCTAAGCTTTTCCAGGCTACATAATGGTAATGGGCGGTATCTGTTATGACTCCATCTAAATCAAAGACAACAGCTTCTATTTTTTGTGAATTCACTATTAAAACCTCTTCCTTTCAAATGCTAGATTACTAGTAAGATCAATTTGAAGACGATCTATCAAATGATAGCTTTTGCTAGAAACCTCAATAAAGATAGCTTCTCCCTTAATCTTTTGGATAAACAATTTCCCGGCTTCCACAGTCACCACTATTTTTCGCCCTCTATAATAAAGTGGACATTTAAAATAAGTCC
This sequence comes from Pseudalkalibacillus hwajinpoensis, assembly GCF_039851965.1. NCBI lineage: Bacteria > Bacillati > Bacillota > Bacilli > Caryophanales > Guptibacillaceae > Guptibacillus > Guptibacillus hwajinpoensis. The sequence goes on along the minus strand of NZ_CP156675.1, from coordinate 48,259 downwards.
ATTCCTTTGGGATTTTAGGCTGAATGGATATCCGTTCGTTTTTAAATGAAACGTTTAAGAAGCTAAAGACCGCTAGCCAAATTGATCCTAAAGAAGCAGCATGGATCCCTTCATCTGAAGAATGCGGATTTGATCCAAGATCAATCAAACACGCTTCTTGAAAGAGTTTATAAGCCATATCTTTCTCTTCGAAGCGCATGGCTAAAATAGAATGTATGGCTTTACTCAATGAAGAATCATGAATCGTTTTATCTTCGTAATAGGTGAAGTTTTTTTGAACGACTTCTTCAGAAAATAAATGGGGGAGGAGATAAAATAACATCACCACATCAGCTTGTTTTAATATTTGCATGTCGTTTACTTCGTCTCTTGAATAATCTAGTAAAATAGATTGACTTCCTTGCTTTGCTTTGTACTTCTTTAAATCAATGACAGGTTTTTGAAGAAACGTATCATCCTGAGGAATCAAATCATTAGAATTTACTTTTGGTAAATACAACCGGTTTAAAAATTCTTTTGCTTTGGTTTGAAATGCTTCCTCCACAAAATTAAAAACTTCCATATAATGTAGCGTTCTTTCCACTGTATAATGAGCCATGTAGTTCGTGTACGCATTGTTATCCACGAACTCTGTATATTCATCAGGGCCAATAACATTTAAAATATGTAATTGACCATTACGTTCTGATGTGCGACTAAGCCAAAACTTGCTTGTTTCCTTTAACATTTTCAAGCCTTCATTCAACATAAACTCTTGATCTTGCGTGACGTTATAATATTGAATGACTGCATAAGCTATATCGGCCACAATGTGATGTTCAGAAAGAGCAGAAGCCACTTTTTGCCTTTTTCCCGTCTTTATATTAATCGCTGCATAAGTAGGAGTTTCTTCCATGCCAGTTCGTGCACTCTCCCAAGGAAACTGGGCACCTTCATACCCATTTTCTTTTGCTCGCTCGAGCGCTTGTGGCAACCGTTTATAACGATATTGTAAAAGTTGTTTAGCGACGTGAGGTTCATTATAAAGATAGTAAGGCATGATAAAGACTTCTGTATCCCAAAAAACATGTCCCTTGTATCCTTCGCCTGTTAAAGCTTTTGCAGCTACACTTAAGTTATTGTTGTGTTTTGGGACCATAATTTCTAAATGATAGAGGGCAAAATCAATAGCTTGTTGATCCATTAAATTAGGAGATCCTATCTCAATCCGACTATCTTCCCAGTATTCTTTCCACTTAGCTTCCGAAAGATGGAGGACATGATTATAACCCTTTTGTGATAATTCCTTCACCTTAGATAATCCTACATCTCCTAATTGATCTAACTCTGAATCTATACTCGTATAAATAGCACTTAGTTTTTCAATACTAAAAGACTTTTTTTCTTTTAACAAAGTCGTGGATTCAGATAGGATTTGGCGATTCTTTGCATAAAAATCGACCTGACAGCCTTTTGAATAGTTGCATGTCGTAAACAATGCAATGGTTTGATAGGAATTTGTTGTTTTATAGATACCTTGCATATACTTTTCCTCATGAACCTGAAGGTGCTCTTCGAGTAGATGTTGACGGCCAAAGTTCGTTTGCTGACCATCTATACCTGTGCGTGTTTTGATCGTTGCTTCTCGATTTAAACTAATGATGGTCACTTTTGAAGCTAGTACATGCAAATCATGTTTTGCTACCATTCGTCGAAAAGAAAAATGGAGTCGCAGCCCATCTTCTCTTTCCCAAACTATATCCTTCGTTATTTCTCCTTGATCTAAATGAAGGGTGCGATCATAAGAAATCGTTTTTCCGCTCATATGGGAGAACATCTCTCCATCGACTTCTATTTCGATACCCATAACATCAGGAAGGTTCACTAATTCCTCAGGTTCATCAATACTTGCGTTATTATAAATGCCCGCAACATAAAAGCCTCTTTTTTGAGAAGGGTATTTTTCCTCTTGCGTACCACGTACTCCCATATATCCATTCCCCAGAGTCATGAGAGTCGCATATTTATTTATTTTTTTGAGATCAAAGTAATCCTCAGAAAGTTTTAACTGTTTGATCATAGATAAACACTCTCTCCTATTTCAGCAGATCTGTATAATGACTCCACCAGCTTTTGAATTTTGTACCCTTCTTCCCCATTCGCAACCCATTCATCATGTTCACCTAAACATTTGTTAATGAAAGAATGAATCGATCTTTTTTCTGGGTTAATATCTATCGCTTTTTGTTCATATAAAGGAGCAAGCTTTCCTTTGTGATCCGAATAGATTTCTAAAGGATATAAAGTAGCACCAGCTTTATCTCCGCAAAATTCTATATTCATCTTTTTGTCTTTCTGTATATGGAGGGCAAAGGATGTATCTATTTGAATCAATCCCCCATTGGTAAGTTCAATAAAGCCAAATAGTGAATCTTCTACTTCATATTCTTCAGGGTTCCATTTTCCAAAAGAACCTTCCGATTTATAAGGACCAATTTTTTGAAACATTTTGGCCGTCACTTTTTTGACTTCTGGAAAATCCATAATAAAAAAAGCACTATCAAGCATATGTATTCCTAAATCGATTAAAGGCCCCCCTCCCTGGAGGTCTTTGTTAATAAAGTTCCCCCATCCAGGAACGCCTGATCTCCTTAATGCTGAAGCCTTGGTATGATAAATCTCTCCAAGTACCCCTTCACGTACTTTGTTTCGCAGTATGACAGTTTCTTCTGAAAAACGATGCTGAAAATTATACCCTAAAACTAAATCCCTAGATCGAGCTAACTCATTCATTTCCTTGGCTTCAGCTGCAGCTATACTTGGTGGTTTTTCACAGAACACATGACTGCCAGAGTATAGAGCCTCCATTACATGCTGATAATGATATTTATTTGGTGTACACACGCTGACTATATCTGGTTTCTCAACAGTTAACAGTTCCTTTAGATCAGTATAAGATTGTGGAATAGTATGGCGTTTTGCAAACGCTCGAGCATTGGATTCACTTTGATTCAGAACAGCAACTACCTCGACATCCTCTCTTTCTCTATAACTCGGAAGATGGTTTTTCTCTGCAACTTGTCCACCACCAATGATCGCAACCTTCTTTTTATTCAATGAAATCCCTCTTTCAATTGTGGAGTAATGACTTTAAATAAGAGATAGACTGCTGGTACTCCTCTTCTGCATGCTCTCCTCTTATACGACATTCAATCGTTAGAAAGCCCTGATAATTATCATTTCGGAGCTGCTCAAAGCACTTCTGAAAATCAATGGATCCACTTCCAGGTTGATAGCGATGATTGTCTGCAAGATGAATATGCGCAATTAAGTCTCTATTGGTGTGTAAAGATTCAGAAAGATTATCTTCCTCAATGTTCATGTGATAAAGATCCCCAATGATTTTCGTATGCTGAAGACGATTTTCTTCAATATATTTTCTAGCATCAGCAATCGTGTTAATCATATGGTCCTGGTAGCGGTTTAAAGGTTCCAGATAAATGGTCGTGTTCGTATTCTCTGATACCTGCTCTAAATAAATCAAAGAATCACTAACTGCCTTCCAGTCTCCCTCTTTACTTCTCGGAGACTCCATAGGGGGTAACCGATAAGTGTACATCCCCCAGGCAGCAGGAACGACAAGTCCCTTCCCACCTACATATTGGACGGCTTTTAATATTTCGGTTATTTGTTTTAGTCCTTTACGTCTTCTTTCTTCTGAAAAATCACCAATCCACCCATCATATCCACCACATGCAGCATTCACTACTACCCCAGTTTCATCGATGGCTTGCTTTATTTCTTCTTTATGATTAATTAATAACTTTCCGTCCACTTCAAAAGCATCAAAACCAAGCTCTTTGATATAATGAAATTTCTCTTTAATGCTTTCAGGGAAAAAACTTTGATTTTGTGTAGCAAGTTTCATCATTCAACATCCCTTCTTTATCCGTGTTTTACCCCAAGCTTAATACTAAGATTCGGAGATTGGTCGACATATTTCATATAGGCATCTGCACTGTCTTTAAAACTTACAATAGGGTCAATAATCTTCTCGCAATTTAGATGGCCGTTCATTAATAACTCCCAACATGTTCTTTCTATACGTTTTCGATCCCATCGAGGATAGTCACGATTTGGTTCACTAGCGGCTCTTGAGAAAACGAGGTTTGCATTATTAAAATGTGCTTCACGACCAAAGTTAAGCCCTTCTGGAAACGGTTTTGCAAAAGCAATATAAGCAATGGTCCCTCCATACCCGATGCCTTTGAGAGCATCCTGGAGTGCACTTCCGATACCGCTCGTTTCAATGTAAGCATCCACACCTTGTTTATTGGTCAGCTTTTTAATCTCGTACCCTGCATCACAAGAGGTAGGATCAAGACATATATCCGCGCCACCTTCTAACGCAATTTCGCGACGATGCTCAATGGGATCAACACCTACAACAAGGCTAGCTCCCGTTTTTTTAGCAAGTTGAATGGCAATTTGTCCAATTGCTCCTAACCCGGAAACCGCAACACAATCACCTGGCTTAATATTTGCATCTCTAACCGCGCCTAAGGCAAACTGCGCTGGGTCATAGCAAACAGCATTTTGCCATTTTCCACTCTCGGGCATTTTTAGCAGTCTGTGGTTGTTGTTAGCATTTACAATGACAGTGTCTGAGATTGGCCCATATGTACATACTCGATCTCCAACCGAAAAACCGTTCACCTTATTTCCAATCTCTATAATTTTACCGACAACCATATTTCCTAACTTAAATTCTCCAAAAACAATTCCTTTCTTAGACGGGTCCTTTCTTGGAACAAAACTTCTCCATTCCTCTGAAAATTCTTCGTCAATAAATGGACTGATGCCGCGAAAATCCACCACTTCTGTTCCATGTTTCGGTGCCGAAAACTCAACATCGATTCTAACCTCTTCTTCTCCCAATACTGGAGCTTCAATCTCAATTAATTCTGCTTTTCTTGGTTCAGTAGCAATTAGAGTTTTCATTTGTTTAATTCCTTCCTGTATCATCCTTTAACGCCTCCATCTGTTACATTTCCTTTAATTAAACTTTCTGAAATAGCATACATAATGACCACCGGTAAAGCTGTCACAATGGAAGCGGCCATCATTCTTCCCCAAACGTAATCAGGTGTACTGAATAAAGCATATAACCCTACAGGTAAAGTGAAATTCTCTGCACCCGAGAAGAAAATCGAGGCAAAGAGAAAGTCGTTCCACGCTACCATAAAGCAGTAAACAAAAACAGAAACAATCCCAGCAAAGGATAACGGAATTATGATATAGAAGATGACTTTTACTCTGTTTAAACCATCGATTTTTGCCGCTTCCTCCAAGTCTTTCGGTATGGTTTCAAAGAAACTATTCAGCATTAAAATGGCGGTAGGAAGCGTTTGTACAATCATTACGATAATTAAAGATGTTTTCGTATCGTATAACCCTAACCCTGAAATAATTTTAAACAAAGGGACAACTAAAAGAATTCCTGAAAACATATACACGGTGTAAAAGCTTGCATTAATAGTTATACGACCTTTAAAATTCAGTCTTGAGAGTGCATAAGCACCAAATATAGCGATCCCTACAGAGATGACTGATGCGGTCATGGAAACGATAAAACTATTTTCGAGATACGTTAGATAAGGGAATATTCCTGGGTTAAAAATGTCCAGGAAATGCTGGATTGTCCACTCCTTCGGAAGAAAAGTCGGGTTTGTCGAAATAGCTTCTTCAGAACTTTTAAAAGCCGTCATAAGCATAATGAAAAAGGGAAACAAGCAAAAACATAATAAAAGGATCATCCCTAAATAAAATGAAGACTTTTTAGCTATTTTGGTCGATCTAGTACTAACTGCTGGCATTTAGATTCACCCTTTTCCTAATTAAGATGATCAGCGTACAAATGATTAAGAATAGTAGAACAGAGATTGCTGATGCCTTACCTAAATCATTAAATGCAAAGGCCGTTTCGTATAAATAGATACCTAGTACATTGACTTTGTTTGTTAATAGATAGACATCTTCAAACATATAGAACATCCAGATGGTTCTGAGTGTAATGATCGTTAACATTACCGGCATTATCGCAGGTAGGGTAACGGCTTTGAATTTCTGCCATATATTCGCCCCATCCATTTCTGCCGCTTCGTATAATACGGGGGAGATAGTTTGAAGAATCGCTAAAAATGCAATAAATGCATAAGGGAAATATCGCCAGATGGCAAACAATACAACGAGAATAAAGCTACTTGTCGGATCATCAAACCAAAGAGGGGGGCGTTCAAATAAATGGAGAATATCTCTTCCTATGTAGTTGATCACACCATATCCATTATTAAACATATACTTCCAAGCGAAAACCAATGAAATGGATGGCGTAACGTAAGACAATATAATAAGAGAACGAGCAATTTTTCTAAACCGAAATGGACGATTAAATAAAATAGCCACATAGAGTCCTAGGAGAGTACTTCCAATAACTACTAGAAGAGTATAAAGTAATGTAATCCCTAAAGACTTATAGAACTCAATATCTCTTAGTGTTTCTATGTAGTTCTCAAACCCGATAAATTTTGCAGCTAAATTAGGATTAATCGGCTGCTCAAAAAAACTAATATAAAAATTAGAAAGCATCGGATAGCCAATTAACATCACGATTAGAAATATACTTGGAAACAATAACATTAATGCGAATTTTCCATCTGATGTTTCACGTTTGCCTTTAAACATAGCGATTTACCACCTTCCCAACCAAAAATATAAAAGAAGGCTACAGAATAATCATAATTACCCTGCAGCCAGGAACTTTAAATGGAAAACTTAATCGACTACCTTTTCTATCTGTTCATTTGCTGCTTCAACCGACTCTTTGACACTAGCACCTCCAACAGTAACCTGGTTCACCATAATAGGAAGCGCATTAGAACTTGTAATGTCGCCCATCTTCACGAAGTTCTTATTATCGATTAAACCAAACACTTGTATTTCATTAAACGATTCTGCTATTTCCGTAGACAAATCGCCATAGGCTTTAATCACTTCATTCGATTGATAGGTTTCATTAGCAACAACCCCTTTATGTACTGGCTGTGCTCCACCCGGAGCCATTAAAATCCACTCCGTTGCATTTTCCACTTTAGAAAGGAACTTCACAAATGTTTTCGCCGCTTCTTTTTGCTGTTCTTCTAAGCCTGATGAAATTGTTAAAGAGCTAACCGTTCCATAAACGGCCTCTTGTTCTTTCTTCGGAATAGCATATCCGAGGTTACTAGGATTTCCTTGTTCATAAACAGCAGGTAAAAGATAAGAAGAATAAATGGCCATCGGTGCTGTACCATTCATAAATGCATCTCTAACTTCTGTTACATCATTTGATCCTGGCATCGTATATTGAGACAACTCTTGATAATACTCAAGGGATTCTTTCATTTCTGGAGTGTTTAAAGACAACTCACCATCAGCATTTAAAATGTTTGCGTTATTTGAGAGAGCAAACTGGGAAAAAGCTTGTTCCGAGAAAGTACTTTCTACTGTTGGTAAAGCAATCCCATATTTTTGATTTTCTGCATCAGTGAATGCTTTTGCTATTTCTAGCAACTCATCCCAATTGGTAGGTTCTTCAAATCCTTTGGAAGCTAACATTTCTTTGTTATACCAAATTCCTTGTACCCATCCACTGATAGGAACACCTCTATAGCTCTTGCCATCCTCTGTACGAACAAGCTTTAGAGCTCCATCATAATATTCGTCCGTCCCAACATCTTCGATAATATTCTTAACCGCGTCTGTGTCGATAAGAGAATCTTTATCCATTACTTTCGCGTATGCTTCTCCAACTTCAATTACTTCTGGCAGTTCACCTGATTGAGCCAATGTAATGATTTTCGTTGTTAAACTGCTTTCCTCAACCACCACTGGATCCACATTAATGTCTGGATTCTTTTCCTCAAATTTTTGAATCAATCCATCAATCACTTCTAAGCGTTCCTGTTCCACAGAGGTATGCATAAACTCAATGGTTACTTCTCCATCCTTCGTTTGACCAGTTTCATTTGAGCAGCCAATTAAAGCTACACAAAGGAAAAGAAAAGCACCCATTCCTAAAATTTTAAGTTTCATTTTTCATCCTCCTGAATTTTTTGTGATCCTCTACAAAAGCGAGGTCCCCCATACCGAATAGCTACATAATGAATTTCAACACTTTAGGGAGCGCTCCCAAAACAAAAAAAACAAATGATAGCGCTACCACTTGTAGAGAATGATAATACATATTTTCTTTTACTGTCAACTTAAAATTTTCGAAAAACTCTTTTAAACCGCAATAAAACACAAAAAAAATAAATTAGATCGTAGATTTTCTAAGGTATTTATTTTAAAATATTTACAAGAAAAACATGTTATAGATGACAGTGTTGAATGAATTTGGTACCATGTAATGGAACCGCTCCCAAATGAAAGAGGTGCTATAAAATGAAGCCAACTATCTATGATATAGCTAAGGCTGCTAATGTATCAAAGTCTACTGTATCTAGAGTTTTAAATAATAACCCTCATATTTCTCACAAAAGCAAAATGAAAGTATTAAAAGCAATTGAAGAATTGAATTACCAACCAAGTAAGATTGCTCGTGGCCTGTCTTCTGGTTTTGATGCTATTCTGGTGGTCTCAAGATCGACTACCACAACGAAAAACAACCCTTTCTTTTCGGAGATCTTACATGTCATATCAAGGTTTTCTGAAGAGGAAAATTATGATGTGATTTTGCAAACATCTCAAAATAACTTAGAAGAAATAAAACGGTGCATAGCAAAGACCGCTTCAAATATTGTGAAAGGGATTATTATGTTAAGCTCTCCTTCTGATGAGGAATTCTTTAATGAGGTAGACAAATTCAACATACCCACAATGGTCATTGGAAAAGTCGATGGTGATTATGAAAACATATACTCAGTCGATACTAATAACTTTCAAGACAGTTACAACCTTGTCCAATATATGATTGATCTAGGTCATAAAGATATTGCATGTTTGTATTCCCCTCAAGAATACCATGTCTCCATTGATCGACTAGAAGGCTATAAGGAATGTCTAAAGGATAATAAGATTCCAATTCGAAAAAATCACATGATTAATTGTGGCTTTACGATGAATGAAGCTTATCAGAGTACTCAGAGGCTATTTGCGGAAAAATCCTTGCCGACAGCTATTTTTGCCACAGATGATTTAAAATTACTGAGCTTATACAAAATTTTGGATGAACATGGGATTTCTACTCCAGCGGATATATTAATAGGAGGTTATAGTAATACAGATATCACATCCTTCTTATTTCCATCGATTATTCAAATAGAAAACCCAACCAATATGTTAGGTGAAGTCGCTACTAAACATTTGCTTAATATTATTAAGCAAAATGAAGTTGGCGATCGTTCGATAATTATTCCTACAACTAGAACGATCCAGGGATCAAAATATAAAATGTAGCTGTTTGTTATGTAGTTAAGTCGGTTTTCACTATTTTTTTCTTCCAACTTGGTTTTAAATTTATATAAAATAAACCCCATGAAGTTAAGTTTGGGGTTTTATGTATATACATAGCTATGTATAGGGCACATTCCCAAAAAAGAGACCCTTTGAAAATGAATTACATAAAGTATTACAAGGGGAAAGCAGTTAAGAGGATGTTATATAGTCAAAAGGACGTCTGCCCTTACGTCCTTTTTTATTATGGGAATACGTAAACACTTAATTTAAATTCTCCATTCAGTGCCTCTCCAATTATGAATATACTATACTTTCTGTAGATGAGTGACTTTGGTATTGCTTGAGTACTTTAATCCAAATCCTATACTTCGATCCATCCCAATATGCGCCACCCAAACAAGACCAGATGCAAACATCATATTGTAATCTAAAATCATGCCTCCCATGACGAATAGCCCCGGTAAAATATATGAGTGAAAAATATTGTACGTGATTGACCCGGCTTTACTATTTACTAGATAACCAAGCATTGATAAATCTGGTATTAATAAAAAAAAGAAGAATACCCACCAACTAAATCCTACTTGGGCATAGAAATAGAGCGATATTATTAATACAATCACTCCTTCAATATGCAATAGTCGTTTACTCAATACATAACCTCCTACATAGTGAATGTCTTTTAACGATATAAAGGATCTAGAGCTTTAATGAGCCTTAAGATTTCTATTACAGGAATTTTCCGTAATGTTAAATACTCGACAATGGACTTGGTGAAAACACTAAGTCAAATCAACATGTAAAAATTCTTTCCACACCTGAATGAATGTAAAAAAAGCCACTTGGACTTCCATTCCATCAAGCTATAACCGAAACTAGCAGTCTAATAAAAAGTCTAACTGCAATATGAGCAGTTAGATTTTTTGTGCTCACATCAGCTCATTCTAATACACAGCGTATGAACATCTCGATCTGTGCTAGTAGAAAAGAACTGGTAAAATTGATCTTTATACTCAATTTTATCGTGAAGCAAGGATATATCGCTCAAATGGGGTGTAAGTCCTTCTCCTGTTGCTTTACACAGCGATTCTTTTCTCGTCCACAACCATAATGTTTTCAAAGATTTTTCTCTTGGTCTTAACTGTTCAAGGTGTACTCGTTCATCTTGATGGAAAAATAATGGGTGACCAATCCCACGAACTGTTCGATGATCTTCAATGTCAACTCCTATGGGGGTAAATTGACTTATAGAAATTAGAACAGTTTGCTTAGAATGAGAAACATTAAAGTAACATTGGTTTGACGCAAGCTCAGGCTTTCCTTTTAAGCCATAGGAAAACTTGAGGTCAGCAGGTTTTTCCTTTGTCTTTCGAGATAAAAGCCAACGTAAATGCCCACGTATTAAAATAAATTTTCTTTTGTCACTTTTTCGTATAAAGCGATTCGCTCGTATATGCTCATCTAAAGAAAGATAGGATTCATATTCTTCAATACTGGGTTCTAGTGTTACAATTGGAAGTTTATGAACATCAACTGTCTCAATCATTTAACCTCTCTTGGCTTCATAGGAATGTACTTACGCCGTTTATCCTTTAATAGAAAAGACCAAGTGACTAATAAGACTCCTGCAGATAAAAATGTTCTCATATATTAAACCTCCGCTTTATTATTTGCAACGATTCCATATTGAAGTTTTTTCATCACTGTATATTTAAAAGGCATTCGATCAAGCATTCTCATTTTCCACTTTCGAATTGCGCATTCCATAGGTGAAGATGCGGCCAGGCTTTGTTCCTGTCGGGCTTGGAAACCAGAGACAAATGATATTTGTTGTTTTCGCTTGCTAACAAATTCATCAAAATGTGAAGCTGGAATAGGGTTGTTTTGATAAGTTGACAGCCCATCAACTACATACGGGAGAAGTTCAAAAGCGTCTTGCATAGCGATATTAACACCCTGCCCTAAGATCGGCGAAAGGGTATGTGCAGAGTCACCAATAAGGATAATCCCGTCCTTTGCCCATTTGTCCACATGTGCTGTGAAAATTTTCAATAAAGTTGTATCTTTCCAAGATGTAATATGATCTTTCATCGGCGCAAAGAGGCGAGGCTCAATGCTGCTAACCTTGTCAATGAACGAGTCTAATCCCTTACTCTTTGTATTAGCGTTGTCGCCTAATGAAATATAGGTTCCTACTCGTAGGTAGTTTGGATAGGTCGGTAAAATAATCACATGGTCATTTTTATGGACTTTGATGAGGTTCCCCTCTTCCCAGTTCGAGGGTTTTGGAACTTTGAACCAAATTAAATCACGGTTGAATTCTTCTTTTTTCACATCATACTCAGCTAATGAACGGAGTTGGCTAAAACGACCTTCTGCTCCGATGACCAATTGGCTATGTATCTCCTTTACTTCTCCCCCATGTTTGTACCGCACACCCACCACTTTACCGTTTTCCTTTAGCAAATCTGTGCAATTGGCTCCGTTAATATAGTGAAAAGACGGATACTTCATTGCTTGTCGTTTAATGGCTTCAAGAACTACAGGCTGTGGCATATCAATTCCAAACTTTTGAGGATGGTTAAATCGATTAAAGTCTACATTAAAAAGTTTTTTTTCTTGATCATACATTTTAATTTTGTTGACCTTAATAAACCCATGCTTTTCTAGTTCTTGATAGACTCCTAGCATTTTAAGAATATAAACGGATCCAGGAGCAATGGTTTCTCCTCGAAAGTCTCGTTTCAAAGAATTGTTCTTTTCGAGAACGACAACGTTGATATTTTCCTTTGCTAAAAGGAGTCCCATTAACATCCCAGCTGGACCTCCTCCTACAATGGTGACATCATTTTTCACGATTCTCCTCCTTCCTGTAGGTAAAAAACTAATTGTCCTCTGGCTACTTTTTTGTTATCATTTGCTTTCCGAATCGTTGCCTGTGCAGTATGGTACGACCCCATTTTCTTAACAATCTTCACTTTAGCTAGTAGTTCATCCCCAGGCTCTGAAACCGATAGAAAAGTGAAATCCTCAGTCTTAACCAGATATCCTTCCAACGGTTTTTTCTCGCCCTGCTGTAGCATCGTGAGGAGCAGGCTTGACTGTGCAGCCATTTCAATCAACAACACTCCTGGCATAACAGGATTATTTGGGAAATGCCCTGAAAAGAACGACTCGTTATGAGCTAACATTTTACTGCAAACAATTGATTCTCCATCGTAATCTACAATTTTATCCACGAAAAGAAAAGGAGGTTTCTGCAAGAGCATTTCCATCGGTCTTAATGTCATCAATTCATCATGTTTTAGCACTGTTTCCATCGGAAAATCATTCCTTATACTAAGACTTGTAGTCTATCCTTAATTTCTTTGTGTTTAAATAACTCAAGAAGATAGCTAGACTCTCTTTCCATCTGTACTTCTAGCTCAATAGCTGCACGTTCCTTTAGCAATTTTTTTGTTGCTGCAATTGCTGGCGAGTAGCCATCAGATACTTTTTTTAGATATTGATTTAGAAACTCATGTAATTCTTTTTTGTTATCGGCCAATTCATGAACAAGTCCTAATTGGAGCGCTTGTTCAGCATGGAGTATTTCACCATTGATCAGAATTTCAAACGTTTTTTCAACTCCCATTATTCGTGGGAGCAAATAACTTGCGCCTAAATCAGGGGAAATGCCCATTTGATGGAAGTTTTCTAGGAACTTTGCCCTTCGAAGGGAGATTCTTCGGTCACATGCAAGCATAATGTTAAATCCACCTCCGTAGGCATAGCCATTTATTAAAGCTACTGTCACTTTGGGAGAGCGAAAAATGGCTAACACGCATTGGTTAAGGATCTCTAATACTTGCACCAGATTTTGGGCCCCATCTTCTCCTACACATGTTAATAAGTCTTCTGGTCTTGGTCCACTGCTAAAAAAAGCACGGTGTTTACTTTCAAAGACGATCGAATTGATGTTAGGATCCTGATTTGCCTGCCTTATATGCTTTAGCAAAAATGTAGCCATTTTTAAATCAAGGCCATTCTTTTTTTCCGGATAATCCAACGATAAATAGATCGTTCTTTCTTCTTTTCTCGCTTCAATACACATGATCTTCACCTACACTGAGACTTTTTGATTTGCTGTTTTTGCGAGTTTTTTCCAAAGCTTATAGCCTGATAGAATGACAGATACCACGCCACCACCTGGATCCGTCCATTGTCCAGAAATGTACAGCCCTTTAATCGGCGTTTCATGCTGTGGCTTCCCTGTCATTTGATTGTTGTTTTGTTCCCAGCCGTAAATGGAACCATAGCTGTTATTCGTATAATGCTCCATAGTAAGGGGAGTACCTGATTCCACATGTTCGATATGATCACGAAGGTTTGGAATCGCTTGTTCGGCCATTTCAATCAAACGATCCTGGTATGCCTCTTTTTGCTCCTTCCAACCGCCCTCAATATTGTAGGGAACTAGTGTAGTCAATACAGCTGTATGCTTTCCTTCTGGAGCCAGAGACGGATCGGCCAGTGTCGGTGTTGAAATCGCTAAACCACTCAAACCTTCTGTACCTAGTTCATTTAAACGATTATGTTTGTCCATGAAGTCGTCATAATTATAGTCATTATAAATGAATGTTTCATGAGATAAGTTATATTGCTCCAACGGTAGGTCAACTCCGAGAAACACCTCAAATGCCGATATAGATGGCTTAAGTTTCGCAATTCGTTTGTTGTATCGTACTGGGAAATGCTCTTCTCCAACGAGGTTGTTTACCATTTTTAAAAAGTCACCATTGCACACGACTATAGGAGCTTCTACATACTCTCCAGTTTGTAAATGAACCCCTTTTACTCGCTTCTCTTCGACCTCGATTTTTAATACTTCATTTCGTAAGCACACTTCTCCGTCTAGAGATTCAATGCGCTTAACAAATACATCTGCAAGCTTTTGAAAACTTCCTTTTGAGTAATAGATGTCTTCTTTGAAATAACTCATAATAGCATAGGCGAAAAACATCGCCCCCCCTTGAGTAGGTGGGGTACCGTAATATGCCCATAAAGCCGAAAAAGAGTAAATGGCTTTTGGATCTTGTAAAAAGGACGAAGTGAGCTCATGAAAGGTCTTATTTCTATATTTAAGCATGAAAGGGTTTGACAGAACCTTCATAGGATCTCCTGAATGTAAGAGCATGAGAGTTACTTCATATAGCTGCTCCATTTCTCGAACCAAGGCTTTTATATTTTCACTTTCATGAGGAAATTGTTCGCAATAAGCTTGGATTAATCCATCAATTGTACTTGAGACCTCAATTTTGCGGTCTGGATAATATGCGGTATAAATGTCATCAAGTTTGATAAAATCCATTTCGTCGGCTACGCCAGCTTTTTCAAGTAACTCATCCAATAAGCCTCCATCCTTTGCTCCTGCTGCAATTCGGACTGCAGAATCAAAGGTGTATTTCTTTCGTCGAAATGAATGGGCATACCCTCCTGCTCGATAATGGCGTTCCAAAACTAAAACAGAATACCCTTCTTGTGCCAGAAAGGTCGCTGCACTCAATCCTCCCATACCTGCGCCAATTACGATGACATCATACTCAGATTTTTTTGGTCGTCTTGCCATTGTTGTTCCTCCCAATTCTCTAAATTTGTTTTTACTTCATTTAAAAACTCTGCTGCTAAAGCACCATCAATTGCACGGTGGTCAAAGGTCATACTTAGAGGCAGAATTGATGTGACGATAATTGCTCCATCTTTGATAATTGGTTTTTCAGTAATGCCCCCAATGCCAAAACAAATTGTGTTGGATGTAATTGGGTATAATTGTTGAACAGGTAAATGACCCAAGGAGGTTACTGTGAAGCTACCTTGTGTTTTTAAGCGTTTGTCTGGATTTTTTAAAATTTGTTTATAGATGATCCTACCAAGCCAGACAGGCAAGCTTTGGAGCTTTCGTACCGATTCAAAAGCGTTCCCTCTTTCAAAGGGCATCTGTTTCATCCGATCGATGTGTTCTTGAATCATGTGAATCGACTGTTCATTAGATTTTGGAATCACATTCGATACGACAATTTGCTGATTTCCTACTTGCTTATTGATTGTAAACTTTGCATGGACTTGATCGTACGAAATGTATTTCGGGCGCCACTTGCCCTGGACACTTGTGTTTACTTCAGGAAACTTCTCAATAGCTCTAGAGATAGCTGAAATTACATAGCTAACATAGCTAACGGAGTAGTTATTTTGTTTGTGATTGGCTCTAGATTCTTTGAGTTTCGATGCCTCTACATCCATATTCAAATAAATTGCCTGTACCTCACGTGCCTGTTCAAGAAAATGAAATGTATGCCTTCGTACAGGAGGCAACCATTGCTTTTTAATGGTCATGTTTTTCTGCCTCTATTAAACTAACAATGTCCTGAATGGTTTCCACATTAAGAAATTGCTCCATACTAAGACGAACATTGAACTCAGCTTCAATACTTGTGAACATACGGAGTGTATTCACCGAATCCCACTCATCGTTTTCTTCTTTACGATAGCCCATGGATAATTCCTGTTCTTCACATTCTAGTATTTCAGCCACTACTTCAATAATCGATTGTTGTACACTTGTGATCACGTTATACGCTCATCCCTTCTTCTGATGCTGTAAGCTGAATCCATTCCACTTTCTCAATTTCCTTCTTGAATAGATATACCCAGCAAGTAGAATTCTCACCATAGTCCACGAACTCAAAGCCATTATTTTGATAAAAGTCAGAAACCAATTTGTTTTTTTGGCTTGGTTGATAATTCCCAATAACCTCGGATACTCCCTGCGATTTTGCGTTTTCTAGGATAAGTCGCAGTACTTCGCTTTCTACATTTCGCTGGAAAACTCGACAGCTCATTACAAAATTCTCAATTAACCACCTATGCTCTTCTTTTTTGACATGGACATAGCCAACGATCCCGTTATCCCCAAACTTATCTTTTAGGCGGAACCCATATATACTACTGCTTTCACTGTTCGAGATAACGGCCACTTCGCTTTCTGTAAGCCGATTTGTTGTCATATTAAATTGATTAGTTCGCTGCG
Source organism: Pseudalkalibacillus hwajinpoensis (assembly GCF_039851965.1). NCBI lineage: Bacteria > Bacillati > Bacillota > Bacilli > Caryophanales > Guptibacillaceae > Guptibacillus > Guptibacillus hwajinpoensis. Next base: position 31,716 of record NZ_CP156675.1, on the reverse strand, counting down.
ATAGTTGAGTAATTCTAGGAATGTGAGCTGAAAGAACTTCAAATAAGTCCAGTTTCATTTCCAACTGTAATAGGTACTCTTCAATAGAAGCGGAGTCTTCTTTTAGCTCTTCTCTTTTCGCAATTTGTTTATATTTCTCTAACCTTTTATGATCTTCGTCTGTTGAGGTCATCGTATTGAAATATCCATCAATCAAAAGGTCGTGAATATAAAGACTAGGGTCCTGTGACAAAGGGATGACCGTCACCTCTGGTAGTTGGCTGGAAACAAGCTCTCTTTCAAACGGATTGTCATCCACAAAAACAATGCTATCTCTTCCAAGATTTAAGCGACTCGCCATGTTAGCAAGACTTTCTGATTTGGGTCTCCAGTTGCAAGAAATTTGAACAAAATCTTTTTCAGAAAGAACCATGTCATCATGAGAAGTGAAAATATCTTTTACATTGTCCCAGTCGTTCTTGCTCACAATTGTTAATAGAATTCCTTGTGCTTGCAGTCGTTGAATCACTTGTTGAAAGGCAAAAAATTGATTGCCCGGGAACGCCTTTGAAAGCTGAACCCCATGCACTCCATCATCTCCAATGATGCCGCCCCAAAGTGTATGGTCTAAATCTAAAGCAAGGACCTTTTGGGTTAGTCCTTTAATTGAAGCCACAATGGAAGCTATCTCTTTCGAAAACACTTGCCATACATTTGCGGTATAGCTCATCGAAGCATAATGCTTCATGCGTGGATCACGGGTTTCTCGCACGTCTTGAGTGAGTACTTCGAAGTCTAAGACAATAACACTTTCTAAGGTAGTATGAAGGTTCAATAGATTTTGGTTGAACTGCCTCCAAAGCATACTTACTTGCTGCTTTTCTCTATAATTTGTTACGGCCTTCCAATCGTATAAAGGCATAGGAATGGTATGAAGAACAATGGTCGTCGCCATCCGATTGGTGTAAACCGTTAATACCTTTTTAATCTCTGCCAAGGCTTCGTCAAGGGCATATGATAAAGTCTCTGTTGACCATCCTCTATCGCCAAAATGCTGATAAATGATCGATTCATCAAGAGAGCAAACCGTAACATCTGGATCAAAGTATTCTAAGTCGCTTCCAGGCTTGAGCATAAGCAAGTTCCATTGGTTAAATCCACCCGTAAATAATTGGATATTGAGGTTTCTTTTTGAAGCCTCATATCTTGTTATGTTGTCGAGACCTTGAGTAGTGTGACTACCGACGAAAGCAACCTTAGCTAGAACGCCATCACTCTCTATTTTTTCAAGTAACTTACCAGCTTTTTCTTGTCCTGCGGATGTCGAAATTTGGTGTAGTAAATGTTTTACGTCATTGCCATTCACGTTTTGATATAGTCTGGTTAGCTCTTTCAGCTTTTTTAGTGCTTCCTTCTCGGTCATTGACGATTGCCCTCTTTATAAATAAGTGTAATTCCTGTCTTTATCCACTTTGAAGATTCAATTGCTATACCAACAACCTTGTCACCAGGGGATAAATTGTTTTGTAATTTTTTCATTTGCAGATATGGTAGTGCATTGCCATTGTTCCCGGTATCCTGTACACAATTAATCGTAGAGTCTAAGTCCAGTCCAAGTGATTCTATGATTCTTTTGGTCATATTCCATCCAAGCTGGGGAGGTAAATAATATTTAACGTCCTCATAAGTCCAATTCATATCGGTTAGCAATTCTTCCAATACTTCCTTTGTCATAATTGGTACTGATGTTTCAATTGCTTTATAGTCTTCATTTGCTGATTGGAATTGCTTACGAATGTCTCGTTTACTAAGATCATGAATGTTTTCTGGAATCGAACCAAACCAATTCATAATCTGACCTGGTTTTTTGCCCAATCCTTCAAAATAATTTTGGATATGCATAATTTCTAAACCGTCTCGATCTTCGTTCGTCAATACGACTGAACCTGCTCCGTCCCCAAAAAGGGCATAATTAATCAGCTCTGAGGAACGAAGCTTTTTGAAATCCCTCTGCAAATCCATGTATTTATTGCAGACATCTCCCCCAATAACGAGCGCATGGCGATAAGTACCTAAGGTTAAAAATTGAGTTGCCACATCAATTCCTTGAAGAGCACCAGAGCAACCGGCTTGAATTTGGTAGGTACGAATATGTGATAGCCCCAATCGGTCAGCTATGAGATTTACGGTTGATGGCATTAAATGATCAGGGGTGGCAGTTGAAAGAACGATAATGTCAATTTCTGTTTTCTCAATGCCCGCGTCTTCTATAGCTCGCTCTGCAGCCATTGTGCAAATGTCCGTCAAATCGAAATTAACGGTACGCTCTTTAAAGTCAACTGCAAAATAACGTGAGACATTTCCTATCATGAGCTCTATCCAATCTTTACGAATGGATAGAACTTCCTCCATTTGGTCGTTGGTCACGGGCTCACCTGGCAAATACTCTCCAAAACCAACCATCCGTACGGCTTTGTGTACTTTATATTCCTGTTTCAATTCCTGCGCCAACATGGACATTCTCTCCTCCCATCAATTCAGTCGGGCCTTCAATCAACATGCCTAAAGCTGGGATATATTCTTCTAAAGTTGGAAGTTTGGGTTTAAGACTGAATATTTCGACTTTATTTTTCATACTCTTCTTTTCAACTTTTTCAAACTCGTTATTGTAGTATCCAAATGTCATTGCATTTACATTTAATTTAAAAGCGCCTAGTTCTCTCGACATACATTTCATTAATGAAAGTTTTGCCTGATTTAAGATTGGTGAGCTTGGATAACCTGCGTAATAAAGTGGATCATAAAAGAGTGGGAAGATAACTTTTCCTTTTTTTGGCTTCACCATTTGGCCAACGACGACTTTGCTTACGACAAATATTCGGTTAAGTGTATCAACTATAATTTGATTAAGCTTTAATGGATCTTGATCAAAAAGTGACTCTTCATTAAGCATTTCATTTCCATGAATAAGAGTATCGATTGGATTTCCTTGTAGAGCTTCTAGTAATTTTTCCTGCAATGCATGTTCTTCAACGCTTTTTATGTAAATTGATTTTTGGTTTGGGTTTAGTACTGCATAATGTTCGCAGGCTTTTTTATCGTAAAATAGAAGGAAACATTGATATCCTTTGTTTTCGAAATGAGACGCAATCAGTTGATTAACTTTTTCTTCTCCGTTCGTTATCAGTACGTATTTAGTTGTCATCTTTTCCACCTACCTTAAGAATCCTCCGTCCACTTTTAAGACGGTATCGGTTACATAGTCACTTAAATCGCTTGAAAGGTACAGAACGTTTCCGGCAACTTCTTCTGTTGTTCCTAACTTTTTTGCATTTGTAAAACGAAGGAAATTGGAAAGTTTATCTTCCGGTACATGATGAATCATTTCCGTTTCAATCATTCCAGGTGCGATTGCATTAATTGAAATACCTTTTGAGTGATACTTTCGAGCAAGAAGTCGAGTTAACCCAATAATGGCGCCTTTTGATGCTCCGTAATTCGTCTGGGCTTCTCGTCCGGCAACCCCTGTTACAGATACGACATTGACTATCTTGCCTTTTTGTTGTTGCTCCATAAATGGCAGAACAGCTTGACAAAAATTCAATGATCCAGAAAAGTTGGTGGAAATAACCTGGTTCCAATCTTTTTCTTCCATTTTAAAGATGAACTGATCGCGGTTAATCCCTGCATTGTTGACAAGGATATCGACCGTTCCATACATGTTAGTTACATTTTCGATTGTAGATTGTACAAATGCTTGGTCGCTAACAGATCCCTTAATATAGTGAACTTTTTGGCCATGGGCATTTAATTCTGCCTCTATTTCTGTTGCTGCAATATCATTGTTTGCATAAATGCCGATAACAAAAGCACCATGCTTCACAAACGTTTGAACAATCTCTTTTCCAATTCCTCGAGTTGCGCCTGTCACTACGGCAATTTTATCTTTTAAAAGCATGCTAACCCTACTTTCAATTTAAGATGGGGAGCACAGCTTAAGAGCTGCACCCCATCGTGTTATTAGCTGTTTACTGTTTCTTTTAATTGCTCCTCGACAAAAGCAGAAAGTGTCGCAACTGAATAGAAGTGCTGGCGGATTTCTTCTTCTTCAAGCACTTGTAGAAGAATGCCAAACTCGGCTTCTACACCAGAAACAACGTCAAGCGCTTCAACTGAATCTAATCCAAGACCATCACCAAAAAGTGGTTCATCGTCTTCAATTTCATCAGCTTCAATGTCTTCCAATTCCAATCTCTCAATTAAAATGTTCACCTTAATGATTTCTTTGATATCGTTTAATGTTTTCATAATAGAAAAACCTCCAAGTTTTTTATTTTGATATAGCCATCGCCATACAATTACCATTTATCGAAGTTGTTAGGATCAATCCTGTTTTCAACTGACCATTCGTCCACCCTAGTGAACGAGTGATCTCTTGTTGCTCTTCCTCTGTTAAGGCAAGTAATTCAACTGCAGCTTGTGTATGATACAATGAGCCATTTGACTCCATGTAGCCGAAAGTGTCATTTAATGTGGAAATTGGTATGCCGCCAAGCTCTGACTTCAGTCTAATAAATTCGTCAGTATCGGACACATTGTTGTTATGATAGAATATAAAATCGACATCAGAAACTGTTAGATTCGCATCATATAAACAACGGGAAATACTATTTTGAATGGTTTGGTAGAGGTTATCTTCAGAATTAAAGCTCATTCCAAATCCTTTGACCTTAGCATATACATCTAGTCCTTGCTGTACTGCTATTTCCTTATCTGCTAATGTTAAAAAAGTACTTCCTTCAGTTGTTTCATACGTACTCTCAGTTAAGTGAAGAGCTCTGTCAATTTCAGTTGATAAATCCGAAGCCTCATCCCCTGCACCGACGAGAACGGTTTTTTGTTTTCCATCTTTAATTGTCAACGTTCCATATAGCATTGCGTGTAATCCATCGGTTCCACCAGAGCTATGGGAGCTGCTAAATCCTTTGATTCTGAATTTTTTGGCGATCTTCCCTGCTGTGGAATTCAATACCATGTCAGGAAAGTAAACTCCACTTGCGTTATCAATGCCCCGATCAAGAATGGAGCCCAAATACTTTTCTGCACTCTTTAAGCTTCCTCTCGAGGTCCCGTAGACGAGCCCGATATCTTCTGACCACTCTTTGTCTTGCAAAGAATTCTTAATAGCGAGGTCACAGGCACCAATACTATATTGAGTCAATGGATTCATACGTCTTTCGTAAAGAGCTTTATTGTATTCTTTTAAAGAAAATTCTAGTTTAGTCTTAGGAGAAGAATGAGTAGTGAAGGATGATAGGATGCTTCCGGATTTGTTTGCTAACGCGTGAACAGTACCAAATCCACAAATAACAACGTCTGATTGCTTTGTTGTTTCGCTATTACTATCAAAGATAGGTGTTTGAGGAGAATGAAAGACATTTTTTGATAGAATTGAAGCGTTATGGCCGCCAAAAGCTGAATTGTTACATAAAAAGTAGTCTGGAGTTTCGGCTCGCATTTCATTAGTAACAAGTTTTGCAGTTTCACAGCCTTCCCTAGCTTTCTCAAAGTGAATCGTTGCTGGCAATAGGCCATGCTCTAAAGCTAACAAGGTAGTGGCATATTCAATTGCAGCTGCTGCTCCCAGATTATGACCAAAGTAAGCTTTACTAGAGCTGACATTAATGTCCTTAAATCCATCACCGAAAAAGGATTGTAGCCCTTTTAACTCGGCAGGGTCATTGGCCTTGGTGCCTGTCCCATGGGTGTTGATGTATTCTATACGTTCGTTTTCAACACCGCCCTGCGCCACCGCCATTTGAACTGCATGCAAGATTCCTTTTCCTTCTGGCTCCGGAGCAGTTTCATGATATGCATCACTACTAAGTCCATAACCGTTGATAACCGAGTAGATTTTCGCCTCTCTTCCAAGCGCTTTTTCAAGAGGTTCTAATACCAAAAAGGCGGATCCCTCACCAAGACTCAGACCATATCTGTGGTTATAAGGTGAGCAAGGTTTATCGTTCAATGCTTTTAATGCATTGAACCCAGCGTAAACTGATGACGACATGGAGTCTGATCCACCTGCAATCATTGCATCAGCATATCCATGCTGTAGCATGTCGCACGCAAATCCAATGGCATTTCCGCTTGCCGCACATGCAGTATTCAAAGTCATCACTGGACCATTAAAGTGGAAATGCTTTGCCACAGAGTCACCTTGTTGGAAAAACGGATAATTTTTAGTTAATTGACTATCCAGATTCGATAATCCATTTTGCTGCTCAAGTGAATTTAATCCCCCATTACACGTTCCAAAAGCTAGACCAATTGTCTCAATGTTTTCCTGTGCTAGTTTCGCTTCTCCTAACGCCTCTTGAATGGACAAAATGGCGTACTGGGAACAGCGATCAAAGGAGGTTTGTTCTTCTGGTGAAAAATGATCGGATGGTTCATAGCCTTTAATTTCAGCACCAATATTACTAATAAACTTACTAGCATCAAACGACTGAATGTTATCAATTCCTGTTTGATTTTGTTTCATATTTTCAAAGGTTTCTTTTTTGTTTTGACCTAGTGCTGATAGAATACCAATTCCGGTAACTGCTATTTGGAATGTTTTCATTTATTACCACCTCGCTTTTTTCCATTTTTGCATCATAAGAAGGGTAGACAATATTATTTTCAAAGGAATGTTATTGCTTCCACTCTGCCTCAATACACTTAATGGAATTATTTTTTGAATAATACCTAAGTGATTAGGAGACCCGTGGAAATCATCAAATTCAATGAACTGCAAGTTTGAAACATTTTCTTTTATAAAGGACTTCTCAGAGAATGGAATAATCTCATCACGTGTGCTAAAAATATAAGTAATTGGAATGGTGAGCCGACGGATATTTTCAGGAGATATTGCCAATCCTCTCATATGACTCTGAAGTTTATCTTCCCCAAGGTTGCACACATGAGACAGTGTTCTTCTGGTAATGAAGGGTACATTCTCCTCTGAGTACTCTTGATAAAAACGATTGAGAGGTGCTCCAACAGTGGTAATCCCTTTAATTCTTGGGTCAATTAACGATTGTTTAATAGCTAATTGGCCACCAAAGCTCATGCCAACAATAAATGTGTTTTCAACATCCGTTTGGTTGGCTAGGGAATTTAGAATCATTTCAATCATCTGATGAGATGATTCTTGAAAGGTCAAACTATTTTCTCCAACCCCTGGAAATTCCGTGACAACAACCGATACCCCCATCTTTTTCCCTGTCTCAAGAAAAACACTCCACTGTTCTTTAATAGAAACAATACCGCCTAAGACAAGTAAGCAAGGTTTTCTAGGATCAAGATTTGCTGTATAAAAAGAAAGTTTTCTGCCTTGTACATAAATTGTATGTTTTTCCACATTTTCATCACAATAGTGGTCTTCAAAAGCATGAACTAACTCTTGGCTGGATTCCTTTTGTACATTTGTTTCTGGATACGGAAACCGTGCAAAGTTATAGCACTGGATGGCATCTGATACATGTCCATTTTCTAAGCTTTGTTTCGCGGCATTTCTCCAAACGAAATCCCATGCTCCTTCGTTTATGTTCTCATGAGTTGGTTCTTTATAAATTGAATTGAGAACATGCTGAGGGTTTATTCCCTTAAACTGCTGTGATTTAATGTGTAGCTTTGCATATTTTTTTAATTCAGATAATTTAATCAACTAATCGCACCTACTTGAACGTACTTTAACAGGAGGGATTGAATAATCTCTGGGTGCTTGAGGATCTGAAAGTGATCACCATTTATCGCTTTTATGATCACTGGGTAATCCATACATTTGTTCCATAAATGGATTTTTGTTAAATCTATAATTCGATCGTCAGTTCCATTAATGACGTATGTAGGAAAAGGTAAAGATTCTTTTTTAAGAACGAACGTTCCCACTATTGATAAATCTGCTCGTACGATTGGAGCAAACCATTTTATAAACATTGGGTGTTTTTGCAAATGGTCTGGAATTCCTCCGAGAGCACCCATCTTTTGCATTAATGTTTGATCATCCTCCCTTGTTACTTGAACGGCGCCATTGTATTCCTGTAAAGGATTCACACCACTTAATATACGAAACAAAGGATCGTGATGCTTTAAGCGCCTGGTTATATCATAAGCCAGCAACGCACCCATGCTATGACCAAACACCCCCCAAGGTTTACCGTCTTGTATGGTTTCCTCTACCTGAGCAATTAGTGATTCAGTCGCTTCATTAAAATTTTCTACTAATGGCAAATTCCCCATTTTTCCTCTTCCAGGTAAATCAAACGAAATGACTTCTACACCTTCCAGTTTCCATCGTTTGAACATCGATGAAGAACCTCCAGCGCAATGAAAACAGAGTAGCTTCATTTAGCACCTCCTTTAGTAACCATAGGTTACTAACCCATGGTTACTAACCTATGGTTACTATAATACACAGTTAAAATTACAATATCAATCATTTAATTGTTAAATAATTTAAAATATTGCTTTTTTATGTAAATTTTGTTAGATATTGATCTATTTGTTTATGGGGCACATCAATGTCATTCCCGTGACAAATACTAACAGATTTGGGTTTCAATTCTTTTACGATACGGCCACTCTTTACAGCTTCGTTCATATTTGAAGTAAACATAGCTATGGGTTTTTGTAGTTTCCCTTTTTTAGAGGTAAACAAATCTCCACCAATAAGAATACGATCCTTCTCATGGTAATACACTACGTGTCCAGGAGAGTGGCCAGGCGTATGAATAGGAATTAGGTTCGCTATCTTTTTAAATATACCATCATCTAATTTTTCTAGTGGTTGGACGATGCCTGGTTGGACAAGCTTTTCTGTTTTTTTTCTACCAGGGAAAGGTTCTTTTCCTTCCATGTGCTTGATATCGTTTTGATGAGCAAACACAGGAACATTTTCTGCTTCAACAATTTTATTTACTCCACCTACATGGTCGGAATGACCGTGAGTTAAGAGAATTCCTTTTAAAGAACCTAACTTTTCAGCTTCGCTTAAAATTCTCTTTCTCATAAAGGGCATTCCAGTGTCAACAAGATATATTCCATCATCAACTGTTACAATCCATGCACTCATTTTCATAAAAAACCAAGCTTCGATTTTATATATGTTAGGAGATACCCTGAGGATTTTCACTTGCCATCACTCCTTTAACAAAATAATGGACCGACTGTTTAACAATTGGAAATACTCTTCTTTCAATTTGAATCACACGTTCTTCCACATCTTTATATGTCATGATGATTCCATGAAGCATATAATAAATCATTCGACTGAACTCAAGTAGTTGGGCTTCACCCCAATCCGTAAAGTTTTCCTTAACTGCTGATTTTAATGAATCAAAGAGCCTTAATCTCGTCTTATTTAACTCCCATTTTGTTGAAGTTAAATCCACTCTACTAGCATCAAATGTTACAAAGGCTTGGTACAAATTCCTATAAAATAAACCGAAGTGAACAAAGGTTTGTGATGTTCTTATGAGTTTTTGCTCTGGTGAGAACTTTTCGTTCGTTAAAATCGCATTCATTTCTTTTATTAATTTATCTAAGGGTTTCTCTGCTAATTCTTCTAGTAATTTTTGTTTGTCATTAAAATACACGTATATACTCGTATGGGAGCAATCCGCTTCTTTTGCAATTTCTCGTACGGTTACCTGTTCATAACCTTTCTTATAAAACAGGGTTTTTGCTGCAATTAAAATCCTATCTCTAGCTAAAATTTCTTTTTTTGTCAATGTATTATCCTCCTTTTTGTAACCACTGGTTACTAACCATTGGTTATATTATATTGAAAATTCCTTAGCTATTCAAGAACAAATTCTGAGCTCATTGTGCGATTAAAACTCCATAGGTGCGTTTAATGACTTGGTAATGCACCGTCTTACCTCATTCAACTTAAGGCAAACTACTCTCAAGGCACCAAGAATACACGATATTGGCAACACACCTTGGATTATGGAAAGAAAAGCGTTGAGGCAGCAATTAAACTGTCTAAAAACAAATTATCAATTTAAGTTATATATAAGCAGGTTCAATATACCTATTAACAAATCGGTAAAGCATATATCTCAACACTTCATAGAATGTATATTATACACGAAGTTATTATTAGTTTTACACCATTATATTCAAATTATAAAACTATAACTTTAATTACTAATGTGATTAAACAACACTTGTTACTGTTCAACTCGTTACTTACCATGACGGTACAGAAGAGTATATGTTTAAATACAACTCTTGTTACCGTTCAACGTTACTCCACTTATCTAAAAGAGCGTGACACGTAGTTTAAATACAACTCTTGTTACTGTTCAACTTTATCGTCTATCCTTAATACCACAACGGAGACATCCTATCAGCTTCAACTAATCACTTCTTATCCTTTTATCTAATCTAAAGGGGTTAATGCCTGTGATAGATGCTGGTGATTTACAATAATTGATGCACTTGCAATTCTATTTGTCCCAACATCTTCAGGGGCATTGACATAACAGTTTTATCAGACCCAATTGTTCTAACAGTAATTAATAGCAATATATAACGAATCACATCGAAAGAACTGCTTAAGGTACTTTGTGATTTTCTGACATTAGCAGGTCACTAGCACTTCTATTTATAATGCGAATCTGATCATAATTATTATGAAAATGCTGGGTTGCTACTTGAGCTAACGCCCATAACACTTCAACGGTAAGACCCAACCTGACATCTTCATTTGACTTAGTTTCGCTTTGAAGTTGCTTTACTTCCCTATCTAACAGTCCAAAAGTCCCGTCAGGTTGTTGTTGATCTAACAAATAGTCTTGTGCTTCTAATAGTAGGGTACCATTTAAATTTAAAGATGCTGCTGCTCGAACAAGGGCAGCTACCACTGAAATATCACCATAGTGTGCAAATGAGAGAGCTATACCTCCAAAGATTTGAGCCCACTCTTGTTTTCCTTCTATATTATCTGGCAAAATGTTCTGACTGGATAAGCTTATGTCTTTGGTTAAAGCTAGAATCTCTTTTCGATCCATTTCGATTAATGAGATTGGTGAAGTAAGGTTTACCTTCCTACTTTTATCTTCCATTAATACACTCTTATCTAAGTAGATTCTTTCACAGAACCAAAGACCAATTTCACTCATTGCTACATATTGGCTATCTTCCGCATTTACATTCTGAAGCCATTGTTGTGCGCGTTCAGCAGCTTTTTTTAACCGAGACACTTAAATATCTCCCCTTTTTTCTTTCCTCATACTATTCATTGAAGTAGCACAATACAGTACCCCAACAAGTGTTGTATGGTAACAATTTTGAAAGGTCTCCTCCTCGTCATCTTCTCTATCGAGATCTCGTTCTAATCTCATGCCAGGAATCCCCCCATCGTTTCTCCAAGCTTCTTGGAAGGCTTGTGATGCTTTTGCATAAATAAAAGAATCATTGCGTCCTAGACAATTTAGATTAATCAATAACTCTCCCATCAAGTCCCAGTGCCCTACTCTCCAATAGTGTATCAAAAGGTACTCAATTAGCTTAGTAACGTGGTCTATTTCGGATGCTGCAATGGGAGTATTTCTATTTCCAAAGTCTGTTAAGTAAAACAAAGTATGTGTAACAGAGTAAGCGGCATCATTATCCAAGGATAGGGGGCTGCGGAAGCGTCCTAACACTGTCGACCGATAAAGCTTGTACCAATCAGGTTCGTGGTTAAAATAACCTGATTTCCAGCACATATACTGTAGATCTAGAGACCGGTAAGGAACTAGCTCTATAGACTCAAAATATCCCCAACGTTGAATATAATCTAAAGTATCTTCGTAATATGTAGAACGGTAACCTGTGGAACGTAACATTAAATAAGGTAATAAATAGAGAAAGGCACTCCTTGGACTCTTACGTACCATTTGTGCATAGGACTGTTCTTCACAGTGTTTCAAGATAAAGTTACGCCATTTAGATAAATGGTTATCGATATGCAGGTCATTCCATTCTTCTAGAAGTGCATAAACGAGTGTTAACTCAGCAAACGATTTTAAGTCTGAATTATTAAAATCTCCAGTTCTGATTGGAGAAAACCGTTCTAGATTCCGGTCTATCCAGTCTATACTACTAGTCGCATATTTTTTTAAATCCTGAAATTCCAATTGGTTAAATTGAACATCATTTTTCAAGTAGAAAGACCCCTTTCAAGCTACATAAAGGCCGAACGATAATTCGGCTCTTTATAATTTTTTCTATTATTTAGGTCTGATGTTAGGGTTGATATTAGGAATTTCCCGATCGATATTTATGTTATCTAACCTAGATTTGCCTATTTTGTCATCTCCCCTAAGTAGAAAATGCTTAGTTGCAAGTTCCCACTCTGCATCGTCTCCAGGATTAGTCAAGTTTTTTTCATATACATCAAGAAGCTGGTCAGTTGTAAGATTAGGATTTAATAAACCACTTTTTTGAAGTTTTTGAAATGCTTCTTTCAACTGCGGATTTTTTTTTGGCATTGATTACTCCTCCTTTTTATTGGCACACATAACTTTTAAGTGTTGAACCAATAACTTTATATATGTTAACTGATGGAAGAGTATGACTACTAACTAGCATCGGGTCTAAAGACCTAAAAAACCCAAAGAATGTTTTTTCATTATTAGTGGCGAATCAATGATTTACGGTGCGTTGAGCTTCATAATTTTCGGTAGGTATATAATCCATATGTAGATATTTGATTGTAATATTGGTCAGTGTATGTTTTTTAATATTAGGGGAGTGAAGAGGTACTAGTTATTCTTTTTCAGCGTAATCAATACTGTCTAGAATCTCACTTCGAATACGGGTCTTTTGATGTTTAGCATTGATTTTGTAGCTTTATGTTAACTAGATTGCTTACTGATTTAATGTGGGACGAAGAAATTGGGAATAGCTTGATACTTTGTCTTATAACAGGTTAATAGAGCATATAATAGACTTCAAAAGGGGTCTTCTGTGTTCAGGACGGACTATCTCTTTATTTTTTCAATTAAGTTTAAAATCAACGTTAGCAAAGATATTAAAAATAATCCAAACGTACAAATAACTAACATTTAGCAAACTGCTTTAATTGATTCATAGTTGGGTGAATATTTCCCGTTATCCACTCATTTAATTTTTTGAATTTTTTATAATAGTTCTTTTTTTAATGAGCGATTGTATGCCCATTCCAATAGCTCAGCTTTTACTGGTACCCTATTTGCCACGATTTTCACCTTCTTTATCCACATTACCTATTTATTACATTTAAATATACCTATAAAAAGTAAATAAGTGAAGAATTATCAGAATGAATAGATAAAGTGATCTTTATTACAAAATGTGTAATTATTTTTACTACCACTAAACTAAACAAGATATAAATCATTATAGTAATTTATTACTACTTTTTTTGTTTTCTAAATACCTATAAAAAGTAGCCCTACTCATACCTGTAGCATCCAATATCTCCTGGATACTATATTCCTTGCTATCATACATCCGAAAGGCCATATCCAGCTACGGTCTTGCTTAATTAAGATTTGTGCTAAATGATTTTGAGACCTGAGTATTTCGTTAATATAGTTCTTTTTCATAAAATATTCAACGCTTATTCTAAAATGAGCTTTAGCTTTCTCATTTTCATCGTATTGATGTTCAAAGATGTCTCCTAAACAGAAATGATAAACACCCAACTGATGATTGTTCAAGTCATCATTCTCTATATCAACATGTTTTAATTTTTCTTCAGCCAACGATACCTTCAACATCTGGCGAATCAACTGCTGCTTTTGTGATGATCTTTATTCTAGCTGGCTGCACGCTTTCTATTTTGTTCGCATTCATAGTCTATCTAACGAGTGATGAGAAAAAGGGATGGGGAAGTATCGGACTGCTTCTCACACTTTTCAACGTTTGTGTAATCGCTTACTTCATCTGAGGTGGAATTCGGCTAGCTTAACCTGTCAGATTAAAGATCGACAGATGCTAACATAAGAAGCATTAACTAAAAAACGCCTATCCCTGTATTCTGGGAAATAGGCATTTTTCCATTTATATACAAATTTAACTTGTCATAAGGTGCTTAATCTCGAAATTTGACCGTGATTTTCTCTGGACTTGATTTGGACAAATAAAACTCTGCTTTGCCGTTACCACCATCTACTTCATCCGAAAGCCCAGACCACACTTTGCATGTTCCAGGTGAGAGAAGTGCGTAACCAATCGTATCATCAGAGTTAGTCTGGTCTTCCTCCATTAAGGTAATCTCATGGATACCAGTCCCCCCCACCATACATGCTTCGAAACTTCCACCTCCTGATAAAATGATTTTACTCTTCGAAGTGAAGCTTGAAGATCCTGCCTTGTCCCACTTTTCTGCTCCTGCATAAATGGTTTGAGGACCGATAAATGCTGCAATCATAATTAGAGTGAAGGCTGCTACCGATAACTTTTTCATTATTGTGTTCCTCCTTTAGATTTCATCCAATACGAATGTTTCAAGTTCTTTTTCAGTAAATTCGTTGTTCACCTGCTTCACTTTGCCATCTTTTAATAGAAGAATGACATCTCCTAATCTATGTGCAATAGGAAGCATATGGGTTGAGATAAAGACGATCCTTCCCTTCTGGGCATAGTCTTTAAGACGTTTATGCATTTCAACAATGTTAATTGGATCAAGTGATACAAGCGGTTCATCGAGAAGGAGCACCTCTGGCTCAATGAGAAATGCAATCGCTAATGAAAGCTGATGCTTCATGCCCTGTGAATAGTTCACAACGAGGTCATCTGCAAATCCTGAAATCCCCTGCTTATCAACAAAACTTCTTAACTCATTTTCTGAAAGAGATAATCGGTGAAGTCTCATCACGAATTTCAGGTTTTCGAATCCAGATAAATATTCCAGGAATACCGGGTGCTCTGATACATAATGAAAAGCCTCTTCATGTCTAAGGTCTCCATCTATTTGAATGGCACCACTATCGTAATCGAGAATACCAGCCATCAGCTTCATTAACGTTGTTTTCCCTGACCCATTTCTTCCAAGCAAACAGTAGACCTTCTCTCGCCCCAGTGAAAAGTCAACTCCCTTTAATACCTCGGATTGATAGGTTTTCTTAATTTCTTTAATGGTAATCATTCCACTCACTCCAGAATCAGACTTACGACTGTAGGCGTTAGATAAGCTTCAAGCAAGGCAGCTAATAAAAACAACCCTACAATAAAAAGTAGATACCACATGAATTGTCTTAAGCTTTGAATGTAGAAAATTTGTTTTTGATAAAGCTTATTAATAAGTAGCCTAAGGCTTATTGTTGATAAATAATAGCTCAGAACTATAGCTATAATCTCAACAATGCCATGTGTCAATATCACAAGGAGGGTATAGGTCATTGATCCGCTGTGCAAATATGCTATATAGACGGCTAAAGAAAGTAGATACAAGTTATACAGGGCAACGGCAGATGACACAGTCCCGAAACTTAAGAGACCAAGTAAAATAATAAGGAAAGCAGAAGAAGTGTTTTGTATAAAGATGGCGTACCAGTCCACATGTTTGATTAACTCCTGAGTTGGGAGAAGCTCAAGTTGAATGTCGCTAAGAAAGACACCTGCGTAGACAAGCGCTACTAGGACGAAGTAGCCGAAGATTAGCCTCCTGGAACCTCGATTAAAAATGAGCGTTGTCGTTGTGTGTTCTCTCATATAAAAAACCTCGTATCTTCTTAAAATTCAATAGCACTGCATAATGCATGACAAAGGCTGCGATGATCGGGATACATAGAATTAGTAGGAAATGATTCAATCCAGATAAATAGAAAAGAAATTCCAAACCAATCGTGATCCCTATGAAGATAAGAATGCTCACCCTAGCCACTTTGCTAAGAAGTGCTGAATCAATCCAGTATTCAAGTCGAAAGATGCTAGAAATGTAGACAAAGATCGAACTGATAATAAATAGAATACCTCCAATTAGAAATGAGACATGATTGGAAGCCGACTCTAACGAAGCGAAAAGAATGGCATATACAACGAAATACTGTATAGTTGGATAGATGGAGTAATGGTAAGCAGTATCTCGTACTGAGCTATGATGGCGTTTATACAAAAGAACGAGGTTCACCTGTTTATCACTTACCATTAAGTTCACAAGTAAATAAGAACTGAGCATCACTGCCCCAATTGCATTCCATCCACCTATTAATAGATACATAAGCAATGATAGCGTTCCAACAAAAGCAATCAAAAAGTTCATATTAATGATACCTTTTTGCCTGATCTGATCCAGATAAATACCAGGCGGAAGCCTAAATCGTCTACCCGTACGAGCTGTAGCCTTTTCTTTTAATAGAACTTCTACTAATTTATAGGATACTATCACACAGAGTAGCATGGTTACAGCGATCAGTGGCGCTGTAAGTAAATTGATTTGATAATGATAAAGATCGATGCTTTTAGGAGCTATGCCCATGATCCACTTCGCTAGATTCCCCTGTAATAACATTTGAATAAAGAAGTAGAACCCTTTAAACAGCACTTCTCGATTGTGAAATACCAGCACGGCAATGAGTAAATATATACCTTCCGATACTATCTTTCGATTTCTCTTTGTGTAACTGTTCTGCAAAGTATAGATACTAAATTTAAGAAATCCAATGAAATACCCTGCAACAAAAAGGCAAAGTAAGAACTGTGTCATAAACACCAATCCGACTAACCCGTTTAGAATGACCTGACCGACCAAAAAAGGAGCAGCCATGATGACAATAAATCCCCATATTAAGATGGCACTCAAATACTCATTCGTAAGAATAAGCTTCTTCTTCTTGTTAGCAGAAAAGGAATTCGTCATCGCGTATGTTCTAAAGTCTTCATTTACAGTGTATCCGAGGAAAAAGCATAACCCCAGAATACCAAATAGAAGAATGACTAAATTCATCTGTTCAGGCAATAAGTCAACGTAATGGAAAAAAATCTGAAACAAAAAGGCAAGAGTGAACCAGAATAAATAGAGCACTATTAAGGCAATTTTTGTATATGTATTTAGAGTTTGAAGAGCCTTCTTCGTGAGGCCCGAATCCACTCCTGCTCTGCTACTACTATATAAGAGCTGGTTATACATTGTTTTCATGATGCTTTGCACCAGCAAGACATTGATTGAATATTTCACACTTAGTTCAACTCATTTCAATGGGTAAATCGGTATGTACATCTATGCTAAACCCTTCTCTTCACGTATTACGATTTACATATTAATAGCTTGCTAGTTTTTCAATATGATTCTCAAGAAGATATCCAATAGCCCAGTCGCCAATAAGACTTACAAGAAGACCAATCACATTCCAACCGAAGATAACAGCAATCGCTTTTTTAGCTCCCTTACCAGCCTTATAAGCTGAGTAAGCTTTCTTAAGACCTACTAATGCTGCTGCAGTAGAAATTCCAGGTACAACTTTATGGATATCAAAAGCTAAGCCCATTTGTGCACTAACAGCAATCGCAATCATTGTTGCGAATAGCGCCATAGTTCCAAGCATGTCCTTTTTGTTAATACTCTGCATATTTAGTACGTTTCCCATCTCTAAATTCCCCCTAAAGTAATTGAAGTGAAAATGACATAATTGATATAACAAAATAACGTGAAGAGAAGAGGTTTAACCTGATTTATAGTAACTACCCCTCTTAATAGGATGAAGAGAACAAGCATTCCAACCAGGATAAGAGGATTTGTAGCAATCAGAAAGACTTCGTAATTGTTGTAATAAAGTGTATTTTGCCAAAAGACGCTCAGTGATAGAAATAGGATGAAAATCAAAAAGACACGATTAAATAGCTTAAATTGAATTGGAATACGAAAAATAAATTTAGCGACAGCATGCAACAGAACACTGCTAAAGAATAACTGGATTAACGTAAAAAGAAGTCCAAACGCAATGATCACCCCTACCAATGCATAGGCTTTGGGTCCATCTCGATTGATTAACGCTTTCAATGCGTCAATTTCTTCCTCACCCACCTCTGTCAGTACAGAGAATAGAATTGTCCCAATACAAACGATGAATGTAAGTGAGAATAAATAGTAAGTGGAATAGTTGTTGTTCTTTAGCCAGTTAATCATGTTGCCCCCTCCGTCATTTTTGTTTTTTTACTCTTAATTCTAATTTTAAGAACAATCAACATCTTAATGGATAATTTTTGATATTTCTACATTTTCATCCAATATTATATAATTTGGTTCTAAAACACTAGTTTAGAGTGAATATATATAGGTATTTAATTGCATATACACTGAAAAATATTTTAAATATATAGGAATAAATACCCCGTTTCAGCGTGCTAACCTACTAAAAAAACATCCCAGAACAAAACGTCCTGGGATGTTTTTTATCTTACTTAAGGGGGTAAGATTCTGCATATTCTTAACTAAGTTTGGCGACTGAGCTATTGAATATGTCTTCGCTTATACTTATATGTGAAATACTTAACAAAAGTATTAAGCGCTTAGTTTACGCGAGTTAATCAGGTAAAAGATTAGATAAGATACTAGTGCAACAATAAGATAAAACAATTCCAGATTAGCCGAACTTAAGCTGGGCACTTCCTCGTTAATACTAAAACGATCAAAGAGAAAATTCGTCAACAAAAAAAGTAGCAAGGTAATCCAACTCTGAATCATGGATCGATCCTTAATCGCCTTCTTTCGTTCATCATCATTTGGTCCTACTGGGTATTCCTTCTTACCGGTTATCCATCCGATGGATGCAACCCAAAGGGCAATCACAAGTACTTGAATAAAGAACTGCACAGTACTCACTCCTCAATCTGATATTCTAGAGATGTTTTCCTTCATAACGAAATAATTGCTCCAGTGGTGTTTCCAGAATGGAAGCAAGCTGAAAAGCAAGCTGAAGCGTCGGGTCATACTTGTTGTTCTCAATGGCATTAATTGTCTGACGCGAAACAGAACAGGACTTTGCAAGCTCCTTCTGGGATAAATTCATTTTCTTACGAAGCTCTTTAATGTTATTTTCCATTCAAACACCACTCATATGTAAAATCCTTTTTACATTCATAGTGTAACCGATCAATAAATTTTGTGTCAAACTCTTTTGACTTTATCGCGACATTAGAACTAATTATTAGTAAAAATCAGCAAATCATAAGCTGCCATTCCTACTAAAGCATTAGTCACGATCTTTCGAATTACCAACTAAATGTTAGACTTGCATCCTGAGCCCTATATACGGTGTTGTTTGTTTCAATGAAGCAGCTTATTTTCTGGTGATTATCTTTGTTTTTCTTTTTCGTCTTCTAGGGGTGAGGAAACGATTCGAGGAATTAGGGGCCACTATGGGGAAATCAGGAAAATGTGGATTTATAATGTTTAGTAAATGAAAGCCTGATTTCACCAACAAAATGCTGAGAAATCAGGCTTTTATTACTTTACAATCGCTCCTCGATACTTGAAGATCAATCACTATTCTTCCTTGTATTTTTCTTTAGGGTAATTGGTATGAACCAATAGCCTATAATAATTCCTGCTATAACAACTCCTATTAAATGGCTTTCTTCAATTTCATTATTATTAAAGTGGCTTAGTAGTATTGAGAACATAGCCATAAGAGATGCTAGAGCTATGCCTAGTAATACTCTTTTCTTAAAACTCATTATTTCACTCCAATCAGTGGTTCACCACCGACTTGAGGATTGTATCTTGTTAAATACAAATAACCTGCATTGCTTAATACGCAATCGTCCTCAATTGATAAGGACATGATAACAAAATAATACCATCAATACATTGATTTATTAATTTTAATTATGTAATATATAAATTACAATAAGTAATATATATATTACTTGGATGGTGAAGATATGAGAAATCGCATTAAGGTAGCAAGAGTTGAAAAATCTTTAACTCAAGCTCAATTAGCAAGAAAGGTCAAAGTTACTCGACAAACAATCGGTTTGATCGAAAAAGGAGAGTACAACCCAACTTTACGACTATGTATTTCTATTGCAAAGGCGTTAGACAGAACACTTGACGAACTATTTTGGGAGGAGTAAACAGAATGGAAAATTCATGGCTTTCTAAGTTTTTACCAAAGGATGAGTATAAGGAAAAAAGGATACTTTATTTTATTGCTGAATCTTCTATTATTCTTGCGACAATGCTTTTCATATTCGTATTACTTAATAACTACTCTCTTTATGGAAATTCAAATACCGGAACTGTAGCATTACTCTCTTTAGGATTTATAGTCGCTTATATTCTGCTAAGGTACATACTATCTGGCATCGAGTATACTGAAGTGACAACTGAAAAGAGATATATTAAAGAAAAAAAGGCAATTATAAATCGAAGTTTTATTTTCTTAATTATTCTAATTATTGCTTATGCCCTAATTGACGGCATTCCTTCTAACTTCACTGAAATATTCCCCCTGTTCAGTTCAGCTTTCTTTATAGCAGTATTTATGTATTTCGTAAGCTACACATCACTTAAGAGATCATTCAAAAAAAACAAAGATATACTTGATGATTGATTAAATGGAGCGCAATCTGTTTTCCAAGATTGCGCTCCATTTGCTGGTAAATAGTGATCTTTAGCAGAGAGTTTAAATAAACTGCGTTATCTTGAAATCAAGTCTTCCAGTATAGGGGGCGTTTGTATAACAAGGCGTCTTGATGAACAAAGCTATTTATGATTAATACAGGAATCCATTAAAGAAAGATGAACTTATATCCTTTCTTTAAAGCATTCTTTTATGGCTTTTTCCAGGTCTACGTCTTGTTCAAGATGTAATGGGGTCCACGGTACATAGACATCAGGCTGTATACCTTTTCCGCTCATCCCTTTTCCTTCATCAACACGAGATGACTTTGAGGTAGGGTACATAAGTTTGAATCTATTATCCCACTCTTTGAAAGCGACATTTGCGTAATCATTCATTCCTAAAGTAGGGCGTCCTAATACAGTTACCTTCGAAGAATGCTTACAGGTTTCAACAAAGGAATCCCCTGCACTTCCACAGTATACGTCTGATAAGATTATCACTTTCTTAGGTCCTGGTTTAGTTTCAAAAATGAGGTCCTCTTCTAATTCTGATAAATTAAGTTCAACAAACCCTTCTCCCCGATGATTTTCTAACTCTTCGATCATTATGTGAATCTGATGTCGTGTTTCTTTATCTTCAATCGAAGCCAAAGCACCCTGAAGCATTTGAAGACGTAAACTTACATTTCTCTCTGTACAATTAGTCAAAGCTATTTCATTTGAAAAATTACGTATGTCAACTTTTTCTCCATTAAAGACATAAGGCAATAAATCAAAATAAGCGAGATCACTGCCTCCTTTATTTACCCGAACGTCTATAATCAAGTAGGAATATGTTGAAAGTCTGTCTTCATTATTACAAATCAATTGACTAATCGAATCATGATTCATAAAATCAGTCAACTTCATATATAGAATGTCCTTCTCTAACTCTTGAATTGAATATTCTGGATCATTTGGAATTGGTTCGTATGTACTTAGTTCTAAGATTCGTTTATGTCCTTGTTTCGTTTCAATTTCTGCTTCTTGAAATTGAAACATTACAGAATCCCACTTTTGTCTTTCATGTATAACCGTCTGAAGCTTCTTTTCATATTTCTTAGCTATTTCTGAGATTCCACTTCCATCTAAAGCAAGTATCTTATCACCAGTCTTTAGTCGTTCCTCTTTTCTTGAAGAAGTGATATAAAGATGGTCTTCAAACCTTCTAACAGTAAATCCTATATCCTGTTTCTGTTTATGATTATGGTTATGGTTAAATCCAGTATGTAAATCCTTAAAATCCAACAGATAGTCTTGCACGAGGTCGATAAATCCATTGTCATCTATATTAACTAATTGGTCTAAATAGAAGTCGGGTTGGTCCCAACCAGCCTTATCTTTATATCCCGCGTAATCATTGTGCATTATATCTACAATTTCATTAAACACACTTCGGTACATTTCATCACTCTTTTTTCTGATCATACTATTATTAATTTGTTTATTCATGCTATTCAACCACCCCTTAAAAGTACTATGATACTAATACGAGTTAGTCACGATATAGTTCCAAAAAACTATATTATCTCGAATTCAAGTCTTCCATTATCCTGCCCGATTGCTTAATACCAATTATTTAAAATCACCATTACTTTCACAAGTAATTGTTCTATTTGTGCATCAATTTTAAACAAGGATTATAAAAGCGGATTTTTTTAGGTCAGAAATGCTAAATTGTCAAAACTCTCCCATATTCTTAGAATATAGTGCTTGTTATGATAATCTATGACCCAAGGAGTTTCCCCTAACTCCTTCCCCCTTGAAATAAAATAATATGATCCAAGCCCCCACACTTTAAAGTGTGGGGGCTTGCTGCTTGTACATTCTATTAGGATCAATAAGTCACTCCTATTTCTGGATAGATATCTGGGTACTGAGAGCTGTTGATATTCTCGTAAAATTGATATTATACACGAAATTGATAAGAGAAAGGATAACCCCCTATTATAGGAAGAAGTTGATTTCCCTTCCAAAGATAAATTACCTTGTCAGTTTAGCAGGGTAATTTATTTTATTTAAATATTTCTTAGCATTTGAGGGTAATGCCCTTACTCGCTTTAATACTCAGTCATATTTTCATCTTCGTGAGATGAGTAGTTAAACGACAGATCACTTGCCGCATCCAATTGTCGGAATAACTCTTTCCAACAAACAATGAGCACCATATATTCTCATAATTTTGATCCGAATAAGTAGCATTATCAACTCTAGAAACGGTCTTTAAAATGATTTGGTTATCCGGTAAAGATGATATCCATTTTTCGGCTAAAGTAAAGTCCAACTACCTTCGCAGTTGGACTTTTAACTATATTTAAGCTATTTATCTCAATTCGTCTTTTAAAGGAACAATAACCTCATCTAACATTTTTCTCCATTGACGTTTCATTTCTGGTCCGTATTTTAATGGTTTTGCATCTGGATGTACGGCTTTATACTTATCAAATTGCTTGCTATTGATGATCCCGCCAATATTCGGAATAGGCTCTGTGCCGATCTCATATTGAACAGCAGATGAGTGCAGCTCATTCTCTTCCACAAACCAAGTGTTCGCAAAATCTTCAATCGCTTTATTATAGGATTGTGTGAAGAAACGCCTTTTCACTACAAAAACATCTTCTTTTATATCTATTTCTTTGGTATCAATGCCATTTAAAATGGTGTGGTACACGTCTTTAACAATGTCTGATTTCTTCAGTTTTTGAAGGGCTTTTTCAATCTCGTCACGGATCCCCTGATTATTTGCTGAGTACGTTTCTAATAGACGATCAATATAAGTTGAGTTACATTGAATAAGTGTTCTATCGCAATGTCATAGCCAAGTGTATCTACTAACGTTTCGATCAAATCATCTTTGACCTCTTCGTCTGCAAGCACTTCCCTATACAATTGAGTTTGTTTCTCTTGGGTATTGTATTCTTCAAGTGATTCATCGGCTATGACATCTCCTAAAAAAGGAACCGAGTTTTTTTGCTTCAATTAAAAATAAAGCAGGGAAACCTTTCTTAAGGCTTCCCGCTTATCAAACCGTACGCGTCCTAATTAAGACATTCGGCTCACCCATATGTTTATTGGTAGGACCTAGTAATTTTAAATAAGCCTGATCACTGTCCCCTATGCTTCCAACCCAACTCTTACTCAAAAATAATTAGCAGTTCTGCTAGTGATCTAAAACCAATAAGTTTTCGCCATTGTAAGTCAGGGGCAGCAATTGAAAGGTTAGGTAATCGTTGCAGCAGTGTTTGAATCGCAATTTGTGCTTCTATACGCGCCAATGAGGAACCTAAACAAAAATGAATGCCATGTCCAAATGCAAGATGGGGATTTGGATTCCTAGTGATATCGATCTTATTAGCATCAATGAATTTTTTCGCATCTCGATTGGCAGCACCCAGAAGGACATAAACATGCTCACCTTTTTTAATGGCAGTTCCATTTATTTCAATGTCTTCCGATGCAATCCTGGCTGTCATCTGTGTTGGGCTCTCATAGCGTAAAAACTCCTCAACTGCGGTTTCAATAAGAGTTGGTTTCTCCATTAACTTTATTAGTTGCTCAGGGTGGTTCAATAGGATAAGGATCGAATTGCTAATGAGATTTACCGTTGTCTCATGTCCAGCAATCACAAGTAAAATACATGTTGCCAGCAATTCCTCGTCAGTTAATTTGTCACCCTCCTGCTCCTCCTTAATTAACATGCTGATGAGATCATCTTGAGGGTTATCTTTCCGCTTATTGATCAGATCTCTAAAATAGTCTAGTAATTTTATGGTTGTTTCGTTACCGTTTGCTAACGCCTGTCTCGATCGAGTAAGATCAATTGTTTGGATTAAGGTTTTAGACCATTCTCTAAATTGAAATCGATCTTCTGCTGGCACCCCTAATATTTTGGCTATAATGAGGCTTGCTAACGGAAATGCAAAATCTGAAACAATATCCATTCTTTTCTTATTCTGCACCAGATTAAGTAAGTCATTTGCAACTTCTTTTATATAAGGTCGATAAGCTTCCATAACTCTCGTTGTAAATACTCTACTAACGAGCATACGTAATCGCATATGGTCAGGTTGATTTTTAAAAAGCATCATATCGTTCTGCAGATTTTTAAGGTGCTCATATTTTTTGGATGTTTGAGGCAAAGGGATTCGGTTTTTAAATCTGGTATCTTTAAGAATCGCTATCGCCTCTTCATATCCGGTTACATACCATCCAGGATATTTTAATAGATTCCCCCAATATATAGGATTATCGGAACGCAATCTATCATAAAAGGGATAAGGGTTTCTTATAAACTCAGGAGAAGTAAGTGAAAATGGTATCGTTGGATCTAAATTGTTTGTCATGTCTGCCTCCAAATACAATCACGTTATTTTTGGCTATTTTCTAAGAGATTAGTTTAATTCTTTTCTTTTAATACTTCTGCAAGTCTATAGGATATAATCGTTTTTCCAACTCCTGTATCTGTTCTGTTACAAAAAAACCTTCATTAAATCATATTCAACTCTTTTCCGATTAAATGAAATGACTCTAACATGTAATCTATTTCTTTTGAACGATGGTCTGCTGTAACTGTTAACCGAATACGGCTTTCCCCTTTTGCTACTGTTGGTGGACGAATAGCTGGAGCGTATATTCCTCTTTCCTGCAGTTTATCAGCAAAAATTACAGCCTTTCTGGCATCTATTATTTGATGAAAAGACGATTTGTTTCTGCCCATTAATAGACATTTCCGGTTGAGGAGCAGTATTCATTGTTCGCAGCTTCCGATACAAACTAGCCGCTTTTGTCCTATCTAATCGCTTATCTAACCATTCATCAAAGTTCAACATTTGTTACCTCATCTAATTCTTGTGTCATCCTATTCCTCCCATTGAATGAAAACAGGCTGTTTTTCTAGATAGTGTATGTATGAATCCAGAGCTTCTAAGCAATCAACAAAGAAGATTCGACAGCCTCGTTCATCCCCAAATTCTTTGAGCTTTGTGATACGTTGATAGCCAAGCTTTTTACTTGCTACATAGCCTGTTATATAATCAGGGTCATCTGACCAACATAATTCTGCAATTGTAGCTGGATGATTACTTGCCTTTCCCGCTAGTACAAGTGCCTCCTTTACTTTTGGACTTCGTGGCACTTCGAAGTGGTCAGCCCATTTTTCAAAATCAGCGTCCAACCAGTCCATTCTAGAAACACGCACGCCTTTTTCGTTTCTATCATCAATTCGCTCGCCTAAATGAATATCAAACAATATAGCCCCTCTCATTCCTGAATTTTCAGTGATTAATTTATACGCTTTTTCGATGCTTTTTCTCGGTATCCCCAATTGCTGCAATAGTTTCCTAGCTAATGCTTGCCCTTTTTCTGCTGATTCCACTTCATTTGTCTCGATTTTCAAGGGATGAACTAGTTTTATAGGCTCGTTAATACATTCAAACTGAATCTGCATAAAATCCGGTCTTCCCCTTGAATGAGTTAACCCCTTTTTCAATAAAGAATTCACAGCATAATTTATATCGCTAAAGGTGGAAAGCAGTTCTCCGCCAGATATGTGGTTTCCACCTTGTTCATGAGAGCCATCCTTAGCAGCTCTCATTCTAACGCTGTAATACTTTCGCCCTTGCATCCTTTTATCCTCCTGTATCGTCTTATAAATGTTAACCTATTACAACATTTAGTTAACATAAATATTAAGATTCTTAATCCAATCTGTCAATATTGTTAATAAAATTAGGTGAAACCCCTAATGGCTTTGATTTTTCTCGTTGTTTGAAATTAGCTCAATAAGCCTTCCTCTATTAAATGACCCGATTACGGAACAAAATTAAAAAAGCGCTCTTTATCAAAAAAGCAACCTCTCAATATTTCTTAAACCCAATATTTGTTCCAAAACTCGTGGGAAAATTGAACGCTTCTTTTCAAGCATCAACCAATTGTTTTTACAAGACTTACCTGGTTATATAGGAAATGGTACAAAGGATACCCTTTTGACGTTGAAAGAATTGGATGAAAAATTAGCCGATTTTATTGTGTACGATTATCATAATCGTACTCATGGAACAACTAAAAAAGCACCGATTCATGCTTGGAATGAGACAGGATTTTTACCAAATATGCCGGAAAATTTAGAAAGTCTGGACCTATTACTGCTACATGTTGCCAAAGCAAGAAAAGTACATTCGGACGGGATTCATTTCCAAGGGCTAAGATATATTGATGTCACACTTGCTGCGTACGTTGGAGAAACGGTTGTGATTCGTTACGACCCACGAGACCTTGCTGAAATAAGAGTTTTTTACGAAGATCACTATTTATGTACTGCTATTTCTCCTGAAATTTCCGATTTTACAGTGGATTTAAAAGACATTATTTCTGCTAGAAATAAACGAAAACGTTCTTTAAAAAATCAAATCATCCCAGAGAAAACCCTCATTGAAGAAATTGTCCTGTCTAAACAAAGCCAATTAAAATCAGGTTCGGAGAAACCCGAGCCAATCAAATCAAAATTGAAGAGGTATTTCAATGAATAACACACAAACATTTATTGAAACGAAGGAATATAAGCGATTCGCAGAGTTTTGTGATGCCTGTATCAAGTATCAATATATGGGAATTTGTTATGGTCTACCTGGTGTGGGGAAAACATTGTCTGCTAGACAGTATGCACGGTGGGATTACCTCGACAAGCAGATCAACTATGAAAAAGTTGAATTTATAGACGCTCATGCTGAAGAAAAATTTTTAGATTGTCATGCGCTTTTTTATACTTCCCCACCTGTTAGTGCAACGAAATTAACTGGTGCCATTCATGTGATAGGGATGCGATTAAATATAGTGAAAGACGTCTACCGGGTACATATTGGAGAGAAGGAATTAAATACTTCGAACGCTTTTGAAGGGATTAACTTAATTATAGTGGATGAAATCGATCGTCTGAAACTACAACACTTAGAACAACTTCGTGACATCTATGACCAACATGACTTAGCCATGATATTCATAGGGATGCCAGGGATTGAAAAAAGGTTAGCACGTTATCCCCAGCTTTATTCCCGCATTGGTTTTGCACATGAATATCAGAAACTCAGTAAAGACGAGATGCACCATATTTTAGAATATAAATGGGATGAATTAGGTATCTCCATTAAACGAGAGGACTTTTCCGATTACGAGGCGCTCACAAGCATAATGAAAGTTACAAATGGGGATTTTAGACTGATTCACCGGATATTTACTCAAATTGAACGTATTCTCGAAATAAATCACCTTACATCAATTACCACCGAAGTAATAGAAGCTGCACGAAATAGTTTAGTGATTGGACATAATTAATGAAGAAACCCAGCTAATCTTCTTATGTGAAGGTAGCTGGGTTTAAAAATTGGATGTGCAAAATAACACTTAAAACCAACGCAAATTATCTCCTAAAGTGACAGGTGAGTTTCATAGTTGTTATCAAAAACGAACATTTTTGATAACGGCTTGAGGATAAGCTTCATTCGTTCGATTTCCATAAATATTTTCGAACGAATGAAGACTGAAAATTACTTTAATAAAACTTAAACATTCATTCGACTAACCTGTCTGCTCATGTTTACATCTTATCGATACCTGAAATAGCGATCCAAGATAAAAGAATGATTACTCCACAACCAATATTTATTATAGATATAGATTTCGAAACCTGTTTAGACAAACCTATAATACCTATAAGTAAACCTAAAAGTGGTATCGTTAACCAAATAAGATCCTGCAAGTATTCATTGTAAGACCCTACCAATCCTAGAATATTAGTGAAAAACATTCCAAACCATAATACTTGTAACAATAGGGTTGTTTGAATCCCTTTTGACATATATCCAGCCAACTTATATCCCCCCCAATATCAGAAGTTTATCCTTGTTAAATTAGCACAAGGATTCTGCCTTTCTGCTGAATCCCTATGCACTTTAGAAAAAACCAACGAGATGTCAGTCTTTGAAAAAATTTACATTAAGTCGTTTATCTTTATTTTGGATCTCTTAAATAAATAACTTGTGATGGCATTAGAAAATAATATTATCAAGGCTGCTTTGATCATCTTCGATGCCACACATGATTAATAACCCAGGTGTGAAAGGACCTGGTAATCTTCTCAAAGAAACCGTTTAGTTATCCAGTAAAGGTATCAAACCCTTCACTGGAATAAGATAATTGCTACTACTTATTAGAAAAACTAGAAAGAACTCCCCTATGCCTGTTTAGGTTGTTTGCTAAACACAATGAAAGTAGCAGTAATCACTAACAGAAAAGAGATAACACACCAAAAACAAACTGCCTGAATAATAAAAACCTCAAGATATGTGAGATAGATAGAGAATAACAAACCTGATATCAAAACAATTTTAGGAATAATGATAAGGTGGCTAAAACGTATTAAAAACGTTGAAATGAATAAAGTTGTGTAGAAAATTAATCCTAAAATCGGTAATGGTATCCCTGCTAAACTTGCATACTGACTATCATTTACTTTCACACAATCTCCGATGGGACAGAAAAAACTGCTGGACAAATGAGCTAACAAAAGATAAATGGAAACCAATAAACCGATGATTGAAATAGTTTGTAATAAAAACACGCTTACACTTCTTTTTAGCATCATGAAGCATCTCCTAAAAGATCCTCTAGCTGTTTTTTATCATAACCATTGAGTCTTTGAGCAACCTTCCCCTCTTCATCAACTAAATAGAATACTGGAAAAGTCTTGAAGTTCATTTCTTTTTTAATATCTTCGCTTGCAGAAATGATTGGAAAGGTAAAGTTATGATTTTTCTTAACTTTAGCATATTCAGTCTGTTCGCCTTCACCAATCATCACAAAGGGTGTTTCAGGAAAATTCTTGTCTAACTTTTCAAGAGTTTGATATGATTCCTTACAAACATCGCAGTCAACACGCCCGATCATTACTACAAACTCATTTCCTAGATACTCGTCTATAGAAGCAGTTCCATGCTCTACTTCTCTTCCACTTATCACCGGCATATCTTCTCCTTCTTCTATACCACCCATATCAAACACAAGTTCAATTGCGGCTTGAGGATTATTGTAAGCCCAAATTCCGGCCCCAAGGATAAAAACAACCAGACTAATTCCAAAAATCAGAAAAAATTTCTTCATGTGACCACCTCCATTGTCTTTTTCTCAAATTGTTTTCGATGCAATTCAGGATACACAGAACCTGTTGAAAGTAACTCAGTATGTGTACCAGCTTCCACGATCTTCCCTTCATCTACTACAAGAATCCTATCTGCGTTTTTAACAGTACTCAAGCGATGTGCGATGACAATACGTGTACATGCTAAATTTTCTAAATTTTTGTGGATACGCTCTTCCGTAACCGTATCAAGTGCACTGCTTGCTTCATCTAAAAGCAAGATAGACGGACGATGGGCAAGTGCTCTGGCTAAAGCAATCCGTTGTCGCTGGCCTCCAGAAAGGTTATTTCCTTCTTCCGAAAGTATCGTTTGATAATTCATTGGTAGCTTCATGACATCATCATGAATTTCTGCAAGTTTTGCAGCCCTAATAACTTCTTCTTGTGTAATGTCCGAGTTATGAAAAGAAACATTCTGAAAAATGGATGAGTTAAACAAATGGACCTGCTGAGTAACTACACCAATTTGATGACGAAAACGTGGTTTATCGAGTTTACTGATATCACAATCATCGAATAAGACGCGACCTTCTGTAGGTTGATAAAGACCCATAAGTAACGATGCTAGGGTGCTTTTTCCTGAACCTGTTGTGCCTACAATGGCTACGAATTCACCAGGTGAAATGACAGTAGAAACTTTTTTAATAACAAAAGGTCCGTATTGGTTATATCTAAAACCAACATCTTCTAGTTTAATTTCCCCTCTCAGGAGTGGGGGATCTAGAACAGTTTCATCATTTTGTTCTGGTTCGGCTTCTAAGATATCTAATATGCGACGAAAGTAAGTGCCCATCAAGACCATCTGATTTGTAGTGGTAACCAAAGAGGTTAAAGGTGTGAAAAAGCTAATGGCCAACGTATAAAATGCGAGCATAGCACCTAAACTCATTTCACCATCCATTACCTGCTTTGTTCCTAGTATTAAAATAATCAAAGGAGCTGCAATACGTAATGTTTGCATGGAACTCTCGATATAGGAAGAGAAAAAACCTCTTTTTTGAGCAGCTTTAATTTGTTCCCAAAACAACCCAGACCACTGTTTATAGACGCTAGACTCTACCCCTTCTCCTTTAACGACTAGAATCCCACGCAAAACTTCCGCCA
The DNA here is from genome assembly GCF_039851965.1 of Pseudalkalibacillus hwajinpoensis. NCBI lineage: Bacteria > Bacillati > Bacillota > Bacilli > Caryophanales > Guptibacillaceae > Guptibacillus > Guptibacillus hwajinpoensis. The sequence continues at coordinate 817 of NZ_CP156675.1, read as the reverse complement.
AGTAGCTGGATGCCTGTGTTTGACGCAGTATTTCCTCCTGAGACAATCGCCCGATATAGCGATTACTAAACATGGTTAATACGATCTGAAGGATCGCAATAGCAATGACATACAGAGATAAATAGGATGAACTATATAACATATAAGCCAAGAAACTAAGAACCAACCCTCCATCCAACAACATGGTTACTGTTCGAGTAGACAATATTTCACGTATGATCATATTGCTATTTGCTCTCAGAATTAGATCCCCACTGGTTCGCATTTGGAAAAAATGGTATGGGAGTTTTAATAATCGAGTGAAAAATGTCGTCATCAAATTCCAATCCAACCGATTTTGGAGCCGAACTAATGTCCTTGTCCGTAATAATGAAAAAACAAACTGGACTATTATCAAGAGCAAGATTGGAATAAAAAGAAAGTCTATATAAGTTCTATTTTTCGCGATAATCACATTATCAACGATAAATTGAACAAACATTGGGGTCGCTACAGCTAAAAGCTGAACAAACAATGAAAACGTGATGATTGCTATGACTAGACGTGGCTCTTTCCACAAAAACCGAAGGTATTCTTTCCATACCTTTTTAACCTTTCGCTTCTTGAGCTCAGGTGTAGGTTTTAGTGACAAACATACGAAAGAATGAACGTCCTCTAATTCTTCAAAAGAGAGAACTCTTCGACCGATCGCAGGATCTAATATATGCACTTTGTTTTTTCTTACCTTCTCAATCACAACAAAATGATTACCCTGCCAATGAACAATCGCAGGGAATGAAAGCTCATCTAAGTTTTGAAGAGGTACCTTTTGAGCCAC